>JAZRNG010000105.1:0-8680 GCA_045648065.1 Acutalibacteraceae bacterium | reverse complement strand
AAACGAGATAAACTCTGCTACAGAATATATCGAAGAGTTCCCGACACTTAAACAGAGGACTTCACTTCTTGTGTATGACATCAACAAATTCCCGTCAGAAAAATACGAAATCAAAGTAGAAAAAATGTTTATGGGCGGAGTCCTCAACGGTGTATTCAAAGGCAAAACGATACTTGAAGACGTGTCTACGGAACACATTTATGACATTGACTTCAAGGAAGACGGTGATTACCGTATTACGCTTACGGATAAAACTGAACCCACAGAATCAACTGAGACTGAAGTAATCGAGATCGTTATTATCATTGACGTAAAGGTTGATAACGACGCAGAGGATGCTGTTGACAGCGTAGATATCCATTCTCCTGAAAATCCTGCGGTTAAACGATTGGAAGCAACGCAGGAGGATTGGAAGTTTATGACTGAATTGTTCAGTGAGCTTCAGTTCTACAGTAATGATTATGATTGCACATCTCCTGATGCGAATTATCAAGCTGTCGGGAATATCACGTTTCTTACTCTGCAGATTTATGACGTTTGTGCAAAACAGTATGGTTTTCCGGAGAAAGAATTCTGCGAAACTGACACAATGGGAGTTGATCCGCTCACAAGATATAACGATAAGCAGAAATATGAAGGATACGTAAGATTTGATGCTGAAGCTGTAGACTGGATCGTGGAAAATATTTACAATATACAGCCGTTAGTTGATGAAGCTTTAAATGAAGATACCGGTACGTACGCCTGGTACCGTTATGAGGGATATTATTACTCTGCATGGATAGCTACGGGCGAAGAGTGGTATCCTGAAACAACACTTATCAACCAAAAACAGATGCCTGACGGAAAATATGAAGTCGATGTTATTACTCGTTTTATACAGTTAGATGAGATAGCCGCAGAGTACAACTATAAAGTCATCACAGCTCTGAATGAAGTCGACGGAAAACGTGTCTGGACTTTCTATGAGTGGAGAGAAGCAGAGTATGAAGAGGAAACTTCTTCCGTGACACAGCCAACGGAGCCGATAACAGAATCGGAACCGAAGAATACATACGAAAAGAATGCCCGGATGTACAATGATTACCTGGTTAATGGCGGATTAGAAACACTTTTAGAAGAAACATATATGCAAGATGTGAAAATTAAGATTGAAACATGCTTGTTGGATATTAATGATGACGGTGTTTATGAATTGCTGTTAAGGTTTACAGATACGGAACATATGGGAGTAAAAGGGTATATAACAAATGACTTTTTATTCGGAATACAAAACGGACAGGTGATCAGGTTAGTATGGGAATCGTACGGCGGTGGCTCAATGGGAGGATCACATTTGTATGTAAGATATGATACGGTTGACAAGAAACATTGTATTTACTTCGAAAACATAATGTACGACGGCGTATGGGCGGTGACAGCTGAGAGAGCTGAATTAGAGTATAAAGGAAACCGTGCAGAAAAAACCAATTTGTATGAGATAGAATCGTATCTTTTGAATTCCGAATACGATACATATGACGAAGCTATTGAAAAAATAAAAAACGGGACAGACTTATATACGATTGCCGATGATAATTCAAGAATATATGCTTACTATTGTAACGGTAAATATATTTCAGAAACCGAACATAATAAAAACACCACGGAGCGTTATATTACTCCGACTGATGAAAAGTACCTGATGAAAGAGGGTTCGCACGCAAATCCTTTGGGTATTTAGATTCTTTCAATAATATTTTAAAACATAAAAATCACCAACCTTTCCGTTTTGGACAGGGTTGGTGATTTTTTTACAGATATTTAATTAAAAATCAACTTCCTCACCGTAGTAGATGCAGGTAAAGAGCTTTTTCATTGTAGCGGGATCGATTGAACGCGGGTTTGAGCCTGTGCATGCATCACCGACTGCGTTTTCTGCGATAGCATCGATCTTCTCGTTGAATTCAGCTTCGATGATGCCAAACTCCTTGAGTGTGTTCGGGATACCCATATAGTCGTTGAGCTCAACGATTCTTGCACGGAGCTTGTCAACGTACTCTTCTGTGCTGTCTGCTGTGATACCGATTGACTTTGCGATGTCAGCGTATCTTTCTGCAGCTTCTTCTACCTTTGAGTTATACTTGATAACGTAGGGGAGGTACATTGCATTTGCAAGACCGTGTGTGATGTGACCTGTTGAGAAAGCAGCGCCTGTCTTATGAGCCATTGAGTGAACGATGCCGAGAAGTGCATTTGAGAAAGCCATACCTGCGAGGCACTGACCGTAGTGCATTTCTTCTCTTGCCGCCATATCACCGTCAAATGACTTTGTAAGCTTGCGGTCAACGATGTCGATAGCCTTGAGCGCAAGGGGATCTGTGAATACTGTATGAAGAGTTGAAACGTAAGCTTCGATAGCGTGTGTGAGAGCATCCATACCTGTGTGAGCTACGAGCTTTGCAGGCATTGTCTCTGCAAGTGCAGGGTCTACGATAGCGACGTCGGGAGTGATATTGAAGTCAGCGAGGGGATATTTGATACCCTTCTGATAGTCTGTGATAACTGAGAAAGCAGTAACCTCAGTAGCTGTACCTGATGTAGAGGGGATTGCGATGAATCTTGCCTTCTGACGAAGCTCAGGGAAGCTGAACGGAGTGATAAGCTGCTCGAATGTAACTTCGGGATACTCGTAGAAAGCCCACATTGCCTTTGCAGCGTCGATCGGTGAACCACCGCCCATAGCCACGATGAGATCAGGCTCGAAAGCGCGCATTGCTTCTGCACCCTTCATAACTGTTTCGACTGACGGGTCGGGTTCAACACCCTCGAAAAGCTGAGTTTCGATGCCTACTTCGTTAAGGTAAGAAACTACCTTGTCGACAAAGCCGAACTTTTTCATAGAGCCGCCGCCGAGAACGATGATAGCTTTTTTGCCTTTGATTGTCTTGAGAGCCTCAAGAGCATCCTTGCCGTAATAAAGGTCTCTGGGTAAAGTGAATCTGTACATTGTTTTATCCTCCTATTGATACTTGGAAAAGAGTGTTATTTTTTTAACAATTTTATTATATCACGTTTTTCATCAGATTTCAAGTGAATATTGATAATTAATAAAAAAGGTGAGAAGTTTTTGGACTCCTCACCTTGATTTTATGTAACTGTTACACAGATGATAAGACAAGCAACAGACAGCTTGTAAAGTCTTTTTCTTGATTTTTCAATATCCATTTCTGAATTGGTCTTGGATCTTTACTTTTCAGGTTGATTATACCAGACCAAGAAGTCTTTGAATGATGTTTGCTATTTTGAAGATAATATTTCTTATTGGTACGAGCACAATGTCAAATAAGCTTGTACCGAGACCGCTTGAAGAAGTTTTTCCGTCAAAAGAAGAGTGAGTGTTACACATCCATGAAATTATACCTTTTTTGTTTACAAGGCTGAGCTTCTGGCCGTTGCCGTTTTGGGTAGTAACATTCGGGTATGCTGAACCGTCAACAGTGAAGAAATCGTACATTATTGTAGTGTAAAGGCGGTGGTTTGAGTCGCCCTTGCTTCCGTCAGGATTCAGAACTTCCGTGAAGGTAGAAAGACGGCAGTTTCCGGGATCAGAATTGTAAGCGCAGATCTTTTCCCACTGTGGAACTACGTTTAAAGAATAGTTTACAAGCGGATCAAGCTCGCTTGCAAAAACCCAGATAGATACATCTTTACACTTCTTTATATCATCTTCAGATCTTGTACCCGTTGAAGCAAGAGGATAAATGCCTGCAAAGTATTCGGGATAAGCGATTGCCATATCCCAGGTCATTTCTCCGCCTGCGGATGAACCGCCGATGAAAATTCTTGTAGTGTCGATGTTTTCACTGTTCTCAAAAATAAAACAGTCGATAAGATTACGAAGAGAGTCTACCATAGATTTGTTCCAATACTGCAGCTGGTCTTCAGGACATCTGGGTAAAAGGATGTATGCTCCGCCTGTGTCGGTCCATCTCTCCTGAAGTTCTGCAGAAGCCCATGTTGCCATTGAACTGTCGTCAAGCTGAGAGCCGACATATGAACCGTGACCTATACCATGAAGGTAGATAACGACGGGATACTTCTCAGTATCGTTTTTACCTGCGGGAGAATAGTAGCAGTAATCAAGTGCATATTCTTCTGAATCATCTGCAACACCGCTTTCAAACTGCTCGCGGAGTGCGGGGAGACCTGCTGAAAGAGGCAGGGCTTTCTTTGTTTTGTCTGCTGCACTTGTATTTAAAACAAGCGGTGTGACTAAAAGACACAGAGTCAGGATTACTGCAACGGTTTTCTTTATGATTTTCAATCTGATCACCTCAAAAGTTTTTTATTTACTTTATCATAAAAGCTTTATGATAAAAACCACACAGCTGTGAAGATGTGTTGTTTTTTATCATTATACTTCTGCTTTAGAATATTTCAAGTATGATTTTTGCTTTTTTAAACAGTTGTTGATATGTGTATATGGGATAAGTTCCCGATTATACAAATACTACAAAACGTATCTGATCCGTGTTGACTTTTATATGCAGAAGGTTTAAAATATAAATATAGTGGATATTTATATTTTCCGCTTATAATAAATACGAATTTGGGGGCATAACCATGTATGTAATGGCTCTTGACCAAGGCACAACCAGCTCACGCGCAATCGTTTTTGATAAGCAGGGAAGAATAGTTTCAAAAGCTCAGAATGAGTTTGATCAGATTTATCCTAAGACTGGCTGGGTTGAACATAACCCGATGGATATCCTCTACAGTCAGCTCAAAGCGATAACAGCGATTATCAACTCAGGTGAGTTTGATGTCTCTAAGATTGCAGGTATAGGTATCACCAATCAGCGAGAGACAACTATCATCTGGGATAAGAATACAGGCAAACCTGTTTATAATGCTATAGTATGGCAGTGTCGCCGTACAGCAGACCTGTGTGAACAGCTGAAAGCGGAGGGACTTGGAGATTATATCCGTGAGCATACAGGCCTTCTGATCGACGCTTATTTCTCAGGCACAAAAATCAAGTGGATCCTTGATAATGTTCCCGGTGCAAGGGATGCGGCCGAAAGCGGAAAACTCCTTTTCGGCACAGTTGAAACATGGCTTATATGGAATCTTACAGGTGGTAAGGTTCACGTTACCGACTATTCAAATGCATCAAGAACGATGCTTTTTGATGTTGATAAGCTTGAATGGGACGAGTATCTTTGCGAAAAACTCGGTGTACCTATGTGTATGCTTCCCACACCCGTCGAGTCAAGTATGGTTTACGGTGAAGTTGCACCGAATATTCTCGGTCTTGAAGAACTCGCAGGTATACCTATCTGCGGTGCGATAGGTGATCAGCCTGCCGCACTTTTCGGTCAGGCGTGCTTTAATCCCGGTCAGGCTAAAAATACATATGGAACAGGTTGCTTCCTTCTGATGAACACAGGTGAAAAGAGAGTGGATTCAAAAAACAATCTTCTCACAGGTGTTGCGTGGAGTCTTAACGGGAAGACCACTTATTCTATTGAGGGTAGCGCATTCAATGCAGGTTCGGTTATCAAATGGCTTCGTGATGAGCTTCATCTAATTGACCATGCGAGCCGTTGTGATGAGCTCGCTGAGATTGTTCCGGATGCAAACGGAATGTATATCGTTCCTGCATTTACAGGTCTCGGTGCACCGTATTGGGATATGTACGCACGAGGTACGGTTGTGGGTCTTACAAGAGGTGTTAACCGTGCACACTTCGCAAGAGCGGTGCTTGAAAGTATTGCCTTCCAGTCTACAGACCTGCTCGAAGCGATGACAAAGGATTCACAGATTACTCTTTCGGAGCTTCGTGTTGACGGTGGTGCGAGTGTAAGTAACGTTATGATGCAGATTCAGGCAAATCTTATCCGTACTGAAGTTAACCGTCCTAAGACTGTTGAGACGACGGCACTCGGTGCAGCGTATCTTGCAGGACTTGCAGTAGGAATGTGGGATAACCTTGATGAAATAGAAAATAACCGTGAGGTTGAGAAAGTATTTGTACCGCAGATGGAACAGGCAGACAGAGATAAGCTTTATAAAGGTTGGCTTCGTGCTGTCGAACGTTCAAAAGGTTGGGCGGAAGAAGATTAATAAATTGATAATTAACCTGTAATTCGGGCAAAAATAATACCGTATATATTATAAATGAAATTGATACGGAGGATTTTTATGCCCGCAGTAGTATGTGATTGGAAAACGTTGCACGACTTTATGGTCGATGCATTCAAAGGAGTCGGAGTGCCTGAGGATGACTGTGAAATTGTAGTTGATGTCATACTGGAATCCGACAGAAGAGGAATCGAATCTCACGGATGTAACCGCTTTAAGCCTATATATATAGACAGAATCAATGCAGGGATTCAGCAACCTGTGACTAACTTTGAAATCATCAGAGAAACACCCACTACAGCAGTCGTTGACGGTCATAACGGTATGGGTCAGGTGATCGGTTACAGGGCTATGAATATGGCGATCAGAAAAGCCAAAGAATGCGGTATGGGAATGGTCGCTGTGCGTAACTCCTGTCACTACGGTATTGCCGGTTATTACACGACGATGGCTACAAAAGCAGGTTGTATCGGAATGACCGGTACCAATGCACGTCCTTCTGTCGCACCTACATTCGGTGTAGAAGGTATGTTCGGTACAAATCCGTTCACGATAGGTGTTCCTACTGATGAAGAGTTCGATTTCAGCTTTGATTGTGCTACGTCTATCACGCAAAACGGTAAAGTTGAGTATTATGAGAGAATCGGTGAGAAAATCCACCCCGGAACCGTTATAGATATTGACGGAAATACGGTTGAGGGAGATGCAGGTGAAGCGCTCAGACAAATACGTCAGGGTACGGCAGCACTGACTACTCTTGGTGGTATAGGAGAAGAACTCGGCGGTTACAAGGGTTATGGACTTGCAATGGCGGTTGAGCTTTTTTCATCTGTTCTTCAGGACGGTGCCTTCGGTAAGGCTCTTGACGGCAAGGATGAACAAGGCAATATCTGTCCGTACCATCTTGGCCACTATTTTATCGCTATTGATACAGATCATTTCCTCGGTGAAGAAATTGCACGTAAGAAAGCAGGGGATATCATCCGCTCTGTACGTGCATCAAAGAAAATGCCGGGCGAAGAACGCATTTATACCGCAGGAGAGAAGGAATGGGAGATCCGTCAGAGCCGTAAGGACAGCGGTGTCCCGATAAACGAATCGGTTCAGGCTGAAATGAATAAGGTAAGAGACGATTTTAATCTGAACTATGTATTTCCATGGGAAAAGTAATAGTCAAGTTGGAGGATATATAATAATGGACTATGCAAAAGAATCACTTAAGCTCCACTATGAGTGGAATGGTAAAATTGAAGTAATCTCAAGAGCGAAGGTCGACAACAAAGAAGCACTTTCTCTTGCTTATACGCCGGGCGTTGCTCAGCCCTGTCTTGAAATACAGAAAGATGTAAACAAGAGCTATGAGCTTACACGTCGTTCAAACCTCGTTGCTGTTATAACAGACGGATCGGCTGTGCTCGGCCTTGGCGATATCGGTCCCGAAGCAGGTATGCCTGTTATGGAAGGAAAGTGTGTTCTTTTCAAAGAGTTCGGCGGAGTTGATGCTTTCCCGCTTTGTATACGTACTCAGGATGTTGACGAGTTTGTAAATACCGTTTTGCTTCTTTGCGGAAGCTTTGGCGGAATTAACCTCGAAGATATTGCGGCACCTCGTTGCTTTGAGATAGAACGAAAACTTAAGGAAAAGGCAGATATCCCTATCTTCCACGATGATCAGCACGGAACGGCAGTTATCTGCTGTGCGGCCCTCATAAATTCCCTTAAAATAGTCGGCAAGAAGATCGAAGATTGTACGGCTGTTTTTAACGGTGCAGGTGCGGCAGGTGTTGCTATCGCAAAGCTTTTCAAAGTGATGGGTATCGGCGATATAATTATGTGTGACCGTAAAGGTGTCATCTGTGATGGTGATGATCTCGCACCTGCAAAGCAGGATATCGCTGACTTTACAAATAAAAACCGTGTCCGCGGTACACTTGCAGATGCGATGAAGGGTGCAGATATTTTTATAGGTGTATCTGCTCCCGGAGTTGTGACTCAGGATATGATACGTTCGATGGCGAAGGATCCTATCGTTCTTGCTATGGCAAATCCTGTTCCTGAGATTATGCCTGATCTTGCGAAGGAAGCTGGAGCAGCAGTGGTAGGTACGGGCAGAAGTGACTTCCCGAATCAGGTTAATAATGTACTTGCTTTTCCGGGTATTTTCAGAGGTACTCTTGATGTTCGTGCAAGTGAGATCAATGAGGAAATGAAGATCGCTGCGGCAAAGGCTCTCGCAGACCTTGTTTCTGATGAAGAACTCAATCCTGATTATGTCATTCCTATGGCTTTTGATCCGAGAGTCGGAGGTGCAGTAGCGGCGGCAGTTGCTCAGGCTGCAAGGGACTCAGGTGTAGCACGAATCTGATTTGTGAATATATGATTAAAAACCGACAGATTTCTCTGTCGGTTTTTTTGCGTGTTTAAGATGATTGTTATAAATTCGGATTTGTCGGGTAGAATATTCAATTAATATCGTAGGGGCGACCATCGGTCGTCCGCAAAAATTCTGCTTAATTCTTAATTCAACGGACGCGCAATGCGCGCCCCTACGAAC
>JAZRNG010000104.1:0-10091 GCA_045648065.1 Acutalibacteraceae bacterium | reverse complement strand
CAAAGCTGTATTGTCTTCCTAAGACCGCTTGGCCTCCGACTTGCTGTTTTGCAAAGAAAAGCCGGTAAATTGTCCGGCGGTTGGCAACGCCGAGTCAGTATTGCTATGGCACTAATCAGTGAACCCCACATTCTTTTTTTGGATGAACCTACTCTTGGATTGGATGTTATTGCACGGCACGAGCTTTGGGATATGATTCGCTCATTGAAGGGCAAAATAACCGTTATTCTTACAACACATTATATGGAAGAAGCAGAATCACTTTCTGACCGTATAGGTATTATGAAAGACGGTAATCTTCTTGCTGTAGGAACTGCAGAAGAATTGAAGATAATGACAGGTGCAAATGACTTTGAATCAGCCTTCGTTTCTATAGTGAAGGAGGGTGCATTATGAGAATGTTGACATTTGCAAAAAGGTGTACAAAGGAGATTCTGCGCGACCCGATAAACCTTGCTTTCGGTCTCGGCTTTCCTTTGGTATTACTATTACTTCTGAGTAGCTTGCAGAAAAACATCCCCGTAGAATTGTTTGATATTGACACACTTACGCCCGGTATTACTGTGTTTGGTTTATCATTTATGACACTTTTCTCTGCCACGCTGATTGCTAAGGACCGCGAAAGTGCTTTTTTGCAGAGATTATACGCAACACCACTTATAGGTTTTGATTTTATTCTTGGCTATATGCTACCTCTTTTACCTCTTGCCGTTAGTCAGACAATCATTTGTTACCTGTTTGCGATTCCTCTGGGCTTGACGGTCAGCATAAACATTATTTATGCAATAATAGGTATAATACCAATGGCTGTTTTAAATATTTCATTAGGACTTTTGTGTGGAAGTATCTTTGGTGTTAAACAAGTCGGCGGCATTTGCGGTGCATTACTTACGAATCTCTCTGCATGGCTATCCGGAGTATGGTTTGATTTGAAGCTTGTGGGTGGGTTTTTTGAAAAAATTGCGAATGTGCTACCGTTTGTTCACGCAGTAGAAATGGAAAAAGCTTTATTCAGCGGAAACTTTGAGCTTGCCTCAACTCACGTTATGCCTATTATTCTGTACAGTGTATGTATAACTGCAATAGCTGTTCTCAGCTTCCTCAGACAAATGAAAAAACAATAAGGGTTTGATGCGATGAAATACAAACTCATTATAGATAAAGATGCGGACGAAGAGATAATTGCTAAGGTTCTCGCTCCCTCTTCTCTGACTAAGCAGATAGAAAATCTTGTCTGTAGCTTTTCAGGTGCTGAAAGCATTATGGGATACAAGCCTCTGTGTTTTGTTCTACCTTTACCCTCAATAGAATGAACTTCAATTTTCTCGATTAGCTCATTCAAGAGTGCAGGAGTTAGTGTTTCCATCTGCATAAACTTACGGACTGCTAATGTGAACTGCTCTTTACTTGTTCGAAGATTCTCGATTGCTGAAAGTTCTTCCTGATATTGCCTGATTTTTACCTTCAGTTCATCACGCTCTGCTTCATATTTCTGAGAGAGCTGCATAAAGCTTTCTTAATTAACAATACCGTTGATGTGCTTTTCAAAGAGTTTTTCATACATCACGGCAACCTCTTTTGTTCTTGCGATTGATTTATCAATACTGCTTTCAAGAAACTTCTGTTGGTCGAGAATACTCTTATTGGTTTTGGCTTCAAGAATATCAATAAATGCATCTTCAAAAAATATTAAGTTTATAGTTGTTTATTTTACGAAAAAATGTTGAATAATGTAGAAAACTGTGATATAATCGCTTCAATATAATTAATCGGAGGGATTTATTATGGTATGTAATGTTTGTGGCGCATCAAATGCAGATGATGCAAAATTCTGCGCAAACTGTGGGAATGTTTTTGGAAATGCAGCAGCTGAACAGGCTGGAAATTCTTTCGGATACGATCCCAATGTTGCAAGTGTAGAACCTAATTACAGCACAACACCGGAGATTACTGACCCCGGCAAAACCTTTGGTCTTGTTTCTATGATTATCGGTATTGTAAGTACTGTGCTTGGTTTGGTTTGCTCTTGTGCTTTAAGCTGCATTGGTGGTTTTTTACCCGCTCTTGCAGGCATAGCAGGTATTGTTTTGGGTATTCTCGGTATGAATAAATCAAAACAAGTGGGCCTCAAAAACAAATTTGCATTGATTGGTATCATTCTTTCATCAGTTGGTGTAGGTGTTGTTCTGATTATTGTTATTATTAATCTTATCTTAGGCGCAAGCGGCTTAGCAACAGGTATGTTTGAAGAGTTATTTTAAGATTAGTGCAGAAAGATCATCCGATGTGATCTTTCTGCAATTTATTTTAGTATGATTGGTATAATAAAGAGATATAAAAAACTTATAACGATAATTTTTGATGTGTTGCTCATTCCGGTAGGGTTTATATGTGAAAAGCTGACAGATGTTATGTTGACGACTAATGAACAGTGTTTATGGGTAAAAGTTGGCGGTAAATGTGCTACATGTGGCGGAACACATTTTGTAAATGCTATTTTAAACGGACATATAATTGAAGCATTTCATCACAATGAGTATTTATTTTTACTTGCGATATATTTTGCAGTAACAATTGTACTTCTTAATATAGTGCTTCTTTTTGAAAAAGAATTGCCGCTCAAAATATTGAAACATATGTATAACGTTCCGGCAGTGCTCACTCTTTCTGTTATGCTCTTTCTTTTTATTATTCTTCGTAATATACCATTGTGGATAAAGCTTGCAGAAATTATTGCTGGGAATTTTTAATTGATGTATCTGATGATTCAGCTGTATAAAATCAATATTTGTAAAAAGAAAACCTCTGATACCTTGAATGGTGTCAGAGGTTTTTAGCATTGATTGCTTTGATCCTGAAAATACAATTGAAATAATATAGTTGATGTGATAAAATTACTGTGATCTTTTATAAGGAGTGTTTTTGTGATTCCGTTTAAGCAAAATAATGAAATTACTTATGACGATAAAGAATTGATGGAAGAAAATTCGTTCATCGGCGCAGAAGTTGAAAATACTGAGCTTCCTGAGTTTATCGATATTAAAAATATGCTCCCGCAGCCTGTATGGGATGAGCACGAGGACTATATTGACTGCTACTGGAAAGCATGGGAAATCGCTTTTTCGAATATCAGAAAACCTGAAGAAGGTACAGGTTTCGTCGCTAATTATATTGATGCAGCTTTCAATGGTTGTATCTTTATGTGGGATTCAGCTTTTATGCTTATGTTCGGTAAGTATGCCGACAGGATATTTAAATTTCAGAAGACTCTTGATAATTTTTACTCACATCAGCACGTAGACGGATTTATATGCAGACAGATTGAAGAAAACACCGGTCTGGATATCTTTACCCGTCATGATCCGTCATCTACAGGTCCTGAAGTTATGGCTTGGTGCGAATGGGATTATTTTCTTAATTTTGGCGATAAGGAACGTCTTGCACGTGTTTATCCGTGTCTTGTCGCTTATCATCAGTGGATGAAAGAGCATTTTACCTGGCGTGACGGAACTTATTTTTCTTCAGGTTACGGATGCGGAATGGATAACTGTCCGAGACTTGACGAGAAGTATCATGTCTGCTACAGCCATGGTCATATGATATGGGTTGATGCTTGTATGCAGGAGCTGAATGCCTGTAATATTTTAATTAAGATGTCTGAAGTTCTCGGCAGAGACGAGTTTGTACCTGAGTTAGCTGAGGAAAGAGACAGACTTTTTAAGGTTATTAATGAGAAACTCTGGGACGACGAAACTAAGTTTTACTATGATCTCAGAGATGACGATACATTCAACGGCGTCAAGCACATCGGTGCATTCTGGTCGCTTCTTGCAAGGTGTCTTCCCGATGACAGAGCTGAAGACTTTATCGCTCATCTCGACAATGAAAATGAATTTAAAACGGAACACCGTGTTCCAACTCTTTCAAAAGACCACGAAGAGTATAATCCGACAGGCGGATACTGGTGCGGCTCTGTATGGGCTCCGACAAACTATATGCTGCTCAAGGGTCTTGATGAGTACGGAAAGTATCAGCTTTCGCACGAGATTGCCGCTTCACACCTTGATGCAGTTGTAAGCGTTTTTAATGACAGGGGAACACTTTTTGAAAATTATGCACCCGAGAAGGTGGATGATAAATTCAGCAAAGGAAGCTCTTCTATGAGTGATTTCGTAGGATGGACGGGGCTTTCACCGATATCCATAATGTTTGAGTATGTTTTCGGTATCAAACCGGACGCAGCGAAAAATAAAATCACCTGGCATATCAATCTTACTCAGAAGCACGGAATAGAAAAATATCCTTTCGGCAATAACGGAGAATTAACACTTATCTGTGATGCACGTAATTATGAAGATGAAAAGCCCACTGTCACTGTAAAGTCAGATATTCCCGTGACAGTTGAGATTATCTGGAATAAAGGAAAAAACAGCGAAATAATTTCGTTATAAAAGTTAAAGCTCCGACCAAAGTCAGTAGATTTCAGTCGGAGTTTTTGTTATTTAGTTGTAATAATATGAAATTATGCTATAATGGAAAAAATGTATGTTCGGAGTGGCTTTATGAAAATTACCTTGAATAAGAATACGGTTTATCAACAGTACGAAGGTATTGGTGCAAGCGGTGCATGGTGGGCACAGGTTGTTGGTGGTTGGGATAACGTTGACGAAAACGGTGAAGAAGTTCGCAACGCTGTTTCACGTATGCTGTACAGCAAAGAAAAGGGAATAGGATTGAATATTTACCGTTATAATATAGGTGGAGGCTCTGCTCATAGCGGAAACGGTGAGTATTCTGATTTTGCACGTCGCACCGAAAGTTTTGATGCAGGTGAGGGGAAATATGATTTCTCCCGTGATGCCAATGCTGTGTATATGATGAAGCAGGCGGTAAAAGACGGTGCTGAAGAGGTTATTCTTTTTGTGAATTCTCCGATAGAGCGCTTGACTAAAAATGGGTGGGCTCATCTTAAAAAGAGCCGGGCATTCCGAACCAATCTCAGTAAAAGGAATTATAAGGCTTTTGCGGATTATTGTCTTGATGTGACTGAGTATTTTGTAAAAGAGGGTTTGCCCGTCAGGTATCTTTCTCCGATTAACGAACCGTTCTGGATATGGACAGGTGGTCAGGAAGGGTGCCACTACAGTCCGAGACAAGCGGGAAAAGTTATGCGATGCTTTGCCGGTGAACTCAGAAAGAGGAAAACTCTCGACTCAGTTAAACTCTCGGGTGTAGAAAACGGTGATATCAGATGGTTCAATAAATCATATACACGTTGGTTACTTCGTTATAAAGAAGTTGCAGATTGTGTGGATTCAGTTGTCTTGCATTCCTACTGTCTGCATATGCCCATTCCTTTTTTCAATGACAGGGTTAAGTTTCTGAAACGCTACAGAAAATGGCTTGACCGAAAATTTCCCGAAATACCTGTAAAAATGAGTGAATGGACTCATATGGTAGGCGGTAAAAATCCGGGTATGGATTCTGCTCTTGAAGCCGCAAAGGTTATGTATGAGGACTTTACAATACTTAATGTGACATCGTGGCAGCACTGGCTTGCTTGTTCACATTATGATTATCACGACGGTCTGCTTTACATAGATCTTGAAAATAAATCTTTTGAAACTACGAAAAGATATTATGTGACAGGTAACTTTTCTAAGTACATACCTCTCGGTGCAAGACGTATTGATGCTGTCTGTGATGATGAAAATGTTATGGTTATTGCTTTTAGTGATGAGACTGAAACTATCCTGATTGTTATCAATCCTACTGATTGCTGCAAAAACTTTACCGTACCCGGAAGCGGTATTTATTCAGTGACTGATAAAAATCGGGATCTGTCAGAAAACAACTGCATAGAAGGAGAAATGGTGGAGATTTCTCCGGAATCGGTTACAACATTTGTAATTAAGTGAGGTTTAATATGAAAATCAAAAGAATAGTTACTGATTTCTTTTCTGGTTTTAAAAAATACTGGAAGCAACCGCCTGAAGGAAGATATATGAATTATAAAGAGATTTTTTCTTTATCTGCAGGCGGTATCGGCGTCAGAATCATTACGTACTGTTTCGGTCAGCTGATTATTTCTACGGGTAATTCTCTGCTGGGTAATACAATCGGTATTGATCCGATGCCTTTGCAGATTATTTATATGATCAGTCTTCTTACTGCGTTTCCTCTTACAGCACTCAGAGCAAAGATGATTGATAATACAAGAAGTATGAAAGGTAAGTACAGACCGTATCTTCTGACGATGGGTCTTCCTACCGTTATTCTCGGATCTTTGTTCCTTTGGATGCCGTATGAAAATATGAGTCTTATTACAAAATGCGTGGTTGTACTCGGATTTAATATTGCTTTTCAGTTTTTTTACAGTTTTTTTAATGACTCTTATGACAGTCTGATAAATGTTCTGTCACCTAACAGCATTGAACGTTCAGATGTTCTCTCTATAAGATATGTAGTTGAAAATATTTCTCCATCTATTGTCGGAATCATATTTCCTTTACTGGCTAAGCTTATTACAGGTGAGGATACTTTGTATGATATAAAGATTTACAGATATCTTTATCCTCCGATGTTACTTGCGGGATTTGTTGTTTCAATGATAATCTACTTCAATACCACAGAAAAAATTGTTCAGGCAAAAACACACCATATTCAGATCAGTTTTGTTGATGCTTTCAGAGCGGTTATGAGAAATAAATATTTCTGGATCATATCACTTGCCGGATGGATAGGCTTCCTTGAAGTCGGTTTTCACAAGATAATGGAGTGGATGTATAATTATCAGGGTGCCTGTACTGCGGGTCAGTACTCTGTAGTAACGGCGATTGCAGGTAACGCTTCTTTTTGGCCTAATATCGTCGGTCCGTTTCTGATAAGAAAATACGGTAAAAAGAAGATTCTGATCATAACCAATCTTCTTAGTGTTTTATTTATCCTTGCTATGTTACCGGTTATACATAGTTCAGGAAAGCCGTATGCGATCTGGGTTTTGCTTGCAGTTACTTTTATCAATCAGTTTATAACTTCGCTCGGACATCTTCTGGGACCAGGTGTCAATGCAGATATCAGAGACTATCAGCACTATATAAGCGGAGAGAGAATTGACGGTATGTTTTCCGCTGTAGGTCTTATAGGAAATGTAATCACTATGGTAACAGGAATGGCTCTTCCGGCAATTTATTCAAAAGCAGGTCTTAATAAGGAAGTAGCCGAGACGCTCGGATATGATAAGAACAATGTTTATGAGGTCCTTTTTAACAGAGAGTATTTTATAAGTATTTGCTCGGTTCTTATTATTGCTTCTGCTATCGGTGCTGCACTTAATGCTGTTCCGTACTTTTTCTATGACTTTACAGAAACAAAGCAGAAAGCTGTCGTGAATATTTTAAAGATCAGGGCCGCTTTTGAAGATTACGCTAAAAACGGTGAGAGTAATGAGAACTTTGAAAAAGCTCTTGAAATCATCAGCGACTCACAATCAATCGTCTGCGGTAAAAGGTCTTATTCCAAGGAAGAGTATGAGGTTGCAAAGTTCGTATCAGAGGAACTGAATAAATACTCTACGCCGGAAGGGATAAGGTATCTGAACGAGTGTAAACTTTTGACGCAGGACGGTCCTTTGAGTTTTCTTGATGTTACATTGACGGATAAATCAGTGATAAAACAGATTAAACCCACAGGAGAAATTCAGTCGAACTTCAAAAGAGATGCTTTGGTACGTGCAGAGAATATTTATGCTGCAAAACGAGCACTTAAACGTCATTTTAAGGATGGTTTCAAGGAGTTTGATGATTCGTTACTTAACAATTTATATGAGAAAGAAAGAAGGATAGAGGAAGATTTTGAAAGGTGCTGTAATCAGATAAAAACCAACAAGCGGTATAAACGGAATAAAGAGTTAAAAAATAGTCTCATGCTCATAAAGGTTGAGAAGAGAAAAATAGAAAAATCGATCCGAACCGCACAAAAAGAATATTCCGTTTATCATAAAGTGATGAAACCTTACAATGATGCTTTAAGGGTTTTGGCACAGTCTGATAGTTACAGTGCATTTCTTCAATCTGAACACAGGTTATAAAAATTAAACCGCAGAACATAAGGTTCTGCGGTTTAATTTTTATATATGTTTTTTTCCGAGTAAAGTACGCCATGCTGTCACGTATTTTGCAGCAGCACGTGGACGTTGACTCTGGATGTACAGATAGAAGTCATCGTTGATGATTATCAACGCTTCGATCGATACATTCAGAACTAGTTTGATATCTTTATGATGAAGAGTGATCTTGGAGTTGTCACCGAGAATTATCTCGAATCTGTCCTTATAAAGCTGAATCGTTGCATCTTCGGATAAGGGCTTCTTTCTGTTCTTGAGTATTGTCGAAACGATCTGATGATGTTCTTCAAAAATCAGTTCACCGTCAGTAACGTTTGCCAATCTCTTCTGCCATTCGTTTTTCTGCCATTTGTCCCAGTCGAGAATAGTGCTGAAGTGAAGAGATTCTCCGGTTTTGTGAAACAAACCGTCGTATTTAAGCTCGACTTCGTATCCGCAGTTATCACATTTAAGGAAATCTTTATGTGAATGCAGGTGACCGATTTCTTTACATTCAGGGCACATGTACAGTATTCTCTCTACGAATTCAGCAAGGTTTTTGCCTTTGTATTCATTTTTGTTCTTTGCCTGATATTCGTACTCGTTGTGATAAATATCTCGCTGGATCAAAGAGTTGATATCATCAACACTCATTTCTGCAAGCTGTTGGGGAGAATATTCTGCTACGACCTTGCCGTGTACGGGACCCCTGCGCAGATGTTTTGCCCATTTTGGTGCATGCATATATCCGCCTGTTAACTTGAAGGTGATGAGTGCGGCACCGCTGTCTTTGATAAGCTGTCCGGTACGGGGTGAGAAGAATCCGGTTTCACCGTTAGGAGTCATTGCTCCTTCAGCAAAAATGCTGACCGGTATACCTGCATTGATACTTGCTTTGATTTTGTCAGTAAGCAACGTTGAAGGTTCTTCACGGTGCTTGACTATAACACCGGCGATACCTTCAAGAACGATGTCTGTGAATTTGCTTCTTGCAAGGTGATCGCTGATAACGAAACGGATATAACGTTTCAGGGCAATGAGTTGATAGCCTACATCCATACCGTCTGCATGATTAGCGATTATTATAAATGATTTGTGTTTTGGTTTATAAGTCTCTATTTTAGCGTGACAGTACTTGAGTATTATCCAACCGAATAAACGTCTGAATGAGTTGACCGCAAAGCTGCGAAGTTTAAATTTGAGATTCATTGCTGCACCGTCCGTAAGTTATTATGTATTATACCATTGGGGATATACCTTTAAGTGCATATTTTAACATCATTGAAACATAAAATACGATTTTCTCTATAAGATTTGTGTATTTATCTGCGATGTTATTAATGTTTTCAGTGGCGTTAACAGAACCGTAACCCGGAAGTACACCGTTGTTATCATCTACACCGTCATTGTCGTATGCAAACTTATAAAGAAGAGGGGAGATAAGACCGAGTATTGCATATTCAGCAGCATTGACAGCTCCGAAAGCTTCTATACCGGCCTTTGTCAATTCTTTTGAAAGAGTATCCATACCGAGACTTGCAAGAGCCTGATTAGCGAGGTTAACAAGGAAGAGTGAGTCGATAATACCCGCGAAATCATCTCTTAAAATAAGGATGAGGGTTCTGAGGAGCATAGTGACTTCTGCGCTTTCAAGATCGTAGTATTCAGAACCTGCATAGTGCATACCGAGAAGCGAAGTGATGAGGTGCCATGGTGTTTCATAATCACTTTCAGGGATTTCGAGACCATATTCAGCAGCAAGCTCCTGAACGCTGTTTTCACCGTAGAAAGGCATGTCAAGGATGTCTGTGAGTCCTGTTACCGCAGCTTTGACTACGTTGTAGTATACCTCATCTTCTCCGATACCCATATTGTCAAAGTAAAGGTCGCGTCCGAGTCTGTACTTGATACCGTGATGGAAGAATTCTTTTGAATATGCTTCAAAGTCTGCGTCCATGAGTGCTATCTGCTCGTCTGTAAATTCAGG
>JAZRNG010000103.1:0-4021 GCA_045648065.1 Acutalibacteraceae bacterium | reverse complement strand
GGTCAGCAACCTGCATAATTCTGAAGTTGCCGTCATCGTTGAACTGAAGCTTGCTGTAATCTTCCTTTGCTGAAACACCGCAGCAAAGTGTTGCTGCGAGCATAACCACGCAAAGCATTACTGAAATAAATTTTTTCATTGGGTTTCCCTCCGTTTGTTTAGTAAGTATGATCACATACTTCTTTGATTTTATCTCTGAGCTTAAGGAAATCCTCAAGCGCCTGAGGCTTGTTATTGGGGTTTCGCAAAAGTGCGGCAGGATGGAATGTTCCCATCATCAGCACCCCGTTTTTCTCGATGAATTCACCGTGTTGCTGTGTTACTTTGAAATCAGCACCAATGAGCTTCTGTGCCGCGATCCTGCCGACACAGACTATGATTTTCGGTTTCATCAACCTCACCTGTTCCCTGAGCCATCCGAGACAGGCTTCCTGCTCATCCTGCTGAGGGTCGCGGTTGTGAGGTGGTCTGCATTTAACCATATTTGCAATGTAAATGTTCTTTTTTCTGTCGAGACCGATTGCATCCATATATTTATCAAGAAGCTGTCCGCTTCTTCCTACAAACGGTTCTCCCCTGAGATCCTCCTGTTCACCGGGTCCTTCGCCGATAAAAAGCACCTCAGCGTTTTCATTTCCGATACCGAAAACAAGATTGGTCCTCGTCTGCCCTAAGGGACATTTCTGACAGGATGAACAATCTTTTTTTAACTCTTCCCAGCTTTCATACATATCAAACACCGCCTTTCACAGAAGAAACATCTGTTCTGATCTGCTTGATCAGCTCGTTGAATGAGCTGAATTTCTGCTCTTTACGTATAAAACGTACAAGTCTTATATCTGCTTCTACACCGTAAATTTCACCATCAAACGAAATGATATGAGTTTCACTGAGGACTTTATCCGTTCCTACAGTCGGTCTGAGGCCTATATTCGTGACACCCTTATAGACTTTACCGTCAACGGTAACGATCGATTCGTATACACCGAACCGAGGAATCACGAGACCTTCGGGAAGCTTCTGATTTATCGTCGGGAAGCCCCACGTCCGTCCCCTCTTATCACCGTTTATAACTTCTGCGCAATAGCCGAAGTTTCTGCCGAGCATACTGTTTGCTTCTTCGATATTTCCGCATTCAACAGCTTTTCTGATAGCTGTCGAGCTGACGGGCACTCCATCTTTTATAACTCCATCTATTATAACACAATCTATACCGTTTTCGATGCATAATTCTTCCAAAAGTTTCGCATCACCTTTGGCTTTTTTCCCAAAACGGTAATTAAATCCGCAGATGACAGCTTTCGCATCAAGCTTTTTTACGAGTATTTTTTTCACAAACTCTTCCGGAGACAAATCCCTGATCTGAGAGAAATTCACGATAAAGGTTTCAAGCCCTTTTTTTCTGAATACATCTGCCCTTTCCTCATCCGTTATGAGTTTCGGAGGAGCTTCACCCGTAACAGCTTTCATACTGTGCTCGTCAAACAGCATCACACCTGCCGTTAAGCTTTCACCCGCAAGTGCAACTGTACTGTCCATCACCGCAAGATGACCGATATGTAAACCGTCAAAGTTGCCCAATGCAACAGCACAGCCGTTATTCAGTTTTTTTTCGGTCATAAAATCACCATTGATTATTTATTAAGGAAATCGTATGCAACGTCTGCCAATTCTTCTGCTCTGTCTTCAATGCAGATGTGTCCGCCGCCTGCCACAAGATAGTGTTCAGCATTCGGGAAGGCATCAGAAATCTGCTGTTTCATAGAGTCGTTGATAATCATATCCTTTTCAGCGTTTACGATAAGAACAGGACAGTCGATACTCTTTGCACCTTCAAGGTCTGTCGGGCGCTGATGCTGCATAAGCACACAGAGTCCGTCACCCGTTCCGTCGAGCTGAAGAGGCGCTGTAACACCCTCAAGCTCGTAATTTTTTGTATACTCAAAATTTGCTGTTGCCATAAGAACAACAAGCTTCATAAGAATATCAATTTTAGTAAGATACTTGAATACGAAATTCACCATTTTGCCCATAATTGGCATACCCATCATACCACTCATATCGCCCATATCGGCAACGGGAGCTGCACAGAAAAGCATAAGCTTCTGAACATCGACATTCTGTGCCACATTGATCGCAACAGCACCACCCATTGAATGACCTGCAAGAATCCATGATTTTTCAGGTGCAATGCTGAGCATAAGCTTTTCTACAAGAAGCTCTCTGTCCAGAAGCTCCATGTCTGAAGTTTCTCTTGTGCTGTAGCCAAAATTCGGAAGATCAACGCAGTAGCAGTCATAACCCTTTTCGCTCATCTCGTCAGCCATATTCTCCCACGAAAAGCTTGACTGACCGAAGCCGTGAATAAACATAATTCTACCTTTATACATACCCTCGTGTTCAACGACACGGTAGTGAAGCTCGTAGTCACCGTAGGTAAAAAATCTGCTGTTTTCATAAGGAAGCGTCTGTTCCTCTGCTGCAAAGGCAGGGATTGCCGAAGACAAAAGCATCACAAAGCAAAGAATAACTGATAAAAATTTTTTAGTCATACTGATTTTCTCCTTACTTTTTCTTAAACATCTGCTTCATACGAAGTTCTTTTGAAAGTACTCTTTTGCGGAGTCTGAGTGACTGCGGAGTTACTTCAAGAAGCTCATCGTCCTTGATAAACTCCATAGACTGTTCAAGACTGAGTGTTGTCGGAGGTACAAGACGAAGAGCATCGTCACTACCTGCCGCACGTGTGTTTGTCATCTGCTTTTTCTTGCAGACATTACAAACGATGTCCTCATTTCTTGAGCATTCGCCTACTATCATACCCTCGTACACTTCAAGACCAGGTCCAATGAAAAGGCGTCCTCTGTCCTGTGTATTGAAAAGTCCGTAGCCTGTACTTGTGCCCGTTTCGTGAACGACGATCGATCCACGTTCTCTGGTCTGCATATCGCCCTTGTATGGCTCATAACCTGCAAAAAGCTGATTCATAATACCGTTACCGTTTGTATCTGTCATAAATTCTGAACGGTAGCCGATGAGTCCTCTTGACGGAATCTTAAACTCAAGATGTGTTGCACCGCCGTCACGTGAACCCATGTTTTCAAGCTCACCCTTACGTGAGCCAAGCTTTTCGATAACTGCACCTACATACTGCTCAGGCACTTCGACGATGAGAAGCTCCATCGGTTCACAACGTTCACCGTTGATTGTTTTATAAATAACTTCGGGGCGTGATACCTGGAATTCGTAACCCTGACGGCGCATTGTTTCAATAAGGATCGAGAGATGAAGCTCTCCACGGCCTGAAACCTTGAATGTATCTGTAGAGTCAGTTTCCTCAACTCGCATACTTACGTTTGTTTCAACCTCTTTGAAAAGACGGTCACGGACATTTCTTGAAGTAACAAACTTGCCCTCACGACCTGCAAACGGGCTGTCATTTACGATGAAATTCATTGAAATTGTAGGCTCATCAATTTTAACAAAAGGAAGCGGTTCAATGCAGTCAGGAGCACAGGCTGTTTCACCGATGTTAAGGTCAACGATACCTGAAACACAGACAATGTCACCCATCATCGCAGATTCAACTTCCGTACGTTTAAGACCCTCAAACTGATATAGTCTTGAAATTTTCACATTCTGAGTTTCTCCGTCCTGCTTGCAAAGGACAACACTGTCACCTCGTTTGATGCGTCCTCTCTCCACTCTGCCGACACCGATTCTGCCGATGTAATCGTCATAATCAAGGCTTGAGAAAAGAATCTGAAGCGGTGCATCAATCTCACCCGAGGGCGGCTGAATGTGCTCAAGAATTGAATCAAGAAGCGGACGCATATCGCCCTCACGCACGGATGAATCGAGTGAAGAATATCCCTCACGCGCAGAAGCGTAAACAACAGGGAATTCAATCTGATCATCATCGGCACCAAGCTCGATAAACAGGTCAAGCACCTCGTCAATAACCTCGTCCGGTCTTGCTCCGGGTCGGTCAATTTTGTTGACGACAACAAGCACCTTTTTC
>JAZRNG010000102.1:0-4328 GCA_045648065.1 Acutalibacteraceae bacterium | reverse complement strand
AACCGCCGAAGCCACCCGTACAGCCGACGTACCAGCAGAATAATCCTCCGCAGGTACAGCCACAGCCTGTACAGCGACCGCAGCCTGTACCGCAGAAAACTGAGAAACCGAAGGAATTTCTGCAGTATGACAACCCGAAGGTGAAACCACCACAGATTACACCACAGAATGTTGTAGTGCAGCAGCCGAAGCAACCATCTGCTCCGCAGAATGTGGTAAAACCTCAACCGCCGAAGCCGCCCGTACAGCCGACGTACCAGCAGAATAATCCTCCGAAGGTACAGCCGCAGATTACACCGCAGAGCTTTGTTTCTCCGCAGATTACACCGCAGAGCTTTGCAGTACAGCCACAGAATCCTCCGAAGAAAAAGAAGTCAAATAAAAATCTTCCGCTGATAATTGTAGCTGTAGTGCTTGTCCTTGCTGTACTTGCGTCTACGATTGCGGTAGTTCCGGGTATTATCAGAAATAAAAACGAGATAAATGCTGCTACAGAGTATATCGAAGAGTTCCCGACACTTAAACAGCAGACTTCGCTTCTCGTGTATGATATCAATAAATTCCCGTCAGAAAAATACGAAATCAAAGTAGAAAAAATGTTTATGGGCGGAGTACTCAACGGTGTATTCAAAGGTAAAACGATACTTGAAGACGTGTCTACGGAACACGTTTATGACCTCGACTTTGAGAAAGACGGTGATTACCGTATTACGCTTACGGATAAAACCGAACCGAAAGATCCGACAGGTTCAGAATATACTGATGTAATCGAGATCGTTATCATCATTGATGTTAAGGTTGACGATGATGCCGAGGATGCTGTTGATAAGGTTGATATCAATTCAAGTGTTCTCGATGAATTGCCGAAAACACCGTTGGAAGCTTTGGTGGGTACTTACGAAGGATCGTATTTCCCCGGACAGGGAGAAACAGGTCTGACTCTGACTGTTTACAATGAAGGAGGAGCATACAAAGCTCTGTTTGACTTTTACAGCCTTCCGGGAAGAACAAACTCCAAAAGCGGTAAATACTATATGAATGTTACCTATAATGAGGAAACAAAAACATATTCCCTTATAGGCTATGAGTGGATAGAAGAACCCTCGGCGTATATATTTGTTGATTTAGAGGGTACTCTCAACGGAGATGTTTTCAGCGGTGAAGGCCCGACCAAATTCAGCGTGACAAAGGTTGATGGAACGACCGATACCGGTGTGGATACGAATGCAGACAGCGACAAGGAAAGCAACGAAAAAGAAAAAGTGGATTTCAGTCAGAAAGTTTCAAAGGTAAACTACTACAGCTTTGACGGAAAACTTGTTTATTATGAAGTTTATGCATATTATGATAACGGTTTGCTCTGCAGTACGACACTATATGAACAGTCGGATTATCTGGCTCCGGAATACACTCTTCTGTATGTATACGATAAGGATGGAAATCTGAAAGATAAATGTGTCGGCGGACTTACAATTCCGGATTGGTTTGATGCGTCAACGGGCAAGGTTACGATGAATCTGGGTCCTGAGGTAAGTATTTACCCTGAAAAGGAAACAATCGAACAGGAAAAATACGGTGTTGATGCTTCAAGGACTAAAAAGGAATACGGGAATCCCATCATTGTACCTACCGATAATACAGGTGACTGGGCACAAACGTATCTTGGTGCATTAAAGTCCGAAAGCACGACGGATTCTACTGAATGCAGGTTGATATTTGTCAATAATGATAATGTTCCCGAACTTTGGTTTGATAATGTTTATATGTATGCAGGTGGTGGGGTATATACTCAGAAGAATACTCAGTTGAGCTCAGTCGAAACACCGCGCGGTACAGTCAGGTGGTTTGAAAAAGAAAACAAAATGCTTATAACAGGCGGAAGCCAGGGCTTCTATTATGACGAGGTGTATGAAATTGTCGATGGCAAATTTGTTCTGTTAGCCCGAGGCGATTGGAACGAAGTATATTCACAAGATCATACAGAGATTTCCGGATATGAATATGTTCTGAACGACGTGAAGATGACTGAGACTGAGTATAAAAATGCATTGAAGAATTTGTTTGATGAAAGCAAGGCAGAAGATATATTGTACGTGAACTTGTATACGCTTGACCAATGTATAATGCTTCTGGAGTACATATCAGCGGTCGGTTGATTTGAAAACAACAAAACACCCACGGATTTTCGTGGGTGTTTTACATTATATATACAGATTAAAATTCATCACTCAGTACTGCGTGGGCACAGCGGATGCCGTCGACTGCTGCGGAAACAATTCCGCCTGCATATCCTGCACCTTCACCACAAGGGTAAAGACCTCTTACCTTGAGTGCCTGATAGAATTCATCACGTACGATTCGTACGGGGGAAGATGAGCGTGTTTCGGGCGCTGTCAGCACAGCGTCGGGCAGGTCGAAGCCTTTGAGCTGCTGTCCCATTTTTACGATAGCATCAGCCATCGTGTCCGTAACTTTTTTCGGGAGAACTTCACGGATGTCACCCATCTTTACACCTGTGTGGCAGGATGGATTGACGCTTCCGAGCTGAGTTGATTTCACATTCTGAAGAAAATCACCGACGAGCTGTGCGGGAGCTGTAAAGTCACCGCCACCGCAACGGAAAGCCTTTTCTTCGATTTCTCTTTGCAATTTAAAACCTGCAAGCGGATGATCGCTGCCAAAATCTTCGGGTTCAATGCCGACGAGAAGAGCAGAGTTTGAGTTTTCTTCGTCACGTGCGAAGTTACTCATTCCGTTAACAACAACACCACCGTTTTCGCTTGCCGCCGCAACAACCGTACCACCCGGACACATACAGAATGTATATGCACCTCTTCCATGAGGCGGATGACAGGCAAGCTTATAGTCAGCTGCACCGAGTGCAGGGTGACCTGCGAATTTGCCGTACTGTGAACGGTTGATCATTTCTCTGGGATGCTCGATTCTCGCACCTACGGAAAAAGGTTTCTGCATGATGTCGATACCTTTATTGTACAGCATTTCAACCGTATCCTTTGCAGAGTGACCGATTGCGAGGATAAGACTGTCTGTTTCGAGGTCGATCGTTTCGCTTTTTTCATTTATATATGTTACTCCGTGGACGACTCCGTTTGCAATGATAACATTGGTAAGCTGACAGGAGAAAAGTACGTCACCGCCGAGGGCTTTGATTTCTTCACGGATATTCTTTACGACCTGAACGAGCTTGTCAGTACCGATGTGCGGTCTCCAGGAGTAGAGAATTTCTTTCGGTGCTCCGAATTCAACAAAATCAAGAAAAACTTTTCTGCAAAGCTTGTCTTTGATACCTGTTGTAAGCTTACCGTCAGAGAATGTACCTGCACCGCCCTCACCGAACTGAACGTTTGAGGTCTCGTCGATGACTTTTTCTGTCCAGAATCTGTTGACGTCTGCTGTTCGGCGGTCAATGTCACGTCCTCTTTCAAGCACTATCGGGCGAAGCCCTGAACGTGCAAGGGTGAGTGCTGCCCACATTCCTCCGGGACCGAAACCTGCGACTACGGGACGGAGGTTGCTTTTTCTTTTGTTTTCAGGTAAACTGTATGAGAAAGGCTCGATGACAGAAGCCTTCTTGCATCCGCTTCTTTCGAGAAGCTCGTTTTCGTCTCCATCGACGGTAACATCAACGCTGTAAACAAAGAAAAGATTATCCTTTTTACGTGAATCCAGAGATTTTCTCGCGATTTCGAGAGTTCTGATCTTTCGCTTCGGACAGCGCAGAGCCTTTGCGGCTGCAGAAAAGATGTCTTCGTCAGTTGCATCAAGGGGAAGCTTTATTTCGTTTATTCTTATCATAGTCTATCTCGCCACACAAAAATTTTTTATCACGACACATTTTAACAAATCGACAGGCTAAAGTCAATTCGCATATTTAGTATCGAAAACGAAAAAAAGCACTATCTCTTGGGTAAAAGTCGAAACCCTTTGCAATCAAGGATCTTTTATGAAAAAATGCACAAAAAGTATTGACAAACATTGATATATCTGCTAAAATATCCGTACCTCTTGTAGAGGGTTCTTTTTTTGTGCCCTCTTTTAGGAACTTACAGGGTGTAAGCTCCGTTACGAGGGAGGCTTTAAAGGTCCGGATTAACCGGTAAAATGGAGGTGCCGAAAGAAATGAGAG
The DNA here is from genome assembly GCA_045648065.1 of Acutalibacteraceae bacterium. Classification (GTDB taxonomy): domain Bacteria; phylum Bacillota; class Clostridia; order Oscillospirales; family Acutalibacteraceae; genus CAG-488. The sequence goes on along the minus strand of JAZRNG010000102.1, from coordinate 181 downwards.
TCAAAGTTACACTTGCATGTACAGAATGCAAACAGCGCAATTATGACACAATGAAGAACAAGAAGAACACACCCGACAGGTTGGAGATGAACAAGTATTGCAGATTCTGCAAAAAGCATACTCTCCACAAAGAAACGAAGTAAGCTGGGAGGATAACTGCTATGGCTAACAAAGAAAGCTC
>JAZRNG010000101.1:0-21790 GCA_045648065.1 Acutalibacteraceae bacterium | reverse complement strand
TGCTTATCCATTAAAACACTTCCTTTATTTCAGTTTAAATTTCATACACAAATATAATAAAATAAATTCATTACAATGTCAATTGATAAATTGAATCTTTGTCAAGAATTTAACTAAATCAATTCAAAAAACAAAGAGAACGGAAAAACGGGCTGCAGAAACGATAAGTTTTTACAGTCCGTTTTTATTATTAAAATCAGTATCTTTTCTGTCAGGGAATAGGGTATAGCTCTGTTAAAACAAATGATGGCAATCTATTCGGGAGATTTCTGTATAATGCCATCAAAGGATTTGGACGGGACGGTATCAGACAAAACGCTGTGCATATCCGCACCTTTTGCATAAATCTTCAGATGCAATGCCGTCTTTGAACCCTTTGACCATATTCAGCGCTCTCCGTGAACTGAGAATGGTGTCGACATCTTCTTCAAAAATATTGCCGAGGTTTATGATTCCGTCGCTGTCAAGGCAGCAGGGCACGACGGTTCCGTCTGAAAGAATGCCGAAGTGGTCTCTCAGACCGTAGCAGGAAAAACTGCTTCCTTTGATTTCAGCATTGCTGTCGGGCCACTCAAAACGTTCACCCCATTCGAGATGGATTCTTTTTCGTATCCGGATACCACGGGTGTTTTGGATCCATTCACCGTCTATGTTCTGCTTAAGGAGATTGAAGACAACTTCATTTTTGCCGTCATCAAAGCCGTTGTTCCAAAGACGGAAAACGACGATGATTCCATGTTCTGCAGCACTTTTGGCAAATTCTGCAAGCTCGCAGACGTAACGGACATGCTTCTCGTCAGCAACACCCTCGAAGCTGTGCAGTGAGATGTTTATTTTATGAATCCCTGCAGACAAAAGCTCCTCTTTACGCTTTTGCAAAAGAGTTCCGTTAGTAGTAATGATTGATTTGTAACCGAGTGTTTTTGCAAGCCTTATGAATTCAGGCAGCAAAGGGTGAGTAAGAGGTTCACCCATCAGATGATAGTAAATGTATTCCGTCTTATCTGACAGCTTATCAAGAATAAGTGCAAATTCCTCTTTGCTCATCTGCCGTGCACCTCGTTTATGTCCGTGGCAGAAAGAGCAGTTCATATTGCAGACATTGGTGATTTCTATATAAACTTTGTTGTACACCGTTTTCACCTACCTGTTCATCCGATGTTCCGGGTCATTGACATCACTTCTGAACATTAAATTTTAAAATAGTGTACCACGCTTATTTGTAAAAAAGCAATGATTTATATTAATTTTTTATATATCCGCATTGCAATCAGAATAGTCTGTTAAAAAATTACAGCAGAGAAAACTCTCTGCTGCTGAAATATCTAATCAACTCTGAAAATGAAATCTTCGTCAGCAAAGCTGATTTTAGCACCCGAAAAAATCTCGATTTCAGTTTCACACGGTAGGATCAGACCGTTAAGGTATGTTTTGTTTGTTGATTTCCTGTCTATGAGATAGAAGCGTGATTTCTTTGAAATGATACTTGCATGGACACGGCTGATGTAAGTGTTATTCTTGATGACTATGTCACACGCTTCATGTGAACCGACTTTGAAAACCGGTTTGCTTATGTAGAAAGACTCCTGCGTTTTCAGTCTTATCAATGTAGCGCACTTCGGCTTGGTGTGATTTATAGATTTCTGTCCTGTAGCTGAAGATTTAGGAGAGACACTCTTTTTGTTTTTTTCTGCTGTCGGCTTGGGGTAGTGGAGTGGTTTGCCGCAAAGAGAGCAGTAAGCTGAATCACAATCATTTTTTGTGCCGCATTCCTGACAGAAAATACTGTCTGATAAAGGACTTCTCGCTGTTATACGGTTCTTGCTTTTATCATCCGTGTCAACCGGAGCAAAAGGATCGTATTCTATGGAGATCTTTTCTTTTTCAAAAATATTTATCTTGGCAGGAGGAGTCGGATCTTTCTCCGAAGATAGGGGTTTTACAGGGGAAGTGGGGATTTTAACAGGACGAAGACCGGATATCATTTTATCGAAATCGCGGAGAGAAAACGGTGCGGTCGTGTTAAAAAATTGCATATACACAGCCAGAAAAGAGTGGTCTTCTCGGTGGCTGAAACGTAACTTTGAAGGAAGTTCTCTGAAGAAGACCTGGGCAGGAACGCTGACCTTGTTATTAACTATCGGCCAATATATGAATTTATACTTCCTCTGCATGGGGTCAACGTACATCATGTCGAGATCCAGAACGAGATTGTTCGGATCGATCATATTTGATTCGCAGACCCTGAGGCGTCTTATGACCTCCTGAATAAAGCTGAGAAATGTTTTCTCTGTTACTTCCTCGTAGAAATAATATGAAACCGGAACTAATCCCTGAACGATACACTCTACGGTAACATCATTCTTCTTTTTGTATGTACGCAAAGGCAGAAAGCCCTCAAACTTTCCTGCGTTTATGGAGTTGTAAATCTGCTCATTTACAGCTTCCGGGTAGGAAAGTTTGTTGGCGATAGTATTTCCGTATTTTGTTTCGTAAGAGATTTTGCTCACTTGGATCTTCCTTTGTCTTTACCAGCGCGGCAGTCTGTTTGCTCTGTTGACAGCCTTAGTCTGCGCATCTTTATATTTGTCTGCTGCGAATTTGAGATAGTCAGCGTAAGCGTCGAGCGACTTTACCATATGTCTGTAAGTTGAGTCAGAAGCTGTTACCTTAGTCCACTGCTTATCAAACTGAGTGTAGTCAACACCTTCCCAACCCTGAATCATACGGTCGACAGAGCCTGAAGCGGAGTTCATACGATCTTTGGTTCTTGATAAAAAGTTATCTATTTCGTTCGCTGTCTTTGTGAGTTCAGCGTGATTCACTTTTATACGAGCCATAACAATTGTACCTCCTTACTTAAACTGTGCAGCCAGCTGATCAGCAATCTTTTCGTTTGCATCTTCAGTCTGCGTGTAGCCTTCACCGATCTGCTGGCAGAGGAAAGCTACATAGTTGTCGATTACAGTATAACGAGGTTTGCTGTAATCGTTTTTGAGTTCAGTAAATTTTTTCAGGGCAGCATCAGAAGCTGAACCGTCCCATGAATTGTTGAGATTGTTGACTTTCTTGCAGAGATTATCAAAATCATCACGGATTTTAATGTTTATATTACGTATGTCGTTGGCAGTATTGGAAACTACCTGGGTTTTCATTTTTAAATCAGGCATTGCCGTCACCACCGTTGTTTTCTTTGTTTGCGATAGCTTCTTTTAAGAATTGTCTGAATGCTAATTCTTCTTCATCCTGAAAGCCGACAAAGAATAATTGCTGAATGTTTTCGTTGTTGAACATAAACAGTTCCTTTGAATTGATCATTCCTTCAGGGTAAAAACAGGCAGAATAATCATAGACAGTACCTGTAGCAACGTCAGTCTGGATTCTACCACAAATCATAAGTCTTTTTTCTCCACCGTTGAGAAGAACAACACTGCCGATAGGTAACAAATTTTTCATAATATAGCCTCCGTTAAAAATTAATTAATCCATTATTTTTTAGTTTGATATAAATAATAATAGGCAAAATAAAGAAAATAGTCAAGCTCCCTGTTATGATGGGGACAAGGAAAATGCCGTTTCTTATAGTGGCTGAAGAAGGATCAGCTACTTTATATAATACCGTAACCTTGTCGCCGATCTTCATCGAAGAAGTGGCATAGTTAGCGGTAAATTTATATTCTCTCCCGTTTACACTGTATGATATTATCGGAGATCTGGTCGTTGCGTGTGAGTCAACACCCAAGGATATTGCAGAAGAGTTTTCATAAAACTCGACGATAGTACCTTCACAAGGAAGTGAGGTTTTTAACTTGTGATTTGCATTTATCACAAGAATAGTTGTTACGATGCCGAGAATGATTGGAATTATAATAAATATAATCATCAGAAAATCGGACATTTTAATCTCCTTCTTCATACCGTTAACCCTTACCGAATAGTTTGCCGGTAGCCTTGGTAAATCCTTTCCAAACGCCTCCGCCTACGGTAGAAATCGTATCGTAAGCATTGCCTGCAAATTCAGTAGCTCCTTGTATAGTATCTCCTATAAAATCAACCGTTTTTCCGACCCATTTTGCGTCTGACCAGTCAATAGAGATACCGACTTCAGCACCTACACCGAGTGCACCGCCAAGATCGAGTTTAGCTCCTTCTGTTGTTATGCCGCCACCGACTTTTCCGCCGATCGCACCGGCGTGTCCCTTTAAACCAAGATCTATATCAATGCCAAAAATGGTGATTCCACCCTTGATTTCACCCTGAGCAGCACTTGCTAAAGCGGAAGCTTCTGCTTTAACACCGTACATTGCCTTACCGTTTTTATCTTTACCCAGATAACCTGCACCTACACCGGCACCGGCCTCAGCATTAAGCAAACTGCCCTCAGCACCTACGTTTACACCATACTGGTCAGTTCCGAAACCTGTTTCGACTTCACCCTGGACAACTGAACCGGAAACCTTTCCTTCCAGTTCGATGGAAGGACGGAATCCTCCATCCTCAAAAATAGTAAACTTTGCTTCGCCGGTAGCGGCACCTGTGACTACCTTTGTGGAAGCTTTACTGTGCAGATAACCGACACTGCTGCTTACTTCACCTTGGGCTAAAGCGCCGGTTGCGTAAGCTTCGGTTTTAAATCCGAAGTTGTCAGTGTTCCAACTACCGTCTTCTTTCTTCAGCTTGAAAGATGCTTCATTCTTCAGTCCAACTTCACCTGTAAAGAATGACAGGGAGGCTTGTTGGGAGGTTTCTGCACCTAAAAAAGTTCCGTTACGCGCTACTCCTATACTAAATAAAGCTGCTTTTTCAACAATTTCATTATTTATAAATCTTGCAATCCAACTCTTAGAATCATCTTCGTTATCGGTAAGTGACCCGATTATTGAGGCGACATTTTTTATACTGAATCTGTCGAGATTTACACGTGATAAGGTGTTTTCAACTCTTTCGAAATCATCAGAAGTAGAAAGCAGATAAGAACGGCAGAGTCCCAAATTTCTGTTATATCGGGTCAGAGTGTCTGCTTGGCGGAGTGTCCTCAGATCTGCGAGCTTTTCTTTAAAGTAAAGCGAGTCGATCCGTGAATCAAGTCTGGATACCCTTGACGTTACTTTTGAGAGTCTTTGAGCATAGCTGTTAAGTTTATTTGTATCAACCACAATTATCTCAGACATAATAAACTCCTTTTTCCGCCTGATGCGGAATGTTTTGATGATTAAAGTATATCATATAAAAAGTAAATTCTGTATATTGAATTTTATTTTTTCAGATAAATATTAAACTGTGCAGATTCAGCTTGTATGAATCTACAGCGATTTGGGTCATCAGAAGCTTCTTCCGCCACCGCCGCCACTGCCGCTACCGCCGAAGGTGCGGCCTTCGATCAATTCACTGGTGTCGATGTTTTCAAGCTTTCTGAGCACGGAACTGTACTCAGATCTGACTCTGTCGATGCAGTCGGCACACTTCTCGTTGCCTATGTTTTTGAAATCATATCTGATGCCGTCAGAAATGCTGTCAAGCTCTCTCATGATACTTCTGAGTTCAGATTTTATTGAGTTTAATTCATTTAATGCTGCCTGATCCATAATCTATTCTCCTTTAAGCTTTGCTTTTTATAGCATTTTCTGCTGATTTGAAATCACTTGCTGTGTCGCTAAGATAGTTGACACATTTATTGAGTCTGAAGCTGTAGTCTGTCAATGCGTCTGCCTGCACCAGATTCCAGAGATTTTTTATGCCGACGTCAAAATAAAGACTGTCGAGACGTCTGTCTAAAGAACGAATCCTGTTATTTACGTTTTTCAGACGGGAAGCATAGTGATCGAGCTTGGTCGGGTCAACGATTATTGAGGGGTTTTCCGTTGCATATCTGTAACCGCGGTTTATGAAATTCTTGACACTTTCAATGAATTTGTTGACATATGCGAAAACAGTGTCTCTGAACTTTATAAAAGTTTCCTTTGCCCAATTATAGGCTAAACTTATTTTTTCACATATGTAATTGACTATAGTGCTTATACCGTCGAAAATAAACTCGGTAACAAATGCGATGGCAACTACAGCCAGGATTCCTACTACAACGCTAAGGGCTATGCCTATTGTTGTTACAACACCTATTTTTATGGCAGCACCAATTGCTGCAGCGATGAAAAGCTTACCCGTCAGATTGAGGTTACCGTCTTCATCGAAACAGTTCTGATTAAACCACATGTATGTGTAAATCAAAGAACATGTGACGGTAATGGTGATGTCTCCGATAATAGAAGGGAGATGGTCTGCGCCCTGAGAGATATGGCTGGTGATTTTTGATACCTGATCCTGCTCTCCGCGTATGTAAGATGAATCGTCGAGACCTCCGTACTTAATGTATCTTGTATCGTGACGGCTTATAAAATTATAGTCAGCTAACCCCTCTTTGTTTTCAACCTCAATGTATCTGTAATATACACCTGGCAAATCGTTAAGAAGTGATCCGACCAAGCTGTATCGAGGGTGTTCCATACGGTTAGACATTTTTTCGATTTGTTTACGATACTTTGCGATAAATTCGTCAGAAAATCCGGGACCGTCAAGACTGACACAACGGTCGATGTTATCGTCAAGACCGTATTCTGATGACACGATGGTTGCGTATTCTGCAAGATTGCCTCCGAGAGAATGGCCTGCCATCGTGAGCTTATAATCGTCAAGAGTGTCTTTGTATGTTTTGAAAAATTTGTGTACTTCTGCATGCTGATTTGTAAGAGTGGAATTGAGAAGTCCTGCATCTGCTTTGAACCAGTCATTTACGAGCTGGTTAATGTCTTCGATACTTTCACTTCCGCGAAAAGCGACAGCGGCTTCTCCGGGGGAAGTTTCTATGATACAGGCATAAAAACCGTTTTGGTCGTTCCGGTCATGTGGAGGGCTGACGATTTTCCACTGTTGTTTCTGGCTTTCTGTAAGAGAGCTTACCTGACTGTGAAGTTGCTTAACTTCTTTTTCGCTCATATTTGTTTTGTGTGCAATGTTCAGCATTTCTTGGATAGTGAAGGAGTCTCTGCCGGGATTCTGAGCTTTTAGGTAGTCATAACAAGCTCCGAACTCAGCATATGCTACTTGAGTAAAAGCGGTTATTTCTTTGTCTGTATATCCCATATCATTCACCTGTCAGTTCTTTCATAATCGTTTCTGTTCCGGGATTGATTTCACCGTCTGTGAAAGTGAATGCAGAGTTCCCGATGCAATCGTATTCTGAAAACCACGAAGAGTTTATCTTGGGTGAGATCACCATATCTGAGACACAGCTGTCAAACTGACTGTCTGAGATATTAAAAACAAGGGCTGAAATGTCAACGTTCCAAGAGTCCTGTTTTTCGAGGATAACGGAAACTATCTCCTTGACGGCCTCTTCACTTACACAGCTGCTTTTGATCGTAATATAAAAGGTGATCTGTGAAAGGGAGTACTTTTCAGAAAACTCTTCTGCTGTGATATCAGAGTTTGTTTCTGATGAGGGGTCTGTGCACGTAAGCATTGCCGAAGCACCGATTTCTGCAATGGAGCTATCCACACTTTTAACAAGATTTTCTGAATAGGAAAGAGACATTTTCCGACGGATATAATTGTCGGAAACTTCTTTTGTTTCTCTGTCGATTGTTGCAGAGAAAACTAAGCTTTCGTCATTTTCAGGATGCAGATATAAAACGGCATGGTTGGTGTTGAACCTGTCCCCGATTTTTGTGGCTACAAAGTTTTCACCATACTTTTGCGATAACGCATTACAAACCTCGGAAGAAGTTTGCTGATTAAGTTCTGCACAAGCATTCATTGTAATCATTGTTGTAAGTGCCATAAGCAATAACCCGACTTTCTTTATGATTCTTAACATAGTTTTTCCTCTGTAGGGATTGTTTTTTTATTTAATGTTGTTTTATGAAATGACATTGATATTATATATAAACCTTACGGATTGTTTTCGAGGTTATGTGCCACATTCGGGAACTTGCGGTAGTCCGTAAGTTCCCGATGTGATTCAGTCTTTTAATTATTTAAAAGCATCTGCGAGGTTAACGTTTGCTGTTTCTGTATCAAAATAGCCCTGTGCTACTGCACCCTTAAGGAACTGAACGTACTGTGTGATAACGTCTTCGTAATTCTGGAAGTAGTTTGATGCGAATTCATTGAATGCTGAGATAGTTGCCTGTGAAGCTTCGCCTTCCCAGATGTTGCCGAGACCGTCGATTGTTGCCTTGCTTGTCTGAAGCTCCTCTGTGAGCTGCTTGTTGAGTGAGTCGATTTTGCTAGCGATCTGTTCAACCTGATCGGTATTAATTCTAATGCTGTTTCCTGCCATGATATTTTTCTCCTTCCTTATAATCAGTTAACAAGTTTCTTGACCTGTGTGATGTTTGCGTCCTGACGAGCAACGTAGTTTGCTCTCTGTGCGTCGATTGCTTCGCCTGCAAGAGCAAGTTTCTTAGCCATCATCTGGAGCTCCTCTGTGAAGCCTGTGATCTGCTCTACGAATGCGAGATTGTCAGCACCTTCCCATGCTGCACCCATTGTGCTTGCTTCCTGCATCAACTGAGTGTAAATCTCTGTGTAAGTCTCAGAGAGCTCCTGAAGCTTCTGAGCTGCCTTGGCCATGTCGTCAAACGACGCAACGCTGAATGTCTTTCCCATAATTTTTTCTCCTTTCGGGTTTTAAAATTTAATTTCTTTGTTTTTTATATCAACATGAGTTTTGAACCGGTTTTGATTCCGAGTTCGGCAACTTCCATGTTAACATTGAAGATAATGCCTGTTACCGCGTCACAGAGGATTGCTTTGTCAGTAGCTTTGTACTTTCCGTCAGACAATTCGCTGAGTGCGGATGCGACCATGCTTACGACCTCTGACATCTTACTGTCAAGAGGGATGAATACATCAAACTTCTGTGCTGCAGCAGGGACAGAGATTTCGACCAATGCTTTGTTATTACTCATCGTTGTCACTCTCCGTTCTGTTGTTTAATAATTTAAGCTTGATGCATTTGCCTTTAATGAGAGAATATCCGAAATCCGGAGTGATATCCTCATGCATCTCAGAAGTGGCTTTGCCTGTTTTGAGCAAGTACTGATCTGTGATTCCGGTACCGACCCAGATACCGTCAGTCTGTGAAACGTTAGCTTTGTACCATTTCTCATATGCGACTGATGAAAGCATCTTGCTCTGCTCACCGATGATAACTGTCATACCGTACTCGGTGCTTCCTTTTTCAAGAATCAGCGTAAGCTTCTGTGCACATTCATCTGAAAGAGATGATCTGAGCGAAGACAAAGAGTTGATAAAAACAAGTACAGGTTCGAATTTTTCACAAGCAGTTCCGTTTTCAAGAGCTGTCTTATAAGTGTTGTTTCTGTAAAGAACAAGATCGAAGAGTTTTGCAACCTGTTCCTCACACTCTTTGGCTGTGTTGCAGAGCACGAGCTTACCTGTTGTATTCTTGACCTTACGCGGAAGATCGAACACGAAACCGTCAAGGTCGGAAATCTGTCCGCTGAAGGATGCCATGTCAGCAACCAGATTGCTGTACTCTGTTCCCTGAGAGGAAATAATGTTGATGTACGAAGTGCCGAAGGAATAAGAATGAACATTGAGTGAATTCTTTTCGACACCGACGGGGATGGTGAGCGGTTTGTCCGGATTGTAGTACTCGCTGAGGAATTCTGTGTTGACCTCATCCGGAAGGATTGGTACTTTCTTAGCAGACACGCCTTTCCATTTTGCTGAGATCGCCTTGCAAAGATTTGTGATGAATGCGAACGGTGCTTCATCCTTTGTGAGTCTGGCGAGCTGGAATTCGTAAAGGGCGTCTCGCTTGACAAGACCTCTGCCTTTGAATTTTGAAGGATAAAGTCCTTCTGTTTTTCCTACGACTGTAGAATAATCTGTTTCGTCATTCAGCTGAAGAACGAGAAGCTGCTTGAAGTTTTGCAGGAGTCGGAATCTGACTGAGTTTGTACCCGGTGCAGTAAGCACGAAGTAAATTCCGTACTTGGTTCCTTCTCGTGAAAGGAAAGCAACTGCTTCTTCTTTCTCCTCGTAGATTTCCGTGAATGCTGCGAAGTTGTTGATCGCAACTACGATCGACGGGAGTGTGTTTCCTGATGACATTATATATGATACATAGTCACCGCCGAAATCTGTAAAAAGCTTTTTACGCCTTTCAGCTTCTGCCAGAAGCATCTTGAAAAGATTGCTTACTTTCTCTGATTCGTATGAGAAAATTACGTCACCGACATGAGGTGCTTTTGCAAATGCTTTGAGAGTTTCTGATGCGAAGTCAAGGATATAAATGTTTACTTCTTCAGGTGAATGCTCAAGCATAAGGGAGCAGATCATTGAGTTGAGGAATGTCGTTTTACCGCTGCCTGAAACACCGTAGATAACTGCGTTTCCTTCCTGAGAGATCGGAAGTCTGAGTACAGACTGGCTCTGATGGGCTGGATCGTCGTACTCACCAATAACAGGATTGAGGACAAACTTTTCAGATGTAGTACGGTACTTCTTTTTGAGCTCATCGAGAAGGATGAGTTCGGGAAGCGGTTCAAGCCACAAGGGTTTGATACGGATGCCTTCGTCGTCTGCTATGCTTCGGATATAGCTTGTGATTGCATCAAGCTGTTTTTTGGAACTATTGATAAATGAATGCTGACGGTCAAGTCGCACTTGCTTGATCGGATGACCATTTGTGTCTACAACGACGATACTGTTATCTCTTTCTTTGACAACTCTGTCTGAAGGTCGGTAGGTTGCACCGGACCAGGCTGACTGACCAAGCTCAAAAAGCTCGTTATAACCTACCTGAAGGTAGAAGCGTCCTGTCTGAGTAAGCTCAGCGGCATCAGATCTTTTGAGCATATCCATACTGTCGGCTTTTTCCTGAACCTTAAGGCAGACACGGAAACGGCTGTTACTCCAGATCTGATCGTCAACGACACCGCTCGGCTTCTGAGTAGCGAGGATGAGGTGAACGCCGAGGCTTCGGCCGATACGGGCAGCGCTGACAAGCTGTGTCATAAATTCAGGCTGCTGTGTTTTCAACTCAGCAAACTCGTCGGAGATGATAAACAGGTGCTGAAGCGGCTCTGTAACAGTACCTTCACGGTACAGCTTCTGATACTTATAGATATCGATGTTACTTACACCGATCTTTTTACTGGCTTCAGCGAAGATCGCCTGACGGCGTTTCAGTTCACTTTCGATGGAAACCAAAGATCTCTTGATAGCTGAACCGTCAAGGTTAGTGATGATACCTGCTGTGTGAGGCAGGTTTTCAAAAGATTTCGCCATGCCGCCACCCTTGTAGTCGATAAGAATGAAAGCGACTTCTTCGGGGTGGTAGTTTACTGCAAGAGAGAGGATATACGTTATGATAAACTCTGACTTACCTGAACCTGTCATACCTGCCACGAGACCGTGAGGTCCGTGGAACTTTTCGTGCAGGTCGAGCATAAACGTTTCACCGTATGTATCCACACCGACTGCAGCTTCAAGAGATTTGGTAGGATCATTCTCTTTCCAGCGGCTCAGTACGTTGAGGTGCTCAACCTTACCTACACCAAAGAGCTCCATAAACGTGATCATGCCCGGAAGATTAAAGCTGTTTGCTGCCTTATCCAGCTGTGTGTTGGCGAGAGCTACGCTCAGGTCAAGCGGATTTCTGGTAAGGTTGATATCCGGAACGAAATTGTCGACCTTTCCGGATATATCATTTTTGTCGAAAAGCTTACCGTAAGTTCCGCAGAGCTCAACTACCATAGAACACTCTTTTGGAAGATTTTTGAGTTCGTCATAAAATGTGACGACGCTCATATGAATATTTTCTTTTTTAGCAAGAACTTTTTTGATCATTTCAGCTCTGTCACCCAGAGTTTTGCTCATTGAGAAGAAGATATAGTACGGAGTGACATCTTCCATATCAGTCTGATTGATATGGTCACGGGCTTCGATGATCTTTTCAAAGTAAGCTGAGACTTCTTTGATTTCATTGGTATCGGTTGCAATGAAACGGAATGTGTTGTCGTCGTCCCATACGTGAGGAAGCCATTTTACAAACTCGAAATCAGCCTCTTCTTCTTTATCATAAAGAAATACAAACTTTACTTCGTCATAGCTGTACAGAGCAGAAAGCTGGATGATCATACCCTTTGCGAATTCGATGACCTGACGTCTGTTTCCGATTACACCTGAAACGAAATTGTCGAAAAGAGAGTAGGTGATAGGGATATTGTAAAGGGGTTTTTCTCTTTCACAGAGGTTGTAGAGTTCTTCCTGAAGGTTGTCGTCTTCTAACGTGAATTTACGTTCAGAATATGAAATCTCCGCATCGAGCTTGCCGTTACCGTTACCGATTCGGACTTTCAGGAAGTCGTTCTGATGGAGACCTCTTTCCCAGAGATTACGCTGTGTGTTAAGTATACGTGACTCACAGTTCTGAACTGTAACGTGAGTTTCATTCAGGATTTCCTGCTGAAGCTGACAGGCTTCGTTTATCTGCACAGCGATCTTATTCAGATATTCTCTGTACTTTCTCTGCCTGAGCGCCTCTTTCTGGCGGCGGCGGTTTTTCTCATACAATTTTGTAGCAACAGGTATAAGAAGTGAACCGCACAGCATACTCATTGCCATTACCATTGACATAATGTTATCGTTAGCGATAGCGTTTGAAAGAGTAGCGATTGACATCATACCCATTGCGATAGATGAGCCGAATACTAACGGCCACGGCATTTCATCAGTAATCGGGCTTGAGGGAGGAGAGTCGATTTTGAACTGTGCCGTTTCAATGTCCCTTTTGAATCGGGGTGAACGGTAGAAATAATCTTTTTCTGAAAGTTCGTATTCTTCTTCGTCATCGATGGGATTTACAGGCTGATTTACAAACTCGTGGAGCTTTCCTGAAATGGTTACCTGTTCATCGGGGTTGTTTATTGCGATGAGGTTTTTGCCGATGACTATACGCATACCCATAATATATATCGTATCGCCCATCCTGAGAGCAGCGTTTGTGACGCGTCTGCCGTTTACGAAAGTACCGTTGGCACTGGTACTGTCCGTTATATGCCATTTACCGGAACGGCAGGAAAGGGTAGCGTGCTTTGAGGATACTACCTGGTTGCTGTAGCAGATATCGTTTGAGTTTGCACGTCCTATAGTGAGGTCGACGTCGCCTCTGACCAGATACTTTGTAAATATCTGACGGTTTTCAGTAATGGGTTCAACGAAAACAAAAAGCTTTTCTCCGTCAGATTTGCTCAGAGCATATACTTTCAGAGGAGATATGACGCAGCTCTTTATAGGTGTACTGTGAGAATCAAGTAGTTTAACGTAACGCGTTGATTTGATGACCCACTCTTCGTTGATAGCTTCTATACTGACAAGACGTTCCTGCTTTCCGTTTGAATTTTCGTAAAGCCAGAACTGACCCTTGACTTTTTCGGGCAGAGAGATAGTGTTTATATGCCCTCTGCTTATGGTTGTAACAATCATTTTTAACACGTCCTTCCGGTCGGTTGAAACCGATACTGCACACGGTTTCATACATATGAACATTATATCGCTTTAAAGGGATAAAATCAATACAGCATAAGAAACAAAAAACATTATGTCTTTTTATAATAAAGAACAAATAGGAGTAAGAACCGGGGCGTTGCAATAAAGGCATATGTATATCTTCATAAGGTTTGTTATAGGCGGTTGACATAAAATTGGCCATAGTTTATAATTGTTCATAGTGAGTTTCAGAGGATTATGTGTGTTATAAGGAGGGAGAAAAATGAATTTTCAGATGATAAAGTTGTTTGGTTATTTGGTATACGGTAAACTGAATATTTTATATCGTAAATTGTTTTTCAAAAATAAACGTTATCGTCCACGTCACCTGTGCGGACACAGAGTACTCTCTCCCGAAGAGGGTAACTGTAAGTTAACAGAAATGATCGAAAGCGGAAAACCTTTTGCGGCAATTCGTTACGGTGGAGTTGAGACAAATACATATCTTGAAGGAAAGGCTTACAAAGTCGGCTTGAGAAAAACCATGCGTCAGGAAATCGTTGATACTGCACAGCGTCAGGCAGGATTCTTCCCAAATGATATTTCAATGCTTCCGAGATACGTCGATCTGATCGAAGAAACGAGTAAAGAAATCGATTTTCTTGCAACGTATGCAACAAAAATGGAAAATTATATGATCCATAGTTTTATGAACAAGTCGTTGGTTGTTTCGGATAACCGTGCATTGGAACCGTATTATTTCAGTCATAATGAACCGTGGACAAAGGCTCTTGCAGGCAAAAAAGTTCTTGTTATTCATCCTTTTGAAGAGTCAATTCAGAGACAGTATAAAATTCGCGAGAAATTATTTGAAGATCCGGATGTGCTTCCTGAGTTTGATCTTAAAACATTAAAGGCTGTACAGACTATTGTCGGCACAAAAGATGAAAGATTTGAAAATTGGTTTGATGCACTCAACTATATGTATGAAGAAGCGATGAAAATTGATTTCGATATTGCACTTATCGGTTGTGGTGCGTACGGTCAGCCGTTGGCTTGTATGCTCAAGAGAGCAGGGAAACAGGCGATTCACATCGGCGGAGCTACACAGATTATGTTTGGTATAAAAGGAAGAAGATGGGAACTTAACAGTAAGGAGATATCGGAACTTTTTAACGAACATTGGATCCGTCCTTCTGCTCAGGAAACTCCGCAGAATAAAGAGAAGAATGAGTTTGGCGGAGCTTATTGGTGATTTTAAAGATATTTTAAGAAAATTTACCGAACCTTAAAAAGAATACTTGTCTTTTTTTGAATTTCGTTTTAATGTTGAATTAAGAATAAAGGAGATGGTATGATGTCAAAAAAGAAAATGGCTTCTGCGGCCAAAGCGCCTGCCAATGCGCTTTCATCTGACCTCGGAAAACACATAACAAAATTTGAGTATGTCTGCCTTATGCTTGCACGTATCGGTGGTATGTTCGGAACAACCCTTACGGGTACTCTTGCTGCGGCATTCCTTCACGAATTGTATTACGGACCTGTAGGCGTCAATTCGGATGAGATTGCAGAAATCCTTGCAGTTCAGACGACACTTACAACCGTTCTCGGTATAGCTGTCGGTCTTATATCGGCTACAATTGTACAGAAGTGGAAGTCACGTTGGGGCAGATACCGTCAGTGGTACATAATCTGTCTTGTTCCGATCTTCCTTCTGACAGTTTTCTATTTCTATGTTCCCGAAGGATGGGACGTCAAGCATATGACCCTTTTCCGTTACGGTATTGCTTGCTGTCAGACTATATTCAATGCATTCAATAACCTCGGACAGAATGTTGCTCAGGTTATTTCTCCGAACCCGAAAGAAAAGAAAACTGTGGCAACAATCTGGCAGCTTTCATACTATATCGGTTACGGCGGAGCATATATCGCAACGGCTGTTTACGGAGCATTCAGTGATGATAAGAATCAGATGTATATGACCCTTGGTATCGTTGCAGGTGCTGTTACTTTGTTCGGTAACCTTATGTGCGGTCTTTTCTGTAAGGAAAGAATCGAGCTTCCGAAGAAAGAAAAAGTCAAGATTTCAAAGACTCTTCTCACTCTTTTTAAATACAAAAACTATCGTGCATATCAGTATATGGCGTGGGTTAACAACTTCGCTGTGCTCGGTAAGATGTCCACATTTCTTGCAGCAATTACCGTCGGCTCATCGAACAATCTTCTTCTCACGCTTCCGACTGCAGTCGGTACGGTTGTAGGTAATCTTATAACAACAAAGCTTTCCAAGAAACACGAGCCGACAAAGCTTCTTAAATTCTGCGGACCGTACTCTATGGTTTCAGCGGGTATACTTTTTGCGATCTGTTTTGTTGAAGCAAGGTTTGGCATTATGTTCTTCTCAGGCTGGAACAGTATTTTCTTCTATGTATTCTATTTCCTCTTCGGTGTAGGTATAGGTGTTCAGGAGCTTTCAAAATCTCATTTCGATGTTGAATATTACGACTATCTTGAATGGCAGACGGGTGACCGTATCGAAGCTATTCAGGGCGTTATTCCGGGCTGGATCAATACAGCAATCAACTATGCAAGAGAATTGATTATTCCGTTCATGATTGCTTGGGTTGGCTATGAGTCTTCTGCAGAGGGTGACCTCGTTGCAACGATGCAGGCAAAACCGGATTATCTGAATACCTGCCTGTGGATTCTCGGCTTCCTCCTCTTCGGTTACACTCTCAGTAATGTTCTCAAGGCAATTATCCTTAAAACAATGTATAACGTTGAGGGCGAGACAAAGGCACAGATGTATAAAGATCTTGAAGAGATGCGTGCTGAACGTCATAAAGAAAACGAAAAAATTGCATCAAAAGCAAAATAAAATATCGCAGAAAAATAAGAGCACTTACTGTATCGGTAAGTGCTCTTTGTTTTTTTATGTAAGTTTTGCTACCATAAGAATATTTGGTATATTTTCTGATTTCCGTGTCTTATTCCCACTCACTTAAGTTCATTATTTTTAATTTTATAAAACCGCGTAAAATCAAGCTTTTTTAAAAGTCGGGACAGGGCAAAACGACCGCTTTTGACCACTTGATACTGTACTTTCAGTATCACCGACACTTTTGCCGAGCCGAAAAACAACCCCACTTGCCCAAAAATCTTCATTTCACGATTGCAAATGGATTGTACCACACAAAAAACCAAATGTCAACACTTTAAAGTGATAAAGTGTTATAAATCACAGCTTTGTTCCTGAGATTACATACATATCGTTATTGGAAATGCAGGTGTCGATATTGAAATACGGTTTCATAATTTCGTTTAATTCACTTATTTCGGGGAGAACGGTCGAAACCGATTCCGCTCTGCCTGAGTGGTGACGGGTCAGGTCCTCTCTGCTCATACCGTGAGCAATTGTGATGCGTCCGCTATCGTTGAGATGTGCCGACAGATTTTCAAAAAGAAGAGTGCGGTTTGCAAAATGCGGAAATGCGTTGTAGATGACAATACAGTCAAAGCTTTCTGAAAATTTATATGTTTCTGCATCTTCACAAATATAACTGACGTTTCCGTAACCCAAAAACTTGTTCTTAGCAATTTCTATCATATTGTGTGAAATATCAATACCCACATATTTACGGACATTTCTGCTTATGTAATCGGGGACAAGCACGCCTGTACCGCAAGCAACGTCAAGTACGCTCTTGCCCTCTGTTACTTCAGCAATACTGAGTATCCGGTCAATTTTCCATTGACTTTTTATCATTTCTCCGTCCCAGGATTCAGCAAGTGAATCGAAAAACGATGCAATTTCTTTCTTATCCATCGCAACCTCTTGATTATAATTAAGATAAGTACAGTATACCACACTAAAGCTACTGTTTTCAATGTCTTTAAATGTCGTAAAATTTTGGGTTATGATTGAAGAAAAAGTAAACTTGTGTTATATTATATATGACAAATTTTCAGGAGTGACAAAAAGATGAAAGAAAACGCAACAATAATAGCTCTTTCGGGCAAGGGCGGTGTCGGTAAAACTTCAATTTCAGCCGCAATCGTAAAGCTGCTCGTGGAGGCTTATCCTGACAAAAAGATACTTGCCATTGATGCGGACCCTGCAGTAGGACTTTCAACTGCACTCGGCATTGATGTTAAAATGACTATTGACGATATCCGCAAGGAGATTGTTGAAACCGTTGAAGACGGACAGACAAAGGCGGCAATCGAATTGCTCGGCGATGCAAGATACAAAATCTTTGATGCACTCGTTGAAACCGACGGCTTTGCTTTCATTGCTGTCGGCAGACCTGAAAGTGCAGGCTGTTACTGTAAAATCAATACCTACCTCAAGGAAGTAATCAGCATACTTTCAAATGAGTTTGACTTTGTCGTTATTGACGGTGAGGCAGGCATTGAGCAGATTAACCGCCGCGTTATGGAAAAGGTTACGCATCTGCTTCTTATCACAGACGCAAGCAAAAAAGGAACGCAGGTTATTTCAACCATCAAGAGTGTTGCTGATGAACTTGTTATGTACAAGAAAATCGGTGCAATTGTCAACAGAATCCCGGACGAAAGCGTTATTCCTTATATCGACACAAACGGAATTCCTGTTTTGTCATACATTTCTACTGATTCAAATCTTGCAATCTACGATATTGAGGGTAAGAATATTACCAAACTTCCCGATGATTCAAATGTTGTTGAGGGTGCGAAAAGAGCCCTTATTGAAATGGAGATTTTAAAGTGAGAGATTTAAAACATCTTTATGAATTTGAAAACCTGCTTCAGGAAGCAAACAACGCCCTTGTACAGCAGGCAAAAAACGAAGGCGGAATAGCACTCGGCTATACCTGCTACCATATCCCCGAGGTTTTGCTCAACTGCGGAAACTGCTTTTCTGTCAGACTCCGTGCACCGCGCACGGGATCAATGGATATTGCTACATACTATATGAGTGCCTTCCTCTGCGGTTTTTCAAAGGCTATTCTTGAGCGAGCAATTGAGGGCGGATACAATTTCCTCAACGCACTTCTTGCAAGTGAAACCTGCTCCGAAATGAACAGGGCGGCAGAGCATTTTGAACTTCTCAAGCTTGTTGAAAATGACAAGTTTTTCCTGAGCTTTCTTGATATGCCGTTCAAAATTGCTGACCACACTGTCAAGCACTATGTTACACAGACGAGAAACAAAATCCTCAACAAAATGACCGAGGTTTACGGTGTTGATACATCCGATGCGGCATTGCTCAAGGCTGTTGAAGAACACAACGAGGTCTGCCGTCTTATAACGGAAATCGGCGAATACAGAAAAGAGGATAATCCGAGGATAACAGGATACGAGTATCATATTCTTAATCTTGTTACATATTGCTGTCCCAAATCACTTATTCTTCCGAAGCTCCGTGAAACCGCAGAAGAGCTCAAGACAAGAGAGCCTGATGCAAAAAAGAATTTCAGAGCGAAGATAGTTGTTGTCGGCTCGGAGATGGATGACCCCGATTTCACCGCACTTATTGAAGACAGCGGTGCATTGGTTGTTGCGGACAGATACTGCTTCGGTGCTATGCCCGGCAGAGAAGAAATAAAAATCAATCCCGATGAGGATGTGCTCACACAGATTTGTTTGCATTACCTTAAAACAAGCCAGTGTCCCCGTTATATGAGCCACGAAAAGGTTCAGGAACGCAGGGATTACGTTAAAAAGCTTGTTGACGATTATCATGCAGACGGTGTTATGTACGAACAGCTCAAGTTCTGCGAATACTGGGGTTACGAAAGAGCACTTGCTTCATACGTTATGAGTAACGACTACGGTGTACCTACCGCCGCGGTTGACAGACAGTATACCGCTTCCGCTTCGGGACAGCTGCGTACACGTGTTCAGGCTTTTGTTGAAAGCCTTGAAATCAAGAAAATCCAGAAGGAAAGGCAGGCGAAGGAAAATGGCTGACTTCGGTAAGCTTTACAGCGATGACCGCAAGGCTCTGCTCAGGCACAGAGAATGGCGCGGCTTCAAGGATACGATGTATGACTACTATCGCTGGCTTGTAACCTGGAAGGATATGATAGTCATGGTGCTCAAGGCACCGATATCAACGGTAAAGGGATTGTGGAAATACCGTTGGATGGCATCCTATCTCTCTACACCTTCATTTATCGACAGACACACCGCAGGACTCAGGGGCACACACCTGCGCATCGTTCACCTGCATTTCAATATGATTGTTAAGCACGCAACAGGACTTATTCACACTTCCTTTGTTGCTGACGAAAAAATCAATCCGAACAACAAGCTTTCAAAAAAGATTGTTCTGACGGACGAAATTATTCCGAACGAAATCTTCTCAGGTTTCCCGAATCTTAAGGTTGTTCCGTTGCAGACTATTCCCATTTTCCTTACATCAATGGTTGACCAGCAGATAACTCCGCCTTACCTCGAGGTTACAGAAAGCTTCGGTGTACCTGCGGACGTTTGTCCTCTTCCCTCTGCTGAAGCAGGTGTTGCAATCGATGACGATTATCCGAAAATGGGTTGCTGTATGGTTGCAACAAATATGCCGTGCGACGGCTCGGTTATGAACTCAACCTTCCTTGACCGCAGACTCAATCTTCCCGTTCATCTTTTCAATATACCGCTTCGTTATAACGATGAAGATGTTCAGGAATATGCTGTTGAAGAAGTAAAAGAGCTTATTAAATTTATCGAAGAGCAGACAGGCGAGAAGTTTGACTGGGACGTATTCTTCAAGGCTCTTGAAACCTCCAACGAACAGCTTGAATATGAGCTTGAAAAATGGGATATAAACAAAACAGATTATCCGCAGATGACAGGCGCAGCATTCTGGCTTTACAGAATCTACTATTTCAATCTTTCGGGCGGTGTTGATAAGCGTTTCCTTAAGGTTGACAAGAAGGTCAACAAGCTTATGCTCAAGGGTTATGAGAAAAAAGAACCCGTTTCCAAAGAGATGCGCCACCGCGCAGTTGTCTGGAGTTGTCCTGCAAACTACTACACGAGCTTTGCAAACTGGCTTGAAAACTGCTGGGGTATGAATGTTGTTATGGATATGGAAACAATGATTTCCTATATCAAATACAACACCGAGGATAAGGAGCAGGCGCTCAAGGATGTTGCCAAAACATATCAGCGTTCAATTATGCGTAAGCACACAAAGGGCGGTTACAGAAATGTTGTTGACGAGCTCTGGCGTATAGTTGAAGAGTACGGTGCGGACACGGTTATTATGTATGACCAGATTTCGTGTAAGGGTATGGACGGACTTGCAGGTATCTTTGACGATCAGGCAAGAGAACGCAATATCAATTTCATCTGGGTCAAGCAGGACCTTATGGATCCGAGAACAATTTCGAGACGAGAAATGCGCGACCAGGTCAACAAATATATGCAGACTGTTCTTCAGGAAGAACCGCTTGATCCCACACTTGTTGATTTTGAAGACGACTTAGCTTGGTAAAGGAGAAGAAATTTATGAAATATTTTGGCGGATGTGACGTCGGCTCAACATATACAAAATGCATTATTCTTGATGAAAACGGCAAAATTGTTGCCAAGGTCACAAACAGAAGTAAAATCAACCCCGTTGCAAGTGCTGAAATTGCACTCGCTGACGCTGTTGCACAGGTAGACGGTCTTAATTCTGCAGAAGAGCTCACTTATCTTATCGGTACAGGCTACGGCAGAAACAAGGTGCCCTTTGCAGACGAAAATATTTCGGAAATCAGCTGTCACGCTATGGGTGTTCACGTTACAAATCCCGAGGTTAAGGCTATTATCGATATCGGCGGACAGGATGTTAAGGGTATCTCAATTGATACAGACGGTACTGTTAAAAACTTCGCAATGAACGATAAATGTGCTGCAGGTACAGGCCGTTTCTATGAAGCGATGGCAAATGCTTTTGAAATGACTCTTCCTGAGTTTTCAAAGCTTTCTCTTCAGGCAAAAAACACTATTCCCATCACTGCACAGTGCACTGTTTTTGCCGAGAGTGAGGTTATCTCGCTTGTCGGCGAAGGAAAGCCTATGGATGAAATTGCTGCAGGTATTCAGCTTGCTGTTGCAAAGAGATGCTTTGTTATGGCAAAGAAAGCAGGTGCAACAGACAGTATCACTCTTACAGGCGGTTGTGCAAAGAATGACGGCCTTAAAAAAGCTATCGAAAAGGTGCTTAAAATTAAGGTTGTCGAGCTTTCAACTGACCCGCAGCTTATGGGTGCACTCGGTGCAGCTGAATATGCACGTCAGAAGG
>JAZRNG010000100.1:0-10401 GCA_045648065.1 Acutalibacteraceae bacterium | reverse complement strand
TATCGGCTGAAGCTGTTTAATTTCTGCCTTGCCCGTCTCTCGGGTGAACGTGAATCGGCTGACGATTGCGTGCAGGAGGCGTTCCTTGTGCTCAGCTCAAAGCTGAATGACGGCGAGAAAATCGAAAATCCGCGGGCTTTCCTCTACCGCACGGCTGAAAACTTTGTCAGACGCAGACAGGAGGAAATGTCAAAGGACACAAAACGTCTTGTTCCTCTTGAAAATGCGACCGAAGCCGCGGCGAGCGATGAAATATATAACGAAACGCTCGACAGCATCGACTTCGATGCACTTGCCGAAAAGCTGATTGAAACACTCAATGATGACGAAAAATTGCTCTACAACCTGCGATACATAAAAAACACGCGTGTTGATGAAATCGCAACAATTCTTAACATTTCGCGGCCCGCGGTCTCAATGAGACTCGTAAGGCTGAAAAACAAAATAACCGATATGGTAACCCGATTAGATTTTGAGAAAGGAGGCTGACCGTTATGACCGTAACCGTTAATAAAGATATTTTTCTTCACCCCGATTTCAACGGAGATCTGACAGAATTTCTTTGCAATTACCTTAACGCTCTGATTGACGAAGAGCTCGAAAAAGAAGATGCAGACTTTGATTTTATCGACGAATGTGCATCGGCAATCAACTCAATCCGTGACGGATTTATCGACGCGGTTATTCCTGTAATATCCCGAAAAGATTTTATGGAAAAGCTCGGTATCAGAACGGTACGCTTTTCAAAAGCATTTGCGGCAGCTATCGCCGCGGCGTTTATGCTCGTTACGGCAAACGGCATCATCGCAGGCGCAACAGATTATAACTTTATCGAAGAGGTTTCGAAAAAGATAGTTGAAATTTTCACTCAGGAGGAAGAAACCCCCGAACCGCCGCCCGAAACAACCACATCACCGACCACAACGACTACGGAACCAACAACAGAGGAATCAACCACAATTCCGATTAAAGCCGAGCAGGGGATTGCCCTGAAATTCGGTAAGGATTTCAAAAAGGAATACAACGTCGGCGATGCCTTTGACCCGAACGGAATTACGGTTTTATTGCTTTATGATGACGAAAGCGAAACCGTACTCGATAGAAGCAAGTACCAAATCAAAGCTCCGTCAGACTTCGGCAAAACGGCAGGCTACGAAACCGTAACCGTGACCTACAAGGGCTTTGAAAACAGCTTTAAGGTAAGAATCCTCAACACAAAGGAAACACCGCTTCTGACATCCGTCTATGCAACCTTCCCGTCGGATTATGATTTTAAATCCGAAAACCTCGACAATATCGACCTGAGTAATATGCAGGTGTTTGCGGTATACAGCGACAAAAACGAAAAAGAGCTGACGGCGGATGATTACACGGTTGAGATTACAGATATTTCAACCCTGTTTGAGAAAAAGGTCATCGTCACCGTGAAATATGAAACCGTTTCCTGCTCGTTCACGGTGTTTAAGGAGTAGAAATATATCAGGGCGTTAAAAATCGACCCAAGCCCTCCTTGCCTAAAGGAGGGTGGCACGGCATAGCCGTGACGGGAGGATATTACAAAAATAGTTAGATATTCTAAAAAATATCCCTCCACCACTTCGTGGTCCCCCTCCCTTGAGGTAAGGGAGGCAACGCACTAATCCAATTAAAGCAAGTAGGGACGGGCGTCCTCGACCGTCCGATATACATAGACATCCACGGATGGTCCGGGAGGCCCATCCCTACACACAATCCGAACAAAGGGAGGATTTAAATATGAAACTTTTGAAAAAATTATCCGCGATACTCCTCGCAATAATGCTTCTTTTCGGTAGCATGCCAATGGCGGAACTTGAACTTGAAAACCTCTTTTCTTCAATAGCCTTCGCTATGGAAGAGAACCAAGAAGAGGAGATAGACACCACAGAAGATTTTTGGTATGACGATTTCGTTTACGGCTACACAAAGTCAGGTGAAATTGTCATCAGGAAATATATGGGTAGTGAAAAGGAAGTAACTGTTCCGGGAACGATTGACGGTACTGCAGTTACAGAAATCGGCGATTTTTCATTCTGTCCGACAACAGCCTACGAAAATTACGATACCGATACAGAATACAGCAACCCTGATTCTGCAAACATTGAAACGGTACATCTTCCTGATTCGGTTACATACATCGCAATAGCAGCTTTTATGTACTGCGAAAATCTCACGGAAATTATTATGCCCAAAAATTTGGAATATATAGGTCACAGTGCTTTTGGCGGTTGTTCTTCACTTGAAAATATCAATTTGCCACACGGCATAGAAGTGATTGAAGGATTTGCTTTTGCAGAAACAAAAATTAAAAGTCTGACGATTATATCAGATTCAAAAGATTTTACTGCAGAAGATTGTATGCTTGCCGACTCAATTGTTGAAAATCTTACAATCAAAGCAAAGACGGTAAATATTGTTACAGATACACTGTTAGATAATAAAACATTAAAAAGCCTTACACTCGAAGGAACAATCAACCTTGTTAAAGATTCAATTGTAAGCAACACATTGGAAAGCCTTACACTCAAAGGAACAATCAACCTTATTAAAGATTCAATTGTAAGCGATACATTGGAAAGCCTTACTCTCATCGGCGTGGTCGACGTTGGTGAAAATTCAATTGTAAGCGACACTTTGGAAAATCTTACCATTATAGGCACGGTCAGTGTTGGTGCAAATTCAATTTCATGCAAATCGTTAAAAAATCTCACGATTGACGGAACAATTACATCATTCAGTGAAAGTGCCTTCGGTGGTGTTTTAGCTAAAGCGAAATTTCCTAAGAATGTTGAAATAGCTAACTTCCACAGCTACGATATATATAAATTGTTTGTAGACACTTTTAAATACATCGGAGATGTTGTTTTTACAGACAAGATCGAAAAGTATATGTTTAAAAGACCGGAAAACACCGGTATAGTTGAAGAGGGTGACTATCAGTATTACATAAACGATGACGGTGAAGCTGTCTTAGATAAATACATAGGTAATTATAGCGGAACGGTTGATGTATTTGTACCTGAAACATTGGGCGGCGCACCTGTAACGGTAATCGGCCATCAGGCATTCAGCAATATCAATACCAAGATAGGTTCACTTGTGCTTCCTGCCACGGTAACGCACATAGAAGATGAAGCATTTGCCGACGGTTATTTTACAAAGATACGTATCGGTAAAAACCTTGAGAGTCTTGGCGATCGCGCATTCATGAACTGTCATGATCTTACCGCTGTCGGATATTATGAATCCTTTGAGGAGGTTGCTCCGAGAACTGCAGTTTTGCCCGACACACTAACCGTAATTCCGACCTGCGCATTTGGCGGATGTTCCAATATCGATAACATACAGGCAAAGGGTGTTGTCGCGGTTTTGGATTACGGTTTCAGCGGAGCAGGCATATTTTCGGTTGAGTTTTCTGACGATTTCTTCTGGGTTGGTGAACATGCATTCTGGAACTGTTACTCCCTTAGCGAGTTTAAGTACGATAAAAACACCACTTTTATCGGTAAAGAAGCTTTCCGAAATGCCGGGCTGCAGTCTTTCGAATTTAATGAAAATATTACCGAAATAGGAGATTATGCATTCAATTCCTGCGATTTCGAAACTCTTACCATACCTTCAAACATTAAAAAGATTGGCGATTATGCTTATTCAAAATGCGAAAAGCTGGTAACTCTGAAGTTCTCTGATTCAGATGTTGAATTAGGCGAATATGTTTTTGAAGGCTGTACTGCACTTAAAAATATTGAATTTTCAAAATCTGTAACGGAAATTCCCAAGGGTACTTTCAATAATTGTAAGTCATTAGAAACCGTCGTGATTCCCGACTCCGTAACAACAATCGGCGAATTAGCATTCGAAAGATGCGCAGCACTTAAAAATCTTAAAATTTCAAATTCAATTGCGACAATAAGCAAAAGTTCATTCAGATATTGTAATGCTTTGGAGTCAGTTGTAATACCTGAATCTGTTACAGTAATCGACGAGTATGCGTTTGATAACTGCGTAGCCCTTAAAAATCTTGAAATCGCAGATTCGGTTAAAACAATCAGCAAGAATTCTTTCAGTTATTGTAAAGGTTTAGAGTCGGTTGTAATTCCGGATTCTGTTACAACAATCGGCGAATATGCCTTTGCGTATTGCTCGGCACTTAAAGAGCTTAAAATTTCAAATTCTGTTGAAACAATCAGCAGATACGCTTTCTACAACTGTGGAAAATTAAAAAGTGTTACCATACCGGATTCGGTCACTAAAATCGAAGACTGTGCCTTTGAGAATTGTCAGTCTTTAGAGGAGTTAGAACTTTCTGATTCAGTTGAAACAATAGGGTATTTAGCTTTTTCAAGCTGCAATTCTTTAAAGGAACTTAATTTGCCGGATTCTGTTACAACAATCGGAACCAGTGCTTTTTACTATTGTAAATCATTGGAGAGTATAGATTTTTCTGATTCACTTGTAACAATAGGTCGCGACGCTTTCAGAAACTGTATTGCGTTAAAAACTATCGATTTACCGGATTCGCTTACGACAATACAGGATTCAGCCTTTGATGGTTGCAGGTCACTTACAGGCGAACTTGTAATTCCGAAAAATGTTGTAAGCATCGGATTCGCAGCTTTCAGAAATACAAAATATACCGTGATGCAATATAACGCTGTATCAGGCACAGGTGTTAGTTCGAACGCATTTCAAGATTCACTGATTGAAACAGTAAATTTGGGAGAAGGAGTAAGGCTTATTCCAAAACGTTTTTTCTCAAAAAGCAGTATGGAAAGTATCACCCTTCCCGAATCATTGGAAATTATAGAAGAATACGCCTTTTATAACTGTAAAAACCTCAAAAGCATTGTAATTCCCGAAAGTGTTACAACAATAGCGCAAAACGCATTCAATGGCTGTACAAGTATTACAGAGTTCAATATTCCCCGAAAATTAACTGAGCTGCGAAGTAATATGCTCCCGCCGAATGTTACAACGGTTTATTACAATGCAGAAAACTGCAAATTCCCTTCTTATTCTTCACCGTTCGACTATACAAAAGTAACGAATATAGTAATAGGCGACAATGTAAAGCGTATTCCTGATTATATGTTTTCTAATCTGGACATAATTGACGAAATAATTCTTCCGGATTCTGTAACTGAAATCGGTTCGTTTGCATTCAACTGCAGTTCGATCAAGAAAATCACGCTGCCTGAAAACCTCATCGTCATTGAAGACTATGCTTTTGGTGGAACCGATGTTCAGATTGAAGGTAATGCTTTTCCTGAAGGTATGCGTATGATCGGCACTGCTGCTTTTATCGGCTGTGAAAGTCTTGAAGAAATTTATATTCCGGATTCTGTTGTTAATATAGCAGAATATGCATTCGAGGACTGCACTAACCTGAAAAAAGTCAGAATGTCATCAAATGTTAAGCTGATTTCAACCGGTGCATTCAGAAACTGCCCCAAGCTTGAAGAGTTTATATGGGATTCAGATGTCAAACTCATTGCCGATTACGCTTTTTACAACAGCAAATCTTTGAAAAACTTCGATTTTGCAGGTGTTGAGCTGATTTATCCCAATAGCTTTACCGATTCAGGTGTTACTGCAGTTACGCTCGGACACGACAAAAATGACGAGGCAACCGACCTCATTATGATTGAAACGCAGAGCTTTATGGGTTGTGAAAATCTTGATACAGTTGCAATCGGTGGCAATGTTACAACAATTAAGTCAGAGGCATTTGCTTCCTGCTCAAGCCTTGAAACTGTTATCATTGCCGATTCGGTTGTGAACATCGCAGGTAATGCCTTCGACGACTGCAGCGAATTTACAATCTACTGCGAAGAGGGTTCATACGCTCAGAAATTTGCAGAGAAAAAAGGTATTCCAGTCAGCACATTTGTTGTAGCTCCGATTCCGAATCAGACCTATACAGGCTCGGAAATCGAACCCGAAATCGATGTTTCTGTTTCAGGTGAAAAGGTTATGGAAAACACAGATTTCTCCGTGAAATATTCAAACAACATCAATGTCGGCACAGCTAAGGTTACCGTCAGCGGTAAGGGTGCTTACAAGGTGCTTTCAAGCATTGCAAACTTCACGATTATAACAAAGAGTATCGCTCCTGTTACATTCGCTGCGATTTCCGAGCAGGATTACACAGGCGAATCCGTAATCCCGACCCTCACGGTAACAGACGGCAACAGAGTCCTTAAAGAAGGCGTTGACTATACCGTTACATTCAAAAACAATGTAAACGAAGGAACGGCAACCGCCACCATTCAGGGTATCGGCAACTACCACGGCACGGCAAGCACAAGCTTCGAAATCCGTGAGCTGTCAACAAGCCAGTCAGCCTCAAACAAAATCCTTGATTTCTTCACATCCCTCTGGCTCAAAATCGTCTCCTTCTTCACTTCAATATTCAACTAAACTTAAACCTCCCGTGGGCAACCACGGGAGGTTATTTTTACGGAGGTTATAAATGTTAAAAGAAAAATTTAAAATTAATGAGAAATCAGATACTTTTTATAATAACAGACTTACTACCGTTGAAAACACGGAATGTTTCTGCTATGATAATCTCACATTCAGAAAATCAAAGGACTTGTTATTCAGACCACCGACACATATAAGCACTGATTATAAAAATTGGATTGCTATATTAGATTTGAAAACTTGTGTTGAATGCAAAAATTTACACGGTAAAGTATTTTCTGTTACAGAAGTTTTGGATGCAGAACCTCCATTACATGTGAAATGTCGTTGTAAAATAGAAGCGATGTTAGCTGCTTTTGTTGGTACGGCAACAGTCGATGGAGAAAATGGTACGGATGTATATCTGGCTAAAAACGGAAGATTACCAAGTAATTATATAACTAAAAAACAAGCCCAAAAATCCGGTTGGATCAGTAATCTTGGTAATCTGAGTGTGGTAGAGCCTGGTAAAAGTATAGGTGGAGATGTTTATCGCAATAGAAATGGTCATTTGCCGAATTCACCGGGAAGAATATGGTATGAAACAGATATAAATTATGATTTTGGTTATAGAAATCACCACAGACTTATATTTTCAAATGATGGTTTAATGTTTGCAACATATGACCATTACGTTACTTTTATTCAAATTCATCAAGGAGAGATAATATGAGTGCAATAGATTACTTATATCCCAAAGACAGAGTTTTGGATTTTTCTTCGTGTAGATATTTAGGGGAAATTCACGAAATTATAAGAACTGAATTGGAATTGCCAGATTGGTATGGTGCAAACCTTGATGCTCTCTGGGATGCGGTTACCGGTCTTATGTACGTTCCGGCGAATGTAAGGATTATTTTTAAACCGGAAGCAAAGGCATCACAAAATCTCAGCGAAGAAGTTGAAAAAATTATAGCTGTATTTGTTGAAGCGGAGAAAGAATACGGCGAAATTGCTGTTGTTACAGAAACGTAAATTTAACGCACTCTCGAATAAACGGGGGTGCGTTTTTGCGTGTATCGGGAGAGCGCTTGAATGACATTCAAGAGGTCATGGGTTCGATACCCACCGTCTCCACCATAAAAAAGCACTTGCAATTTGCAAGTGCTTTTTCAGTTCGTTGTTTCTTGATTTTCTTGAAATGATTTTACACTTATGATATAATCATGCCAATACACAAGGATTTGTCGAATTCAGTTTATCTTTTGGTGGAACAACAACCAAGATTTTTATATCAAATATCACAGAAATCATAAGGTGAAAATATGGGAAAACATGACTCATTGCAAATCATTTTTATCAGACATGCCGAAACAGATTATGATGATATCGGTGACCGCGACCCGAGCGATGGTGAGCTTACCGCAAAAGGCGAACAGCAGTGTATAGAGTTAGGCGAAAAGCTTAAGGATCTGCCGATAGATGCATATATTACGAGTTCTTTGTTGCGTAGCTTTAAAACTGCTGTCGGCGTTTGCAATGCAAAGCCTGACAAGCCTTTACTTGAAATCAGTGCCGAGCTTGTGGAATGCGGCTGCACCCCGGGTTATTATGGTTGCTGTGAAGAATATCTCCGACGATATTACAAAAACACAAAAATGTGCGAAAAGCTCTATGGCACGGAGAATTATGACTTTGGCTGTGAGGCTTTTGAGGATAATATTATCCGTGCAGAAAAAGTGATTTCTTACATTAAGAACAGATTTTCTTTTGGTGAACGTGTTGCTGTTTTCAGCCACCATGGATTTCTTGAGTATCTTATTCCCACAGCTTTGGGAGTTAAACCGCATGTTTTCAGATTTTCTCTGGATAATACTTCAATCTCTGTTGTTGAATTTTGTCGTGACGGTAATGCGGTTCTTCGCTGTGTTAACAAATAGAGCAACGGATATAACGAAAATCAGCAAATCCCAATTTGTTTTACAATAAAAGACCGAGCAGAGCATAAAACTCTGCTCGGTTATTTTTATGATACCTTATCTGAAACTGCAATAAATTGCTAAGAGTTAAAATCAATCTTCAGCTTATACCTTCTGAAAAAACTTTTTAATTCCGCCACACAATTTCTCCGTTTATAATTGTAGCTTTAACACAAGAGTTTATTTCCAAAGGATTACCTTGAAAAATAACAATATCTGCATCCTTGCCTTCTTTAAGACTGCCTAATCTGTGATCGACTCTGCATATGCGTGCCGCATCAATGGTAATTGCACGAAGTGCCGCTGTTTCACCAAGGCCTTCTTTTGCCGCAATACCTGCACATAAAGGCAAATACTGTATTCTTGAAACAGGGTGGTCGGTGGTTATTGCGACCTTAACTCCTGCATTATGGAGAATACCTGCAGTTTTAAAATCCGACTGACTGACTTCGTCTTTATTGCGTGATGCGAGAGATGGGCCCACAATGGCAGGATAACCGCTTTTTGCAATTTCCTCGGCAATCAGATGCCCTTCGGTGCAGTGATCAAGTGTCAGCTTAAGGTCAAATTCTTTAGCTATTCTTATTGCGGTGAAAATGTCATCAGTGCGGTGAACGTGAGCTTTAAGCGGGATTTTCTTTTCAAACAGTTCTTTGTAGCATTCCAGGGTGAAATCTTCGTTGCCTGATTGTTTCTGTGAAAAATATTGCTTTGCACGGAACAGTTCTTCCCTTATAAGCGATGCGATTCCCATACGGCTTGACGGCATATTTCCGTTAAGACCGTAACAGTTCATCGGATTTTCACCGAAAGCAATTTTAATTGCGGCAGGGGCAAGAACAACCATATCGTCAACACATCTGCCGTAGGTTTTTATAAAGGCAAATTGTCCACCAACAGCATTAGAACTTCCCGGTCCTGCCATAACACCGGTAATACCGGCGGCGATAGCGTTATGAAAAGCACTGTCCATAGGATTTATGCTGTCTATTCCTCTTATAAAAGGGGTTATCGGGTTGGTGTTTTCGTTACTTGTATCATTTTGTGATGAAATTTTATCCTCTGCAATTCCGATATGACTGTGTGCATCGATAAATCCGGGATAAATATTCAGGTTTTCAGCGTCAAAAATTTCTGTCCCCTCCGTCGGAACAATATTTTTCTTGATTTTTACAATTTTTCCTCTGTCTATAAGAATATCAGATCGTAATGGTGTATCAGTTTCCATTGTGTGCAAAAGACCGTTTATAATCAAAAGCATATTTTTTCTCCCTTCAGCTTTTATATATATGAATAGTTTGTCGCTAATGAGGTAAACTATCCTTGTAAACTATTCAGGAGGTGAAAATATGAATAACAACAATAACAATAACAACAGAAACAACCAGAACAATAACAACAATAGCAACAATAACAATAATAACAACAATAACAACCAGAATAATCAGAACAACAAAAACAATCAGAACAGAAACAACAACCAGAACAAATAACCAATCAAGTCGCGTCTGAATTTTGATTTCTGACGTATCTGAGAAAAACCGAGGTCATACAACCTCGGTTTTTTCTTTATCCTATTTCTATTTTGAAACAAATCGGCAAATCATTTTTATGTTCTTCTTTTAAGCTGATTTTAAGTGCTTCTTCGTCTCTTGTAAATTCAATTTTCTCCTCACTTCCCAAAAGCTCAATGTTCTCAATTAAATAGTCGTGAGGGATATGTTTTTTCAGAGTTTTGATTTTTACGTTTTTTGACGGGCGCATTTGAAATGCATAAAGATAACCGTTTTTGTATGTGAATCTGAAATCTTCGCTTGTGAAAGCTTTTTCGTCTCCGTCCTTGAAAAAGCCGTCTTCCGCGTTTACTTCGCCTTCGCCGAACTGTTTCCAGTATGTTGTGCCGTATATGCCTTCTCCGTTGATTCTCAGCCATTCACCTATATCAAGAAGAACACGCGTCTCTTCATCTGTGATTGTGCCGTCAGATTTCGGACCGATA
>JAZRNG010000099.1:0-44575 GCA_045648065.1 Acutalibacteraceae bacterium | reverse complement strand
CTCGCTGTCGCAATGGCTGTCAGCGCTTTCAGGGCAAAGGAAATCAACAGAATCATTCTCACCCGTCCCGCTGTTGAAGCAGGCGAAAAGTTAGGTTTCCTCCCCGGCGACCTTCAGCAGAAGGTCGATCCCTATCTCAGACCACTTTATGACGCTTTGTTTGATATGCTCGGTGCTGAAAATTTCCAGCGTTATCAGGAACGAGGAAGCATTGAGGTTGCGCCTCTTGCATATATGCGAGGACGTACTCTTGACGACAGCTTCGTAATTCTCGACGAGGCACAGAACACAACACCCGAGCAGATGAAAATGTTTCTGACAAGACTTGGTTTCAATTCAAAAATGGTTGTAACGGGTGACGTCACCCAGATTGACCTTCCTGACGGAAAGCGTTCAGGTCTTGTTGAAGCTACAAGAATACTCAAAAACGTCGAAGACGTTAAAATCGTACATTTTTCGGAAAAGGATGTCGTGCGCCATAAGCTTGTTCAGGATATCATCAAGGCGTACGAAAAATACGAGGAGGCAAGGAAAAGAAAATGACAGACAAAATCAAAGTAATTATCACAAACGACCAGAAAGACATCAGAATACCCACCGGTGTGAGAATGCTTGTAAGACGTTGCTGTAATGCTGTTCTTGTACATGAAGGTTTCGAAGGCTCTGCTGAAATCAGCGTAAGATTCGTCAATGACGAAATAATCCACGGACTCAACAGGGAGTTCCGTAACGTTGACAACAGCACAGACGTGCTTTCCTTCCCTCTCGGTGAAAACGGAATTTATGACATAAACCACGATACGGGAGCAAAGATGCTCGGCGATATCGTTATTTCAATCGAACACGCTATTATGCAGGCAAAGCTTTATGACCACACTCTTCAGCGTGAGATCGCGTTCCTTACGGTTCACTCAATGTTCCACCTTTTGGGCTATGACCACGAAAACGGTGGTCTTGAAATGGTACGTATGCGTGAAAAAGAAGAAACAGTACTTACTCAGCTCGGTCTGAAGAGAAGCGACAGCTACTATACGGAGGAAAACTGATGACTAAAACCGCATTTATTGCGATTGTAGGTTGCCCGAATGTCGGCAAATCTTCAATTCTTAACCGTTTACTCGGTCAGAAGATCGCTATTGTTTCCGAAAAGCCTCAGACCACCCGTACCAAAATAATGGGAGTTCTTACAGAAGGCGATACACAGCTCGTTTTTACGGACACACCCGGTTTTCACAGACCTAAAAACAAACTCGGTGAAAAAATGATTCAGGCAGTCAGCGACAGTGTTGCAGGTGTCGATGCCTGTCTGTTTGTAGTCGAGCCTCAGGGCGAATTGCGTCCTGCCGAAAAGGAGCTTATCGAAAAATTCAAAAAACTCAAAATGCCTGTTATCCTTGCAATCAACAAGGTTGACACACTTCCCGAAAAGGAAGTACTTATGACTCGTATTGCAGAACTTTCACAGGTCTATGACTTTGATGCGATTGTGCCCGTTTCTGCTATGAGAGGTATCAATATGGATGCTCTTTTAGGAGAGCTTAACAAATTAGCTGAAGAAAGCGTTTTCTTCTTCCCCGAAGATACACTCACAGATCAGCCGGAAAGAGTTCTTGCAGCTGAAATGATCAGAGAAAAACTTCTTCGCAATCTTGACAGAGAAATCCCTCACGGTGTTGCAGTCAGTATCGAAAAAATGCGTGAACGTGACGACTCTGACATTATGGACGTCGAAGCCGTTATTTACTGCGAAAAGGAAAGTCATAAGGGAATAATTATCGGAAAAGGCGGCACAATGCTTAAAAAAGTTTCCACAAGAGCACGTGAAGATATGGAAAAGTTTTTCATGTGCAGAGTTAATCTGCGTTGCTGGGTAAAGGTTAAAGAAGGCTGGAGAAACAGAGAAGGCTTAATTCATAATTTTGGTCTTGATTAAAAGATAATAAAAAAATCATCCCTGCAAATACTTTTATTTGGAGGGATATTTTATGAATACAAACTATAAAGAACTTGCCGCATGGTACAAATTCGCTTCCACAGGTAAGGTTTGCGATTATCTGCAATACAGAAATATCACACAGGAGAACGAACATGAAGCTGAGCACGGACGGATTGATAATAAGGGAACAGCAGACGGGCGAGGATGACCGTCTCGTCACCCTGCTCACACGTGACTACGGTATCCTCCGTGCCTTTGTAAGAGGAGCTAAACGTATCCGAAGCAAGTCGCAGAGTGCGACACAGCTTTTCGCATACGGCAATTTTTCAATTTATCGCGGCAAAGATGCTTACTCTATCGACGAAGCACAGCCGATTGAAATCTTTTTCGACTTAAGAAACGATATAGAAGCTCTTTCACTTGCTCAGTATTTCTGTGAACTCGCAGGCGAACTTGCTCCCATTGAGGATGACGCAGCTGACTACCTGAAACTTATCCTCAATGCTTTACATATGCTTTCAAAAAACAAACGTCCTCACGCTCAGCTCAAAGCAATAGTTGAGCTGAGGATGCTGACACTTTCGGGTTATATGCCCGACCTTGTTGCCTGCGGTGATTGCGGAGAATTTTCTGATGAGGGAATGTTTTTCAGTCCCGTTGAAGGCCAGATTTTCTGTAAGGAATGTGTCAGCGACCACACCTGTGTACAGCTTTCCAACGGAGTGCTTTCAGCGATGCGACACATATGTTACGTCGAAGCTGCCAAGCTTTTCTCTTTTACTCTTCCCGAAGAAAGCCTTGATTTTCTCTCACAGGTGACAGAAAACTTTCTGCTAGTGCAGACATCAAAAAAATTTAAAACACTTGATTTTTACAAATCCATGAAAGGATGAGCGATATGAACAGACATCATAAATCGCTTGAGCTTGACAAGGTGCTCGAGATGCTCGCTTCTCACACTTCGTGTGAAGATGCACGTCTTGCCGCACTTGAACTTATACCGCAGTCAGATCTCGACAGTGCACAGGCACTTATGAATCAGACGCGGGATGCGCATATGCTTCTTGCACGTTTCGGTGGTCCGTCCTTCGGCGGTCTTACAAACGTCAATAACGCTCTCTTCAGGGCTGACGCAGGAAGCACACTCAGTCTTCGTGAACTGCTTGACATTGCCGCAGTACTCAGGGTTATACGTTCGATAGTTCAATGGAGAAGCACCAACGAAGGAGTTGCAACAATCCTCGACATTTACTTCTCTTCACTCGTACCTAACAAATTCCTTGAAGAAACGATCACAAGTGCAATCATTTCAGAAGAAGAAATAGCAGACAATGCTTCCCCTCTTCTTGCGGATATCCGAAGAAAAATCCGTGCTCAGGAAGGCAAGGTGCGTGAACAGCTCGGCAAATTCACTCACAACACAAACTACTCTAAATATCTTCAGGATAACATCATTACAATGCGAAACGGACGCTACGTAGTGCCCGTTAAAAATGAATACAGAAGTGAAATCCCCGGTCTTGTACACGATTCATCAGCAAGCGGTGCGACGATATTCATCGAGCCGATGCCGGTAGTCGAAGCAAACAACCAGATAAGACTTCTCAAAAATCAGGAGCAGGATGAAATCGACCGAATCCTTGCAGAGCTTTCTGCAACCGTCGGCAGCTTTGCAAACTCAATCAAACAGAGCTACGAATGTGCCGTTGAGCTGAATGTAATTTTCGCAAAGGCTCAGCTTGCGTATGCGATGAATGCCTCCGTGCCCGAAATGAATGACGAAGGAATCATCGAACTTCGCAGCGCAAGACATCCGCTCATCGACAAGAAAAAAGTAGTGCCCGTCGACATTCAACTCGGCAGGGACTTTGATACGATAGTTATCACAGGACCTAATACAGGCGGTAAAACCGTCTCAATCAAAACGATAGGTCTTATGTCACTTATGGCGATGTGTGGACTTATGCTTCCCGTCAATGACAGGAGTAAAATCTCAGTTTTCGCAAAAGTTCTCGCAGATATCGGTGACGAGCAAAGCATCGAGCAGTCGCTCTCAACATTCTCGTCACATATGACAAATATTATCCGCATCCTCAGCGAAGCAGACGACAGAAGTCTCGTTCTTATCGACGAACTCGGTGCCGGTACTGACCCCGTCGAAGGTGCTGCCCTTGCAATCGCAATCCTCGAACAGCTCCGCAATCAGGGTGCAAAAATCGCATCCACAACTCATTATGCAGAGCTGAAAGCCTATGCTCTTCAGACTCATGGAGTTACAAACGGAAGCTGTGAGTTTGACGTGCAGTCATTACGTCCTACATACAGACTTCTCATCGGTGTGCCCGGACGTTCAAACGCTTTTGCAATTTCACAAAGGCTCGGTCTTTCTGATGGTATCATCGAACACGCACAGGAGCTTGTTTCAACGGAAAACACACGTTTCGAAGACGTTGTTGACCGTCTTGAACAGAGCCGTAAGAAGATGGAAGACGAGCACAACGAAGCGTTAAAAATCCGTGCTGCTGCTGACAAAGAACTTGAAAAGGCAAAGCAGATGAAAGCGGAAATCCAGACGATGCGAGAAAAAGAAATGGAGAATGCGAAGGCTCAGGCGCTTCGTATCACAGAGCAGGCAAAGCGTGAGGCTTATCAGCTTCTCAATGAGCTTGAGGAACTCCGCAAACAACAGGCAAAGGAAAAGGATGCCGCTGAAATGGCACGTCGTGCAAGAGCAGCCGTTAAAAAAGGTATCGATGCGATCGACTCTGCCGCTGACCCGATCATAGGCACACTTGACTCTGACGAAGATTACACCCTGCCCCGACCTCTTAAGATAGGCGATACCGTTATCATCGCAGACATCGGAAACGAAGCTACAGTTGTCACACTTAAAGACAAAAAAGGCCTTGTCACCGTACAGATGGGTACTATGAAAACACGTGTGAAGGAAGAGACTCTCCGTCTCGTAGAAAAGAAGAAAAAAGAAACCGGCGGTAAGCGTACCGTTGCTACAGGCAAGATGGAAAGCCGTATGCATATGTCTGCCAAAACGAGCCTCGATCTTCGCGGAATGACAGTCGACGAAGGTCTGCTTGAGCTTGACAGATACATAGATCACGCCCTTAGAATGGGTATCGGCGAATTTACGGTCATCCACGGAAAAGGTACAGGCGTTCTGAGATCTGCCGTACGTGAATATCTCAAAAAATGTACTTTTGTCAAGTCTCATCGTCTCGGCACTTTCGGTGAAGGTGAAGACGGAGTCAGCATTGTAACGCTTAAATAATATCAAAAGGTAATAATGAGAAATAATTATCAATCTTATCTTGAAAGTTTCCCCATAAACTGATATAATCGTACTATAAGCCTGTCCCCCAATAAAAAACGGAGGAATATTATGAAAGACTTAATCATCATCGGTGCAGGCGGTCTCGGAAGAGAGACTATCTGGACTGCAGAAAGAATAAACGCTGTGAAACCTGAGTGGAATATTCTTGGGTTTATCGACGATAAGCCAAGTTATAAAGGTAAGATAATAGACGGTTACAGAGTCATCGGAAACTCAGCAGACGTCGCAACCTATCCCGACGCCTATTACGTCTGTGCTGTCGGTTCGGCTAAAATCAGAAAATCTGCTGTCGAAAAAATTCTTAAAATTGCCCCTGTTAAGTTTGCAACACTCATTGATCCTGCTTGCGTGTGGTGCAGTGACCGATCAACCATCGGTGAAGGCTGCATCATCTGTGCCCACACGTACATTACTGTCGATGCAAAGATCGGTAATCACGTTTACTTCGGTGCTGACGGTACTGTAGGTCATGACGCACAGATTGAAGATTTCGTAACCTGCTATCCGGGAGTAAACATCTCCGGCACGACACACATCAACACAGCTTGTGAAATCGGTGCAGGTTCTCAGGTTATACAAGGTGTAAGCGTTGGCGAAAACACGATCGTCGGTGCAGGTTCGGTTGTGATACGTGATCTTCCGCCTGACTGCACAGCGGTCGGCGCTCCCTGCAAACCAATCAAAATGCACACAAAAAAAGTATAAGAAAAGCGACTTGCGAAATGCAAGTCGCTTATTTTTTCGTTATCAGAACGAGAATATTGTTGAAACCCAATAACTGATAATTGTGTAAAGCATTGAAACAATTTCCCTGAGCCCGAGGGTACCAAGAACCGAATCAAGCTGTCCGTTTGTTATGGTGTTTTCTTCAAGGCTTACAAAATCCTCGTTCTTTTCGACGGGTACACCGTTCATAACTCTGAAAGTCTGTGTTCTGTAGCCGATAGGAGTGATTGTGTTCATCGCATAGCAGACCGTAACATTCACAGCCTTGTCAGAAACCTGAGGAATCTCACCTTCAAAGGTAATTTCCATACTTTCACCCGGAGCAAGTGTACGATTGGCATCAAACCTGAAGCTAAGGTCAATTCCGTCACACTCAACTGCGGCAATTCTGACGTTACTGTTTGCACACACATTTGTTACGGTAAGACTCTGTGCATCAGATGAGAGTATTCCCTCGTCGCAGCCGTCAAAAGTTGCGTGCACTGTGTGAGATGCATTTGTTGAGTATTTGAACTGTGGGAAAGCGGGATCAGAATACACATCAGTAATGTCATCTGTGAGGAGAAGAGTCATCATAAGCACTCTTGTGTAATTATCCTTGTAGGTCATTCCGTGGAAAAGACCATCTACAAACCAGGTATTATCAGGAAGGTAAGCCGTTGAAGCATCAATTTCCATTGACGGAGAAACCTTGTCCTTGCCGTCACAGTAGTTTATCTGCTCATATCCGTCACCGAATCGCATACCGTAAGGCGCACAGGTAGCTCCTGTAGATGCATTTGTAGTGATGATTCCGTCAGAATTCTCATCCATACCCGTTACTATATGTTCGCCTGTTCCTGCGACGATCGAAATATTCATTCCGTTTTCAATACATTCTGCAAACTTTTCAGGCATTGAAGGAAGTATTTCGTAATGGAAACGGTCGCTTATCTCTATAAGACGTGCACTCTCTTCACTGTCAAGAAGTGTCGCCTTCGCTTCTTCATATTTATGTGCAGGGATAAAATCCCACAGACTTCCCCAATAGCCTATGCTCGGTAAAATCTTCGGAAAAAGAGTGTTAAGCAATGTATCTACGAAACCGAGCTGCTGAGCCTTTACAAGCCAGTTATAATTCTCCTCTGTCATCGTACCGTTTTCCACAAACCGCACAAGACACTCTTCGTCAAACTCTACACAAGCCATCATAGCATCATAAGCGATACCTGCACCGCCTATTGCGGGAACCGTAAGAACAGCATTGTCAACGTCTCCCTTGTATCCGTAAAGAGCGAGATAGGTCGCACTTACCTGACCGCCGTGACTGATTGCAAAAAGATTCACCTTATCCTTACCGCTGTGTGCCTTGACCTCCTGAACAAAAGCGTCAAGCTCGGTCGCACAGCTTTCAGCACCCATTCTGAAGTCACAGCTGAAATTATAGATATTCTCATGACCAATGTACTGAGCGATCTCTTCTGAAATTTCGACTTCCTGTCTGTACTTTGTATCAGTACGTGTTTCGATAAGAAAAGCGTTATTTTTATGAAGAGCATCGGTGTAGTCCTGATGAAGCTCATATGCACTCGTGCCGTCAGGATTGCAACGGATTTTTTCAAAAAGTGCAGTCATTTCTTCTGCAAGGACATCCGTTATGTATTCCGCATTGTCAAAAGCAAACATTCCCAAACCTATTCCAAGATCCGCAATACGTACAAGGACACGCTCTAAAACATAGTCAAAGTCAAGTCCCCATACACTTTCGCCTGTTTCAAGGCTGTCACCGTAGTAGAGATTAGTCGAGCTGTAGCCCGGAACTATGATCACAGGATATTCGCTGACTTCTCCCTGCACCTCACCTGCTGCAGATGCAAAGATACTGCAGGACGAAATGAGAAGCACCACAGAAAGCAGTACACTCAAAAGTTTTTTCATACTATCATTCCTTTCAGGAGTATACGATAATTTTATCACGTGATCATATATTTGTAAAGAAGAATAAAAGCAGGAGTTTCCTCCTGCTTTGCTATCAATCTGCGTTATTATCCGATGTGTAATCCGGCTCTTCATTTGTGATAGTAAGAACAAGCTTACCGTCTACATAGTTTCCCGTGTAGTAGATAATCTCACCGAAGGTATTGGTCTGATTCTTTGTGTAAAGGATATTTCCTTCTGAATCGACCTTGCCTGTCGTATAAACATCAACCCCGGCCAGATCTTTCTGTCCGGTAAAGTAGATTTTGTGTCCCTCTTTGTCCGTAATCCCCTTGTCATCGACAACATTTCCGTCAAGATCAGTTGACGCTGTGATTGCTGTCACATCTTCACGGGAAGTTACTTCACCGGTGTGCAATGTTATCGAATCAACATCTTCTTCAATAACATCATCATTTTTTACGCCGGGAATCTTAGCATTGTCTTCTTCAATGACATCATTATTGATACCATGAGTCTTATAATTTTCAGAAGCCCTGACTTCATCAAAATCAGATTCATTCTTGTCTGCCGCAAAGTACACTCCTACCCCTATTGCAATCGCAAGTACAAAAGCTATAGGAATTATTATAAGCGCCCATTTCTTCATATGAATCATCCTTTCATTGCGATACATCGGATAATCGGTTTTAAAAAGCAGGAGTTTCCTCCTGCTTTCGTCTTAGTATTTTGTGGCAAATCTTGCTACATATCCATTGAACTGCTTACCTGCATTTGAGCCGTGGAAGAATCCGTCCTGTGACGTTGTAGAACCTGCTACTGCAACCTCTCCGCTGTCAAGTGTGCATACGCTCTTTGCGATATCGTCCGTTTTACCATTAAAGACAAGCTTGTCACAAGTCTGACCTTTTTCGTCAAGGTACATGATAAATCCGTCATTGCCGCCACCGAGAACCTCTCCACGCATGTCACCGTCTGAAGATTTAGTATTACCAACAATTACGAAACCGCCTTTGATCTTAGCGATACCGTTGATATAATCTTCATTCTGGCCTCCGATTATTCTCGCCCAATGAACATCGCCGTCATTACTGTAACGAATGATATATCCGTCTGAATTTCCTAATGTAGAATTGTAAATACCGTCAGCCTTCTTGTTTGCCTTAAATGAACCTGCTACTGCACAGCCACCGTCATCAGTAGCGACCACAGCATTGTATTCACTGTTGCCTGAGTTCTGGAGGTAGTGCTTCCACTCAAGATTGCCGTTTTTATCAAGCTTTACGAGAACGGTGTTTGCTGCACCGAGCTTCGCTTCATATGCAAGACCTGCAAAGTCACCATCATTTGAGTAAGTAACACAAGTTGCAAATATATCGCCCTTATCGCTTACATCCACAGCTGTGAAGTTATTTGACTTTGAACCTGAGAGGATTCTTCTCCACTCGATATTGCAGTTTTTGTCAAACTTGAAGAGGAATGCCTTACGCTCGTTTGCTCCGCCCTTGAAGAAACCGCTGTTTGACTCAGCCTTACCGCCTACTACAAAACCGCCGTCAGGAGTAGCATCTACACACTGAATGAATTCACCTGCGTAGTCTGCACTGCCCGGGAAGATGTAAGTCCACATATGGTCGCCGTTTTTCTTAAGGCGGACAATCATTGCAGAATGAGCATCCGAAGTCTTTGCAGGTTCGCCTTCAGACATTGTGAAACCTGCCGCGATGATCGTACCATCTTTGAGTTCCGTCACGTCATTGAACCATACTTCAGAATCTCCTCCGAGGTCATATCTCCAAAGTACATTTCCTTCTGCATCATATTTGACAACAGCTGTGTGACCGCCCCACTCTCTGCTTACGCCTTCAAGGTCACCGTCATATGAATTTGAGTATACACTTACAACGTATCCGCCATCCTTACACGGTGCTACAGCATTGAAATTATCTACAGCTTTACCGCCGAAGAATTTGATATCCTTACGTTCCATACCGGTTATCTTTGCCTCTGAATCAGCCTTAAGAGGTACTGTAACCGTTGTTGAATTCTCCGGCTTGTAGGGATCCGGCTTTTTATTTGATGTATAGTCAGGTTTCTCCGTAGAAGGAGTGAGTACAAGCTTTCCGTTGCTGTCATACTTTCCTGTATAGTAGACAAGCTTATCGAAAGTATTGGTCTGATTCTTTGTGTAAAGGACGTTGCCGTTTGAATCCACCTTACCTGTCGTATAGATGATCAATCCCTTGTCATCCTTCTGACCTGTAGAGTAGATCTTGTGACCTTCTTTGTCGACAATACCCTTATTGTCAGTAACCGTACCGTCAGGACTTGTAGCACCTGTGATGGCAGTTACATCCTCCATCTTGACCTCGTCGCCTTTCTCGATAATTGAAAGGCTGTCCGCATCCTTGGCAAGTGCATCTTCATTGTTCTTACCCGGAACCTTGGCATTACCTGATGTCAGGATAACAACAACTGCTA
This sequence comes from Acutalibacteraceae bacterium, assembly GCA_045648065.1. Lineage (GTDB taxonomy): Bacteria > Bacillota > Clostridia > Oscillospirales > Acutalibacteraceae > CAG-488. The sequence goes on along the minus strand of JAZRNG010000099.1, from coordinate 34,166 downwards.
CAACCACAGCAACTATTACCGCTACAGCTGCAGCTATTATCGCTATCAGCTTTTTATTGACACCTTTTTTCGTTGCGTTTTCCGGCGCAACTTCTTTTTTATTCTTTTTTGTATCGTCTTTCTTCATTTTGCAACCTCCGAAAATTAATACTATCCTATAGTAACATACTTTTTCTGCTTTTTCAATGTTTTCGTGCAGTTGTTAAAATATTCTTTAAAAAAATCCGTTCACAGACTTCTCTGCGAACGGATCTGAAATTATTTCGAAACATAATTTGCAGGATTCTTCTTTTCACCGTTCAGGCGGATCTCAAAGTGGACGTGAGGTCCTGTCGAGTAACCTGATGTACCGATGTAAGCTACTACCTGTCCCTGGCTGACACGCTGACCGTTACTTACTGCAAGTGACTTACAGTGACCGTAAAGTGAAACGTATCCGCCGCCGTGGTCAATCATAACATAGTTACCGTAGCCTGAGTTGCTGTAAACTGTACGGATTACCGTACCTGATTTTACTGCAACGAGATTTTTACCCATAGCGTTCGGCATTGAAATGTCGATACCTGAGTGGAACTTATATGCTCCTGAAATCGGGTCGTTACGGTAGCCGTAAGGTGATGTGACATATGAGCTTGAATAAGGTACCGGCCATATCCAGCCCTTTGAGTTAGCAGCCTGTGAAGAACCTGATGATGAGCCTGACGAAGAGCCTGATGAAGATCCTGAGCTCGGCTTTGATGACTGCTGTGCTTTAAGGAAAGCTTCGATCTCAGCTTCAATGCTGTTCATTTCTGAATTATACTTATCAATGCTTACTTCAAGCTGCTTTGTCTGATAATTAAGGTCGCGAAGCTTTTTGTTTACTTCGTCTGACTTTGCTACGATCTCTGCCTGAGTTGCACTAAGCTCATTTTCTGTCTTCTGAAGATCAGATTTTCTGGACTCAAGAGTTTTCTTTTCTTCTTCTACCTGAGCTTTTGAATCTCTGAGATCCTGCTGCATCTCTTCGATCGCTTTAATTTCTTCATTAAGCTTTTCGACAAGCTTCTGGTCGTTTGCTGTTACTCTCTTGAAGAGTTCAAGTCTGTTGAAAAAGTTTGAAAGCGATGATGATGCGGTAAACAGTTCAAGGACAGATGTCTCACCCGCGATATAGTTCGCTCTGAGTCGTTCACAGTAAAGCTCTACCGTCGCCTCAATTTCGACATCCTTCTGAGCTATCTGAGCATCAAGATCAGCGATCTTTTTGTCAAGCTCAGCTATCTTTTTTTCAGTAACTTTGATATCGTCATTGATGATAGCCTGCTGACTGTTAACATTTTCAAGCTGACTGTTCAGCTGACCGATCTGCTTGTTCAGTTCGTCGATTATTTCTTCCTGCTGAGCCTGCTGAGCTTCAAGCTCTTTGATCTTTTTTTCGCTTTCTTTTACTTTGTCTCTGATCTCTGACTGTTCATTTTTAAGAGATGTCAGGCTTTTCGCGTGTGTTTCGGGTGCAAACCCGGTCATACCGATCAGGATAAATGAAAAACAAAGCAAGAAAGACAAAGCTCTTTTTGCGATATCAGTCTTCATCATCGTACACGACACCTCCACGTTCTTTAAGGTACTTCTGGATAGATACAAAGCTTCCGCATCCGCCGGAAAGCACGCCTATCACTACAAATGCAGCGAGAATGTAAAGCACATATGATTTGAAATCTGCTGCTGCAAACTCTCTGCTCATAATACCGAAAAGATCATAAATCAAAGATTCAATCAATTCGTAAATACCCCATACAGCTCCGAGCGATACCACAGCGGAGATAATTCCGAGCAGCATACCCTCAACCATAAACGGCCAACGTACAAACCAGTTTGTCGCACCGACTGATTTCATGATATTGATCTCCAGTCGTCTGTTAAACATAGTGATACGTATAGTATTTGAAATAATGAAAAGTGAGATAAGAAGCAACACCACGATGATACCTATGCTTATATAGGAAATCGTTGAACGGATCTGAATAAGAATATCCGTAATATCCTTGCTGCCTCTGACAACATCGACATTGTCGAGTGCTTCAAGCTTGGTGATAGTTTCATCAAAAAGATTTTCATCCTCCATAGAAACTTCAAACATATCAGGCAGCGGATTTTCGATATCCCTGAAAAGCTCTGACTCAGCGTCAAATTCATCCTTTTCAAGCACTTCTTCAAACGCCTGCTCTTTGCTTACAAACTCACATTTTGTGACATTCTGTGTCATAAGAATCTTCTCTTTGACCTGCTGCACCTCATCCTGAGTTGCATCCATATCAAGGTAAACGGAAACGATATTTTCCGCCTCGACGATATTGAGAACATTCTCTACATTCACAAGCACCATAAACGCTGTGCCCATCATCACAAGACACGACATAAGAACAGCGATAGATGCAACTGACATCATTCGGTTTACCCACAGATTGCGGAAACCTTCCTTTGTGAGATAACCTATATGTCCTCTCTTTTTCATTCCGCGTCACCGCCTTTCTCATTTGCGGCTACCGCAGTTTCGTCTTCTTCAACGTAAATACGGTACGTATCAGTATCAGAAACGATAGCATTCAGGAAATCCGCGTCGGGTTCAGATTCTTTGACCTCAACGGTTTTTTCCTCAGGAACCGAGATAAATTTCTGATTAATTTTGTTTTCTACAGGTTTCTTGACCTCAATATTGAGATGTGACGAGGGCTGAACGGGAATTCCGCTGCTTTCGACAGCACCGTCAGAAACAATCTCACCACCGTCAAGTACTATGACACGGTTATCGAAGCGTCTGACAAGATCGTGCGCATGAGTAACCATGATTACCGTAGTGCCTGTTTCATTAAGTCTTTTGAGAAGCTCGACGATTTCAAGCGACATCTGAGGGTCAACGTTGCCCGTCGGCTCGTCTGCGATGATAATATCTGCATTATTTACAAGAGCTCTTGCAAGAGCAACTCTCTGCTGTTCACCGCCTGAAAGCTCATTGGGATAGCAACGTGCCTTCTGCGAAAGACCTACGATATTAATAACGTACGGCACCCTTTTGCGGATGTCCTTTTCTCTCGCTCCGACAACTCGCATCGCAAACGCTACATTGTCATAAACAGTCATATTGGGGATAAGGCGGAAATCCTGGAAAACGATACCCAGATTTCGTCTGAAATAAGGGATCTTACGTTTTTTCATTTCGCCAAGGTTATAGTCTTTGATTATAATTGAGCCTGACGAGGGTACTTCTTCGCGCATCATCAGCTTCAGGAACGTACTTTTACCTGCGCCTGATGCACCGACTACGAAAACAAACTCACCTTTGTCAATATGAATATTGACGTTATGGAGTGCCTTCGTGCCATTATCATACACCTTTGACACATTTTTAAAGTCAATCATATTATTTTCTCCCGAAATTAATATTTGATTGGATTAGCATCGAGATATTTCTTAACCATAAGAGCTACTTTGAACACGATAGCATCGTCAAACTCACGCAGATCAAGACCTGTGAGCTTCTTGATTTTCTCAAGACGGTAAACGAGTGTGTTACGGTGAACAAAGAGTTTTCTGGATGTTTCACTTACGTTAAGGTTATTTTCAAAGAACTTCTGGATAGTGAAAAGTGTCTCCTGATCAAGGCTTTCGATAGATCCACGCTTGAATACTTCATGAAGGAACATTTCACAAAGTGTAGTCGGAAGCTGATAGATAAGACGTGCGATACCAAGGCTGTCATATCTGACGATTGCCTTCTCAGTATCAAATACCTTACCTACTTCAAGAGAAACCTGTGCCTCTTTGAATGAACGTGCGAGCTCCTTGATACCTACTACAGATGTTCCTATACCTACCTGTGCATGGACATAAAGCTCTGTAGAAAGAGAGTCAACGATTGAACGTGAAAGCTTCTCAAGGTCTTTTGACTCAACATTACTCTTTACTTCCTTGATGAGTGCGATATCAGTCTCGCTTACATTAACGATAAAGTCTTTGGACTTGTCCGGGAAAAGATTCTGGATAACATCGTACGCAGAAGCATCTGACTGCTCAGGAATTCTGATAAGAAGCACAACTCTTGAAGCATCGTTGTTAAAGCGAAGCTCACGAGCCTTAAGATAGATGTCTCCCGGAAGGATATTATCGAGAATAACATTTTTGATAAAGTTATTTCTGTCGTACTTTTCGTCAAAGTACTGCTTGAGGTTGCTGAGTGCAACCGCACTGATATTAACGTACTTTTCAGCAAGTTCGTCATCGCCGTCGACAAAAACAGCATATTCAGGATGAACCTGATTTCCGAAAGTCTTGTATGTACAACCGTTCACCACACAGACGTCAGAATCCATAAAGGTAGTAGCTGCCGCAATCGAGTTAACCTCGCCGATTCTGCCGAGTTCACTGCAAGAAATGATCGTACCTGACTCGTCGATAATGCCGATTGTTCTGTCAATGGCGCTCTTCATCTGATGTATCACGCCCTGGAAAAGTCTGTTTGACATAATAAAACTCCTCACTTATGAATAATTAACATCAACCTATACCCGTTATTTGTGCAAAAATACAACAATAACGAATATTTATACAAAATGCCAATCTAAACATATACATTTTACACAATCAAAGCCCTTTTTGCAAGTGCTTTACTCATTTTTTTGAAAAAAATTTTCAAAAATCGGGTTTTTAACCTGTAATTTTATCAAAAAGTTACAAATATTACCTTGTTTTTCAGTAGGTTTTGTTTTGTGAAAAATCACCATAGGTTGTGAAAAAAGCTCGATTTTCCGATTTTGATGTACAATATTTTGCGATTGTATAGTGAAAATGACAATATCCCTGCATATGCTCAGGTTTTAAAAAAATTTCGGCAAATTTACAAAAACTTCAAAAAATCTTCTCATTTTTATGATAGGTTAATCACATCCAGAATGAAAGGAAGCTTTTATATGAAAAGATTATCAGCATTATGCCTGTCCGTTTTTATTGTCATAGGAGCATTCTCAGGATGCGGTAAGCAGGATGCCTTTACCGAAGGGTCCGAAATCGTTCTTTCTGACAGTGGTATTACCGTTAACGGCGAAAAAGCAACATCCGATAAATCCGACGCAGTTTATATCGCAAACGATATCGTTTATTACGAATCAGGGCACGATTTCACCTATGGTGATGGCAGCGATGATGAGTCACACAGCAAAGACGAAGCTGATGCACATACAGTAGTACATATTTCGCAAGCAGGTACTTATATACTGAGCGGCAAGCTGTCAAAGGGGCAGGTAGCGATCGACCTCGGTGAAGATGCAGAAGAAAATCCCGATGCAACAGTCAACCTTATTCTCAAAAACGCAGACATCACCTGCGAAGTAGCCCCTGCAATTATTTTCTACAATGTCTACGAATGCGGCTCTGCTGATGCAGAAAATGCAACAAAAGACGTCGACACAAGTAAAGCCGGTGCGAATGTCACTATTGCTGACGGTTCAGAAAACATTATCAACGGCTCACACGTGGCAAAAATATATGATCCCGATAGTGTGATCCTCAGCGAGGACGAAAAAGAAGTGGACGATGCAGATAAGCTGCACAAGTATGACGGTGCTTTCTACTCCAGAATGTCTATGAACATCTACGGCGGTGAAAAAGGTGATGGTGTGCTTAACATCAACGCGGATAACGAAGGTCTTGATTCTGAACTTCATCTGACAATCAATGCAGGAAATATCAATATCGTTTCAGGTAATGACGGCATCAACACAAACGAGGATAATGTTTCAGTAACTACAATCAATGGCGGTAACGTGAATATTTTAGTCAACGGTGCAACAGGCGAAGGTGACGGAATCGACTCAAACGGTTGGCTTGTAATCAACGGTGGTAGCGTCACTACCCAGGCCTGTGCTGTCAGCGGTGATGCCGGAATCGACTCTGACCTCGGCATCCATATCAACGGTGGAACAGTTTTTTCGACCGGAAATATGCTTGACAGAATCTCTGAAAGCAAGCAGAATTTTGCCGTATTCACATTTGACAAATCTCAGGAAAACACAGATCTGTCTTTGAAAAACAGCAAGAACGAAACCGTCATAAGCAATAAAGTGACCAATAAATTCACGTATCTTATCGTATCCTCACCTGACCTTGCTGAAGGCGACTACACACTTTTCAACGGTGAAACGAAACTTAAGGGAGCAAAATCAATCGGAGGCTCAATGGGTATACCTCAGGCACCCGAAGGAATGACGGTTCCCGACGGTGAGATGCCACAGAACGGTCAGCGACCCGAAAAGCCTGAAGGTGATATACCTGAGGATATGACCCGTCCCGACGGTGAAATGCCGCAGGGCGGTCAGCGACCCGAAAAACCCGAAGGTGATATGCCTGAGGGTATGACCCGTCCCGAAGCCGGAACGCCTCACGGCAACCGTCCACATCAGAATGAAACCGCTGATACTTCGGACACCTTTAAAATAACAGACGGAGAAAATTATTTCGTTTCAGTTAAATAACAAAAATTTACAGTCGGTAAGCTTCATGCCTACCGACTGCTTTTTAATGAGTATTTTTCTTTTTCAAAGGAGTTTTGTTGCCCTTGTCATCCACTACACGGATGCTTTCAAGTGAAGCAACCAGATTTCTTTTGTATGAAGCGATATACTCTGCACGAAGCTGGGCTCTTTCCTCTGTTTCTTCAGGAGTAAGCTCCTGCACCTTTGCCTTTCGTGCCAATTCATTTATTCTGTCAATTTTTTTCTGATCCATTTTTACCTCCGAAGGGACACACCCTCATACAGATTCCGCAGACCGCACCTCTGCCGATGTGTTTAAAATGTTTTTTCATATATTCACTGCATTTCTCAGGGTCAAAAACCTCAGCTCTTTCCATACCCTCCTGCCAGAGAGTGCTGTTGATCGCACCCGATGGACATTTTTCAGCACAGAGATTACATTCCATACAAGGAGATGAATATTCGTGCTTTTCATATTCAAAAGGGCAGTCCGTGAACAATGTGCCGAGTCTGACTCTCGCTCCGTACTGTCTGTGAAGGAAAAGACTGTTTTTCCCGATTCCGCCAAGACCTGCAAGTGAAGCAATTTTCTTATGAGAATATCTTCCGTGGTAATTCCAACCGTCTTTATTTATACTCTGCGAAGCTCCGACCGGAATGTATCTGTATCCGTTTCTTTCAAGAAGGAAACCTGCCTGAAGAAGTACGCGGTCTATAAAAGCATTGACCGTCCTATAGTGGTGGAAATACGTATGTGTCGGCTCATCACCGATTTCATCTATAACAGCGTCCGAAAGCTTGATAACGATGCTGACAGCATAGCTTTTCTCTCCGAAAGGACCGTCTTCAACGCAAGTAAATCCGACATCGGCCACACCGTTATCTTCAAAAAAACTACGAAGTTCGTCCTGCATTTTCATCTGATCATCCTTCCGTTCCGTAAACCGCAGTAATCAACGCTGCATAATCCCCTATCTCATCACCGAGGAGTGCAGGTTTTATCTCACAGCATTCCGAAGTAAACGAGAGAGCTTCTTTTCTGATCTCCTCTTCCATTGACGGACGGAGCAGATCCTCACTTCTTGCAAAAATACTGCCGACTACGATACACTCAGGATTGAGAATATCCATTAGTATTGCAAGTGTCCTGCCGAGATATTTTCCGCTTGTTTCGTAAATTTCCTTAGCTTTTCCGTCACCGTTTTTCGCATCTGCGGCAAGCTCCTTTGCCGTTTTATCAAGTCCGCAAAGCTTTGCAAGATTCCTGATTCCTCCGCCGCTGCAGTAGCCTTCAGCCGAGCCGTTTTTACCGTAACCCTCAGGGCCGTCCTCCGTGAGCCGGATATGACCGACTTCACCTGCCATATCGGATTTTCCCACATAAAGTCTGCCGTCAAGAATCAGTCCTGCACCGAAGCCTGTACCGAATGTGAGAAAGATCATATTTTCCGTACCTTTACCTGCACCGAGCTTCCACTCAGCGAGAGCACAGGCATTTGCATCGTTCTGAAGAAAAACAGGTACGTCAAACCTCTTCGAAAGGATCTCAACGATAGGTACGTTTATCCATTTCGGCAAATTCGGCGGACAAAGCACAACTCCCGACTTGCTGTCCAGAGGACCTCCGCAGGAAATGCCGATAGCCTCAAAATCGCTTTCGCACGAAATGATCTGTGCAAATTTTTCGATCACCGAACACGGATCTTCATCTGTTTGCGTCGCAAACGCTGTGCGGGAAAGTATATTAATCTGTGAGTTTTCATATTCGCCGACGATAACAGCACATTTTGTACCGCCAATGTCAATCCCGATGTATTTTCCCATAGTATCACCATCTGGTATTATATCATATACACAATCAATATATCAAGATACAGACATAATAAAAGAACGAAGCATCAAATGCTTCGTTCTTTATGTACTAACCGTTACGGACTCTGTACTTTATTTCAAAATTCTCATCAGTTGCGCAAAGAATAACAATAGCATCTATCAATGCGATAATCGCAGGGATACCGGTCCAACAGAACAACAAATAAAGAACTCCGAGACCTGCCTGTCCGAGGTAGAATCTATGAACACCGAAACCGCCGAGGAAAAGTGCGAGAAGACCTGCTGTAAGCTTACTCTTAACCGGCCAGTTCTGTCTGGGATCGTTCTGCTGAACATAGATATTCTGCTGAGGAGCCTGCTGATACTGAGGGGGTTGCTGGTACTGAGCAGTAGGCTGAGGAATAGCCGCACCGCAATACTCACAAGTACCTGTGTTTGAATTTGAAGGCGCACCACACTGTGGACAATAAACGCTCATTGATATAACACTCCTTTCCATTTGAATTAATATTACTACAAACAAAATCATTTTTCAACACTTTTTTAAAAAAATTAATATAAGGTACATTAATATTTTTCTTAACAACGCAATCAGCAATATTGACAAAACATTTCTTTAGGTTTATAATTTTTACATCTATACATACAATATGATTATTCGGTTTGGAAGTGTAAAAATGGCAGTAGTAGATGTTTTAAAATTTAATTCTGATTCCAGCATCTTCGCATGGAAGTACCCTAACAGCGAACTTGCGACATGGACACAGCTCATTGTAAACGAGTCGCAGGAAGCGGTTCTCCTCAAAAACGGTCAGATCGCTGATGTTTTCGGCCCCGGAAAATATGTCCTTTCTACGGACAATATTCCCTGCCTGCAGAAAATGCTCAACCTCCCTTTCGGCAAAAAATCACCTTTTTCTGCTGAAGTCTGGTTTATAAACCGTTCATTCTCTCTTGATATCAAATGGGGTACAACATCTCCGATTCAGGTTCAGGATCCGAAGTACGGTGTCTTCATTCCTCTCAGAGCTTTCGGTCAGTTCGGTCTGCAGATCGTTGACTCACGCCGTTTCCTCATCAAGCTCGTAGGAACTCTTCCTGTTTTCAACACCAGAACTATGACAGAATATTTCAAAGGTCTTTACATCACACGTGTAAAAGATCGCCTTTCAAACTGTCTTGTTTCTTCAAAGATTTCAATTCTCGAAATCAACTCTCATCTTGACTCTATCTCCAGATCTCTTTGCGAACAGCTCAGAGAGGAGTTTGCTGAGTACGGTATCCGTGTAGAAAACTTCTTTATCAACGATATCAATGTACCCGAAAACGACCCTGCCGTCAGAAAGCTGAAGGCTGCACTTGCAAGACGAGCAGAAATGGATATCCTCGGCTACAACTATCAGCAGGAGAGATCTTTCGATACTCTTGAGACTGCTGCCGGCAACAGAGGTCCTGCAGGCACTGTTATGGGTGCGAGTATGGGTGCCGGCCTTGGACTCGGCATCGGTGGTGTCATGGGAAGCAACATAGGCAACGTGGATAACGTAATGTCTGTAAAAGAAGGTACCAAGAAATGTCCCAAATGCAACGCAACCATAGGCGAGAGCATTAAGTTCTGTCCCCATTGCGGTACGAACACACAAGCTGCCTCTGCACATAAGGTCAAGTGTTCTGCCTGCTCATCTGAGTTTGAACCCGGTACTAAATTCTGTCCCGAATGCGGAAGAAAAATCAATCCTTGCCCCAACTGCAGCTCAGATATGCCTGACGACAGCAAATCCTGTCCTGCATGTGGTCAGATATTCTGTCCCCAGTGCAATAAACCGCTTAAGCCCGGTGCAAAATTCTGCTCTGACTGCGGTCATTCAATGGTGAGAAAATGTAGCAACTGTGATGCTGAAATCACATCTCAGACCAGATTCTGCCCCAACTGCGGTGCAAAAGTCTGATAAACGGGAGGAATAATTATGAAAAGAACACCTATCACATTATTGATCGGCTTCGCCGTAATCGTTATCACAAGCGTCCTTTACGGATTGTTTCTCCGCGGTACATTTTTTGAAGCAATTTCGCTCATCACTCTTCTCGGCACCATTCTTGCTGAGACAGTCACCACAGTATTTGCTTACTGCAGTGAAGGAAGACCCCGTAAGGTAGTTGCCGCTATCGTTTCATCTGTGATGATTCCGATTTCCGTAATCCTTTCCTTCGTATATATCCTCGGCTTCCCCTACAGCTACGGAACATACTGCGGTCTGTACTTCGTATTCTTCGTGATCGTTATGATCGTTACCGCCATTATTTTCTTCTTCGATGCAAGTAAAAAAGAAGAAAATCAGGCTCTTCAGGATGCAAAAGGTAATATGCTCACTATGAGAAAGATCGTAAAAGCTATTATGCTCAACCCCGCAGCAAAGCCTTACGAAGCAAAGCTTTATGCTCTTGAAGAAAAGCTTCATTTTTCAAACGACAGCGTTATCACCAATCAGGATCAGACCATATATAATATGATCATCTTCCTTCAGAACAGCATTTCCTTGCCGGGATTTGATGCTAACGCTTACATTGACGGTATCTGCAATGCGATTGATACAAGAAACATAATGTCAAGCAGAAACGTTTAAAAACAGACACAAAAGGCGACGTGCAAACGTCGCCTTTTTTCATTGAATCTTTCAGTATATTTCACCTTTGCTTACAGATACTAACATCACAGTTTGAAAATCAAGGAGAAATGTATATATGAAAGCAACAGGTATTGTCAGGAGAATAGATGACCTCGGCCGTGTGGTTATCCCGAAAGAGATTCGTCGCACAATGCACATCCGTGAGGGTGCACCACTTGAAATTTTCACAGACACTCAGGGCGGTGTGATTTTCAAAAAATATTCACCCGTAGGAGAGCTTTCCGACGTGACGGAGCATTATGCAGATGTGCTTTACAGGAGTGTGAATACTCCCGTTCTCATCTGCGACCGTGACCACGTCATTTCTTGTGCGGGTGTCTCAAAAAAAGATTTTCTTGACAGACACATAAGCGAAGAGCTTGAAAACATCATGGAAGAACGCAAGGTTTTTACAGGCGACACAGATAATATGCTGTATCCCGTAGACGGTGTTTCAATTGCGGCTTCGATCGCCGCACCTATCATCACAAACGGAGACATCCTCGGTGCTGTAATTTTTCTTTTCGGTGACGGTACACGTATTTCACCTACAGAGATCAAACTCGCACAGGTTGCGGCTTCATTCCTCGGCAGACAGATGGAAGACTGAAAAAACGGATTGCAGAGATCAGTTTCTTTGCAATCCGTTTATTTTTCAGTTATCTGTTGAGATTGACTCAACCTTAGTGTTTTCAGGTGCTGTTACGATTACACCGCAGCTCATAGTTTCCTCTGCAGGAATACTCTCACCTTCTACGGTCAGTGTATCTCCGTTTACGCTGCACTCACAGTCCCAGCTCTTTGAGATTTTCACATCATTACTGAGTACAATCTTTGTCTCCCAGTTTCTCAGACGGGAATCTCTGAGATTTTTGATATTGATCTTCAGCTGATAAGAGTATGTTCCGTCACCGTTTGACCAGCTGTTTTCAACCTGTACGGTCGACTCTGCTTTCTCACTGATATGCGAAATATAATTTTCTTTGTGTGTGTCGCTTGTCTCTTCCTCACCTGTAGGAGGCAGCTTTTTCACCGTACCTGTTGCATAAGCCTGTATAAGCTCGACGTCCGCATTGTCAAGCTTACCGTCGAGATTCACATCACCGTTTTCCTTCTGCGAGTCAAAAAGTTCTGCAGTACCGGCCACATAGTCAAGTATAAGCTTTGCATCAGCAGAGTTTATATATCCGTTACCGTCGACATCACCCACGGCACAGTCTTTATAAGAATCATCCGTCACCTTCGTAGTGAAGTGAACCACAACTGCAACTACCGCAAATATAAGTGCCAGACCCACAAGAAAGAGAATGACCATCTTTTTATCAGAAAACTTCTTCTTTGAACCGTCTTTTTTCATAAAACAACCTCTGAATTCAATTTAACGAACATATTATATCAAAATACGTGCTTTTTTTCAATACGTAAATCATATAGAAAAAGGAAGTAAATTCATCAGCATACATACAAGCGGAGCGAGGAAAATCGCCGGCATAAAATTCGCTACCTTGAACTTTGAAATTCCGACGAGATTCAGTCCCAGGGCGATAATAATTACTGAGCCTGTACACGTCATTTCGTTTATCGCCTGAGTGGTAAGGATTCCGTTGAGCTGCTCGGCAAGAAGGACTATACCGCCCTGAATCACAAAAACCGATACAGCAGAAAAGGCCACACCTATCCCGCAGCTTGTCGCTATAACCGTACCCGAAACGAGGTCAAGTATCGCCTTGGTGTAAAGCATACGGTTGTCACCGAGCAGACCTGCATTCAGCGAACCTACAACAGTCATTGAGCCGACGCAGAAAAGAAGAGTCGCTGTTACAAAACCTTCTGCGATCGAAACTTTTTTCTTGCCTTTATTAAACTTCTTTTCGACCCATTTCCCAAGTCTGTTTATCTTATCGTCGATATCTATCAGAGAGCCGATAACCGTACCTATAAGCATCGATATGATCAGTACGAGTGTGTTTTCGCCCTTTAGTGCACCGTCTATTCCGATATAAATAACGCAAAGCCCGACCGCTGCCATTACAGCATTTGTGATTTTTTCAGGTATTCCTTTTTTTAAAAGTGTTCCGACCAGACCACCAATGAGCGCTGTCGCAACGTTGACCAAAACACCGAGCATTATTATATTTCCTTCCTTCGGGTAAAAAGTATGGATATCATTTTAACACCGCAGTATATCCGTGTCAATTTTAATGTAAAAATATTTGAAATATTTATAATTGTATGATAGAATATAAAATGTATAAATTTACTTTTGGAGGATTCGTGTAAATGTTCAATTTTAAGCCGTATCTCAGATACAAAGTAAACGGAGTTTCTTACGAAAGCTGTAATTCCGAAAGCAACCACTACGAGATTGATCTCACTATCAGCGAAAATGCCGTAAAGTGTATCCTTAAGCCTAAGTCTCCTATGGAAATGCTTGAATTCAGACTCGATGCATCAAAGACTCTTGATAAAAAAGAAGTTTTCTTTGCGAACGGTTTCCAGTCATGGACAAAGTGCTACGAGTGCCACGCTGACGATAAGATCCCCGGCCTCGGCAAGATCACTCACCTTTGTGATTATACAAAGTTTTTCGCAGGTGTGCAGGGTGACTACCACTTTGCAGAGTACGACAAAACAGGACTTTTCCACTCATATACATATACTTACTTCAGAAACGGTGAAGCTATGGAGCTTCTCGGCTCACTCAGCGAAAGAGCAGGTTACACTCTCTTCGAGCTCGACTGCAACAAAAACTGTTTCAGCATTTCAAAAGACATCGTAGGCTGTACTCTTGACAGCGAGACAGTACTCGTTGATGTAGTCTGCTTCAGCGGAAGCTATGACGAAGTTTTTGATAAGTATTTCGGTTCAATGAATCTCAGAAAGCCGAAGATCGACTACCTCTCAGGTTATACATCATGGTACAACTACTATCAGAAGATCAACGAAGAGATCATCCTTCGTGACCTGAACGGACTTGACAGAGCAAAGGACAGCGTTTCAATCTTCCAGATTGACGACGGTTACGAAACCTTCGTAGGCGACTGGCTTGATCCTAATCCGGCTAAATTCCCCAACGGAATGAAATACATCGCTGATAAGATCCACGATAAGGGCTATCTTGCAGGTATCTGGATCGCACCGTTCAGTGCTCAGCGTGTTTCAAGAGTCGCAAAAGAGCATCCCGACTGGCTCATCAAGGATGAGAAAGGCAAGCCGTTGCTCGCCTGTCAGGGTTGGGGCGGTGCTTATACTCTCGACTTCTATCATCCAGAAGCAAGAGAATATATCAAGCACTTCTTTGACGTGATCGTCAACGAGTGGGGCTTTGATATGGTCAAGCTTGACTTCCTTTATTCAGAAGCTATGCTTCCGAGACACGGTAAGACACGCGGTACTATCATGTGCGAAGCTATGGACTTCCTTCGTGAATGTGTCGGTGAAGAAAAGCTCATCCTCGGTTGCGGTGTACCTCTCGGTCCTTCATTCGGTGTAGTTGATGCCTGTCGTATCGGCTGTGACGTTTCACCTCACTTCGAGTTCAACTTCATCGACAAGCTCCGTCTCAATATGGAGATTGTTAATACAAGACACGCTATCAACAATACATTCCTCCGCCGTCACCTTGATCAGAGAGTTTTCTGTAATGACCCCGACGTTTTCTTCCTTCGTGACAATAATCTTAAGTTCACTATGGATCAGAAGCTCCTCCTTGCAAAGATCAATAATCTTTTCGGAAGTGTTCTCTTTGTTTCCGACAATGCAGGTGACTATGACAACGAAACCACAGAGTACCTTAAACTCTTCTTCAAGAGAAGTGAAGCCGAGATCCTTTCTGCTGAGTACGTCACCAAAGAAGATGTACGTATCTGCTACATAGAAGACGGCAGGAAAAAGACTCTCCGCTTCAATATCTGCACAGGTAAGAGCAACCTCAAAAACATTTTATAAGGCACCCTTATTAAAAGAATTATATCCGCTGTATCAAAACTGTTTCCGGACCGTTAAAAAACGGACATACCGTTGATCAGCGCAAAAAGTGGCGGAGCCTTACAAAAGACAGCAAAATGCTTATGAGCGGTGCTGAGCAGACTGAATTTTCTGACGATGAAAAATATAAGCATTCACTCAGAACGGGTTGCGAATCTTTCTGAAAAAATCATAAAAAAGCTTGACATACTTATACTGCGGTGCTATAATCAGTAAAAACTTTAGGAGATTAAAGCGATGAAGCGAAATGTTTTTGCAGCTGAATACTTTTACTTTTACTTTATTAACAAAAGTTAATAGGGTCAGTTGGTTTTGCTGTAAAATCTTTTCAGAATAGCTTTTTCAAAGTTCCGCAGTAAAATTACTCTGCGGAACTTTTTTACGTTTCAGGAGGATTCAGTTATGGTAGTAGTAGTAAAAAACGGTATCGACAAAGCTCAGCAGGAGCATCTTGTAAAATGGCTCAAGTCAATGAACATCGACGTGCACGAAACTGTCGGTGAATTTGAAACAATTCTCGGTCTTATAGGTGACACCAGCCACGTCGACATCGACCTTATCAACAGTCTTGACATCGTAGAAAAGGTTACGCGAATCAGTGAACCTTTTAAAAATGCAAACAGAAAGTTTCACCCCGAAGACACGGTAATCGACATCGGCGGTTTTAAAATCGGTGGAGGAAACTTCCAGTATATTGCAGGTCCCTGCTCCGTTGAATCTCCCGAACAGATCTGCTCGATCGCGAGAGAAGTAAAAGAAGCCGGTGCAATGCTTCTTCGAGGCGGTGCTTTCAAGCCAAGGACTTCACCCTACGCTTTCCAGGGAATGAGAGCTGAGGGACTCAAGCTTCTCGAAAAAGCAAAATCTGAGACAGGCATGCCGATTGTTACGGAAATTATGGATATCTCCCATCTCGAGCTTTTCGAAAACGTAGACGTCATTCAGGTGGGTGCAAGAAATATGCAGAATTTCGAGCTTCTCAAAGAGCTCGGTCATACAGATAAGCCGATCCTTCTTAAAAGAGGACTTTCAAGCACTATCGAAGAGCTTCTTATGAGTGCGGAATACATCATGGCAGGTGGAAACGAAAAGGTTATCCTCTGCGAACGAGGAATCCGAACCTTCGAAAAATACACAAGAAACACCATGGACGTTTCCGCTATCGCAATCCTCAAAGAAAAATCACATCTCCCCGTTATCGCTGATCCCAGTCACGCGGCAGGTCTTTCAAGACTTGTTCGTCCCCTCGCCCTTTCAGCAGTAGCAGCAGGTGCGGACGGTCTTATGATCGAAGTCCACAACGACCCTGCTCACGCTCTGTGTGACGGACCTCAGGCGCTCACTCCCTCACAGTTCGCTCAGGTGGTAAAAGAGGCAGAGGTTATCCGCAAAGTACTTCACGGTAACAACGAGGCTTGATCGAAAGGAGCTATGACAATGAATATCGGTATAGTCGGTCTCGGACTTATCGGAGGTTCGATGGCAAGGGCGATCAAAGAAACCGGAGAGCATACAGTCTACGGCCACGACATCCTCGAAAGCACTATGCTTGCGGCACAGCTCGTCGGAGCCGTCGACTCAACGCTTGACAGCGGTGCTCTTCCTGAATGCGATATGGTTATCGTTTCGCTTTATCCGCAGGCAACTGTTGATTACATCACCGAAAACGCTGACAAATTCAAAAAAGGCAGCGTAGTAATTGACTGCAGCGGTGTTAAAAGACACGTCTGTGACAGAATAAACCCTCTCGCCCAAAAGCACGATTTCACCTTCATCGGTGGTCATCCGATGGCAGGTACACAGTTCTGGGGTTTTGACTACTCACGTGCAAGTCTTTTCAAAGGAGCTTCTATGATTCTTACTCCGCACGGAGTTTCAGACATCGCACTTCTCGATAAGGTCAAGAAATTTTTTACATCTATCGGTTTTGCAGATATCACTTTTTCCACCCCCGATGATCACGACAGGATCATTGCATACACATCTCAGCTCGCACACATCGTTTCCAATGCATACGTAAAAAGTCCTACCGCACTGAACAGAAAAGGTTTTTCAGCAGGCAGTTACAAGGATATGACACGAGTTGCGAAGCTCAATGAAAAAATGTGGACAGAGCTTTTCCTTGAAAATAACGACTATCTCGTAAAAGAGATTGATATTCTTATAGAAAATCTTCAGCAATACAGAGATGCACTCGAAAAAGCTGACAGCACAGCACTTTCCTCTTTACTTAAAGAAGGTAAAGACACAAAGAAACAGGCAGGTTGATTTATTATGGAAACAGTTAAGGTTAATGCTTCAAAAGAATATGACGTCATAATCGGACAAAACACTATCGCACTTCTCGGTAAAAAGATAAAAAGCTTTTTCGGAGATGTCAACGTATGCATCGTCACGGATGATAACGTCGCATCTCTTCACGCTGAGAAAGCGGTAAAGTATCTTGACGAAGAGAATTTAAACCACAAGACTTTCGTCTTTGCGAACGGTGAAAAGTCAAAGTCTCCCGAAGTGCTTTTCCGGTTGCTTGAATTTCTCGCATCAAATCATTTTTCACGAAAAGACGTTCTCATAGCTCTCGGCGGCGGCGTTACGGGCGACCTCACGGGACTGGCTGCCGCTATGTATATGAGAGGTATGCACCTCGTTCAGGTTCCGACTACGCTTCTCGCAATGGTCGACTCTTCCGTAGGCGGAAAGACTGCAGTTAACCTCAAGGCAGGTAAAAATCTCGCAGGTGTTTTCAATCAGCCTGAGCTTGTGCTCTGCGACCTTCAGATGCTTCTGACTCTTTCTACTGAGATTTTTGCAGACGGTATGGCTGAAGTAATAAAATACGGTGTCATTGCCGACAGAGACCTTTTTGAAACAGTAAAAGACGGTGACATTGCAAGAAATCTTGAAAAAATTATCGCTCGTTGCGTTTCCATAAAAAGGGACATCGTTAACGAAGACGAATTCGACACAGGCAAGCGTCAGCTTCTGAATTTCGGTCACACTCTTGCTCATTCCATTGAAAAGATGAGTAATTTTGAAATCCCTCACGGAAAAGCCGTCGCAATGGGTATGCTTCTCATCTCCGAAATAGCGTGGAAAAACGGATTTTCTTCCGAGCGTTGTCAGGATGAGATTGTCGATGCCCTGCTTGAAAACAATCTGCCGATTGCCTGTCCCTATAAAACGAGTGAACTTTACTATGCTGCTGAAAATGACAAAAAAAGTTCTTCGGGTAAAATATCAATTATCATCCCTGAAAAAATCGGTAAATGCAGGATTATGAATATCGCTCTCGCAGAGTTTAAGGAGCTTCTTGAATGAACATAAAAATCAACCCTATTACTCTTTCAGGTAAAGTCGAGGCACCAGCCTCAAAGTCGGTCGCTCACAGAATGCTTATCTGTGCGGCACTTGCCAAAGGAAAGAGTATAATCAGACTGAATAAAACCTCCGATGACATTGAAGCGACCGTAGGTTGCCTCAGAGCTCTCGGGGTCACAATAGAAAAAAACGGTAACGAGTGGACAGTCTGTCCTCCTGATGTCTTCCCCGAAAAAGCAGATCTCGACTGCGGTGAAAGCGGTTCAACGCTTCGCTTTATGCTCCCCGTTACATCTGCTCTGGGTGTGGATGCGACATTTACCGTTCACGGCAGACTTTCGTCACGTCCGATCGCTCCGCTTGTAGAAGAGATGAAACGTCACGGCGTGAAATGTAACGACGAATTTCCGCTTCACATTTCAGGCAGACTGACAGGCGGAAAATTCACAATCGCAGGCGACATCAGTTCTCAGTTTATCACGGGACTTCTGCTCGCTCTTCCTCTTTGCGAGGAAGAAAGCGAAATTGAAATCATCCCTCCCGTGGAGTCAAAGCCGTATATCGACATCACTACGAGTGTCCTTTCAGGCTTCGGTGCTGACATCGAAGAAAACGCAAACACATATCAAATCAAAAACAGCAGTTTCAAAGCAGGTAATTACACCGTTGAGGGCGACTGGTCAAACGCAGCGTTTCTCCTCGCCATGGGTGCAGAGGTTTCGGGACTTGAGATGAATTCAACTCAGGGTGACAGAAAAATCCTCGATGTGCTCTGCTCGTTCGGTGGAAAATTTACCGAAGAAAACGGTCTTGTCCGTGTTTCGCTTTCAAATATTCACGGTACGGATGTTGACGCATCCGACATTCCTGACCTTGTCCCCGTGATCTGTGCCGTTGCCGCTACTGCCGAAGGCACTACGAATATTTTTAATGCAGGTCGCCTTCGACTCAAAGAAAGTGACAGAATAAAATCCACCGTTGAGATGGTCGTTTCTCTCGGTGGAGAGGCATACGAAACGAATGACGGAATCACAGTAAACGGAAAGAAAACTCTTACGGGCGGTACTGTCGACAGCTTCAACGATCACAGAATCGTTATGTCTGCTGCCGTCGCTTCACAAAAGTGTGAAAAATGTGTTATAATAAATGGTGCTCAGGCAGTCAATAAATCCTATCCTGAGTTTTTTGAAGACTTCAACTCTCTCGGAGGTGACGCAAATGTCATGTAGCTTTGGTGAAAAAATCAAAATAAGCGTCTTCGGTCAGTCCCATTCGGAGGCTATCGGTATCGTGATCGATGGCATCCCTGCGGGCATAAAACTTGATATGGACAAAATCAACCGTTTTATGGCACGACGTGCGCCCGGCAACAATGCATACTCGACCAAACGCAAGGAAGCTGACATTCCCACGATCGTTTCAGGTGTCGTGGACGGCATCACCTGCGGAGCTCCGATTTGTGCTGTCATAAAGAACAGCGATCAGCACTCAAAGGATTACTCTAAATTGAAGACTCTCCCACGCCCCTCACACTCAGACTTTGCGGCTTATGTAAAGCACAACGGATTCAATGACATCCGCGGCGGCGGAAACTTTTCAGGCAGAATGACTGCACCGCTCTGCTTTGCAGGTGCGATTGCAATGCAGATACTCGAAGAAAAAGGAATACATATCGGTGCTCATATCGAAAAAATCGCAGGTATCAGCGACTCACGCTTTGATCCTGTGAGGGTAAATAGCGATCTGCTCAAAGACGTTTCGTCAAAGGAATTTCCGCTGATTGACGACAACGTTAAAGAAAAAATTCTTTCAAAGATAGAAGAAGCAAGGCTTGACGGTGATTCTGTAGGAGGAGTCATCGAATGTGCGGTCACGGGTCTGCCTGCAGGTCTCGGTGAACCGATGTTTGACGGAGTTGAAAACGTAATCAGCCGTGCAATCTTCGCTATTCCTGCCATAAAGGGAATCGAATTCGGCAACGGATTTGACTGCGCTGACCTCAGAGGTAGCGAAAATAATGATAATTTTACTGTCACAGACGGTAAGGTTACCGCTGAAACTAACAACCACGGTGGCATACTCGGCGGTATAACCTCTTCTATGCCTGTCATCTTCCGCGTGGCTGTCAAACCCACTCCGTCCATCTCAAAACCGCAGATGACGGTCAACCTTGAAACTATGACACAAGAAGAGCTTGTCATCGAAGGCAGACACGACCTGTGCATCGTGCCCAGAGCCGTTCCGTGTGTCGAAGCGGTGACAGCACTTGCACTTATTAACATTATCTGAAGGTGAACTTATGAATATAAATGAACTCAGAGATGAGATAGATTCAATCGACAATGAGCTTATCGCTCTCTTTGAAAAAAGAATGACTACCGCAGCCTCGATTGCCGCATACAAAAAAGAAAACGGACTTCCTGTTTCGGACAGAGAGCGTGAACGTCAGGTTATAAACAAGGTAACTGCAAAGGTGTCACCCGAATTCAGCGAATATGCGAGAGTTCTTTATCAGACGATTTTTGACGTAAGCTGTTCTTATCAGAGAGGTCTTAACTCGAAGAAATCACACCTGACAGAAAAGATTGAAAAGGTCACTTCACAGACTCCGAAAGAGCGTGTCAACCGTGCTGTCGTAGCCTGTCAGGGTGTAGAGGGTGCTTACTCTCAGCACGCTTGTGACAAGATGTTCGCTTATCCCAGCATAATGTACTTCAACGGCTTTGAGGATGTCTTCAAGGCTGTCGATTCGGGACTCTGCCGTTACGGAATCCTTCCCGTTGAAAACAGTACTGCAGGTTCAGTCAATCAGGTTTATGACCTTATGTCAAAATACAGCTTCTACATCACTCACAGTATGAAACTCTGCATCGAGCACAAGCTCCTTGCAAACAGCGGAACGAGCATAAGCTCGATCAAAGAAATTTATTCACACGAGCAGGCACTCAACCAGTGCTCAGCTTTCATCAGTCAGCTGGGCGTAAAGGCACACGTATGCAAAAACACGGCCGAGGCGGCAAAGATCGTCGCTGAGTCGGGCAGAACGGATATCGCTGCCATCGGTGCAAAGGAATGTGCCGAGCTCTACGGACTGAAAATCCTTTCAGGCAACGTGCAGAACACTCAGAATAACTACACGAGATTCATCTGCATTTCAAAAGAACCTGAAATCTACCCCGGTGCGGACAAGACGAGCATCACTCTCACCATCCCTCACACTCCGGGTTCACTTTACAATATAATCGCACGTTTTGCGGCACGCGGACTTAACCTTACAAAACTCGAAAGCCGTCCGATACCGGGCAGCAACTTTGAGTTTATGTTCTACTTTGACATCAACGCTTCCGTTTACTCTGAAGAGTTAAAAAATCTCATTGCAGAGCTTGAAAGCGATTGTGAGACTTTCGTTTATCTCGGAAGCTACACGGAGGAATGACAATGTACGGTTTACTCGGACGTAAGCTTTCGCACAGTCTTTCCCCGCAGATCCACGCACATTTCGGTTCATACCCTTACGAGCTTTTCTGCCGTGAGCCTGAAGATCTTGACAAATTTTTCAAAGACAAAACGCTCAAAGCTTACAATGTTACAATTCCATATAAAATCGAGGCTTACAACCATTGCGATGAGCTTTCCGAAACTGCTAAGAAAATCGGCAGCGTAAATACCGTCATCAGAAGACCTGACGGCACACTTTACGGTGACAACACTGACTACTTCGGCTTTGATTTTATGTCAAAATCCTGCGGTGCAGACTATAACGGTAAAAAAGTGCTTGTCTTCGGCAGCGGCGGAGCAAGTCTTACCGTATGTGCCGTCGCAAAAGACTGCGGTGCAAAAGAAATCATTGTGGTCAGCAGAAGCGGTGAAAATAATTATGATAATCTTCACAAACACTATGATGCAAACATCATTGTAAATACGACCCCCGTCGGAATGTACCCCAACAACGGTGAAAGGCTCGTAGACCTCAGGAAATTTACAAACCTCTGCTGTGTGCTTGACCTGATTTATAACCCCTGTATGACACAGCTGCTGCTCGATGCCAAAGAGCTTGGTATCCCCTGCATAAACGGGCTTAATATGCTCGTCGCTCAGGGTCTTCGCTCTGCGGAGCAGTTCCCCGATGTGCAGCTGTGTAACAAAGATATCAGCAACATCTGCAAATCTTTGCTGAAAGAGCAGAAAAACATCGTTCTCATCGGTATGCCCGGTTGCGGAAAATCAACGGTAGCAAAAATCCTTTCCGAAAAGCTTCAGCGGGAAGCTCTCGATACGGACGATGAAATAGTTAAATCTGACGGTCGTACAATCCCTGAGATTTTTTCTGCGGAGAGTGAATCATTTTTCCGTGAGCTTGAAACCGAAGCTGTAAAATCCGTCGGCAAACAGCTCGGCAGGATAATCGCAACGGGCGGCGGCGCCGTTATGAAAAAAGAAAACCGTGATGCCCTCAGACAAAACGGTACTGTAATATATCTGAAAAAAGACCTCTCTCTTCTCACTCTTGACGGTCGACCACTTTCAAAGGATGAAGATGCCGTAAGAAAAATCTACGAAGCGAGAAAAGACACCTACGAAGCATTTGCAGACTTCACCGTTGAGGTAAGTCCTGATGCTGAAATCACAACAGAAAGAGTGATCAAATGCATATTTTAGTCATCAACGGACCGAACATCAATATGCTCGGAATAAGAGAGCCTGACATTTACGGAAAAAACACATACGCTGACCTCTGCGACCTTATCAAAAATAAGGCTGAAGAAATAGACATATCGGTCGATCTTTTTCAGTCAAATCACGAGGGTTCGATCGTCGATAAAATTCAGGAATCCTACGGCAAGGTTGACGGTATAGTGATCAACCCTGCAGCTTATACTCACACAAGTGTAGCGATCCTTGATGCACTCAAGGCGGTGGCAATCCCTACCTGCGAAGTACATATCTCAGATGTGGATTCGAGAGAGGATTTCCGTAAGATTTCCTTTGTAGGTCTGTATGCTGAAAAGAAATTCGCAGGGTACGGCTTCGACGGCTACCTTATGGCGATGGAATATCTCAAAGAAAAATACTGCTGAATATCATCAACAAAAAAGCGATAGATTTCCTTTTACGGATTTCTATCGCTTTTGATTTTATTTCACGGGAGTTATTTCATAAAATACTACTGCATTCGGATCAAGCTTAATATCAAGCTTCACTTTACCGTTTCTGACATCTGCTGTAAATGTCTGCGGTTCAAGCTTTGAACACTCCTTGTACTTACTTTCAAGCTCGTTGAAGTAGATATCCCTTGCCCACTGTGCCGAAAGAGTAGTCATGCTTCCTATCTCAGGGTCATCAGGAGACCAGTCGAAGCATTCGTCACCGATACCGTATTTCACCCTGTCTTCCTGCCACTCGTCAAAGTAGTTGCAGTCATCGTCTATAACATAGGCCGTTACGTTAACTTTCTCACAGTCAAACTGCGGTACCTTTACTTTGAACTTCAGGCTCGCTGAGTTTTTATACTCGGCATCGTTTTTAAAGTTATATGCCATAATGCGAACTGTGTCTGTCTCTTCGTCATAAGCCGAAACGGCATCAACCTCGATGTTCGGGAAAAGTGCACGGTAGGTCTTTTTGGTTTCTGCAAGCTTTGCACCGTCAAACTTTGCAGCATTACTTGCGACGTGGTAGCTGACCGTCGGATTGCCGTTAATAAGACCACCCGAAAGAAATGACCACGATGAGAAATAATTGATGTTATTATTGAACATCGTGCGGTACATTCTTGCATCATATGCTGCCTGATAAGTAAAGCCTACTGTACGTGTGTTAAGCTGACGGTCAATAGCTCCGTGTGAATTACCGTAAAGGATTCTGCCTTCGTCTACGCCGAAGATAAGATTTTCAAGTCCTGCCTCATCCGCCGCAGTCTTCAGGTGCTTCATCGTGTTTTCAAAGGTCATTCCGCCCGTTGCTTCGCCCGGTGCAACATCATAGAACGAAGCTGCAAGATAGCAGATTCTGCTTCCCTTTTCGCCTGTTTTATAGTTTGTACCGTTTGCACAGTGATTGATGAAAACTCTTTCATCCCAGAGACCTTCCGTTACAGCCATTGCGTGTGCACCGACGAAAATATCCTCACCGATAACGTCTATAAGTGCCTGAACCGTATAATCATAGAGCTTACAGTACTCGACTGCAGACTCGTCAGGATCACCGCTGACAGCCATAAACCAGTCGGAGTTTTCATATTCTGTCATAACACCGAAACGCCAGGAAAGAACCTCTTCTTTGCCGAATTCATCGACAAGTGCCTGTGCGATTGCAGCAATATAATTATAATAAACATCATAATCATCGGGAGGATAGACGTTCGTTCCGAAATATTCATCCTCACTTGCTTTCGCAGAATATTTAAGAGGAACGCTGCCGAGCTTGAGCATAGGCTTTGCACCGAGCCCGATAATTCCACGACAGTTTTCGATAAGCTTTGTAAAATCATAGTCATCAAGAACGGTTCCGTCATACGGATCCTTGAAAAGGTCACGGTTCGCATTACCGCCTGTACACTGCATCAGCTGAACATAATCGACAAACTCAAATATATTGTTTTCTTCGTTTACCTTCACACCTACAAACGGATTTCCCTGAATCGACCAGATATTTACGTTACTCGCAGGATTCACAAGAACGTCACCGAGTTCAGAAGTATCCACAGTGAAAGAATAAGAGTTCACTGCATCTATGCCTGCATTCCAGACCGCTCCGAAAAATGTTACTATCGAAGTAAAAATTGCTACGATTGATTTGAAAAGTGACATTGAACAATCTCCTTCCGGAAAACTTTTTTATATTATATCAAATATGACTTTTTCTTTCAATGCAAATTTATTTTTCTCCTTTTACAAATATCTTGTTTCTTTTTACACATAATTGTGCTATAATCGAATTATCTTTTCAGGGGGTGCCTATTATGACTCTATATG
This sequence comes from Acutalibacteraceae bacterium, assembly GCA_045648065.1. GTDB lineage: Bacteria > Bacillota > Clostridia > Oscillospirales > Acutalibacteraceae > CAG-488. Next base: position 8,879 of record JAZRNG010000099.1, on the reverse strand, counting down.
AAGCTATCGCAGCACGACATTCTGTGCGTAAATATCTGGATAAACCTATTGAAAAAGAACTTGCAGATAATCTGCAGACATTGATAAAGGAATGTGCCGAAGCAAGCGGAATAAAGATCACTCTTCAGCTAAACGAGCCCGAAGCTTTCAGCTCAGGTATGGCTACATACGGCAAATTTGAAAACTGTAAAAACTACATCACCTTCGTGGGCAAAAAGGAAGATGAAGAAAAGTGCGGTTATTACGGAGAGCAGATAGTCCTCCGTGCTCAGCAGCTCGGTCTTAACTCTTGCTGGGTCGCTCTGACTTACAACAAATCAAAGATAGTCTGTGAAATCCCCAAGGGAGAAAAGCTTCTCATCGTCATCGCTCTCGGTTACGGTCAGACTCAGGGTCATCCCCGACCGACAAAGTCAGTCGAAGAGCTCTGCAAAATCAAAAACGGAGATATCCCCGACTGGTTCAGAAAAGCTATGGAGTACGTTCAGCTCGCACCGACTGCCATAAATCAGCAGAAGTTTATTTTCCAACTCAGTGAAAACAACGTCGAGGCCAAAACACTCCTCGGCTTCTACGCAAAAATCGATCTCGGCATCGCAAAATATCACTTTGAAATCGGTGCAGGAGACACTCCATTCAACTGGATATAAAAAGATTGACAAAAAATAAACAATTTAATATTGACAATTAAATTCAGAGTCTGTATAATTAATATACAAAGTTTGTACCTGACATAAAGACTTTTTCTGAGTGAAAGGTGACGGCTGAATTTTAAAGGAAATTTGTCTTGCCGTACCCTTTTTTCAGGGTACGGCAATTTTTTTGGAGGTAAATATGGAAACAAGAGTTGCAGTTATGAGCATTATCGTCGAAAACAGTGAAACTGTGGAAAAACTCAATTCTGTTTTACACGATTACGGTGAATTCATCATCGGCAGGATGGGAATTCCTTACCGTGAAAAGAAGATAAATATCATAAGCATTGCGATTGACGCCCCTCAGGACACGATTTCTGCCCTTTCGGGAAAAATCGGCAGACTTGACAGTGTCAGCGTGAAAACAGCTTATTCGGGTGTGATTACGAATGACTAAACTTTTTTCTCTCATAGAAAAGCTTGAAAAAGAGAAATCATTATCCCTTGAAGAGTATCAGTATCTCATCGAAAACGCAAACGAACAAGCCGCGGCAATCCTTGCAGAAAAAGCAGATAAGGCGAGAAGAGCCATCTACGGCAATACGGTTTTCATCCGAGGATTGATTGAAGTGAGCAACTTCTGCAAAAACGATTGTCTTTACTGCGGAATCAGACGTTCAAATAAAAAGTGTGAGCGTTACCGACTTACAAAAGATGAAATCCTTGAGTGTTGCGAAGAAGGCTATACATTGGGATTTCGCACCTTTGTTCTTCAGGGCGGTGAGGATGCACATTTCAGCGACGATATACTTTGCGACATTGTGAAATCAATAAAACAGAATCATCCTGACTGTGCAGTTACCCTGTCTTTGGGAGAAAAAAGCGAGGAAAGCTACAGAAAGCTTCGTGAGGCAGGCGCTGACCGTTATCTCCTGCGCCACGAAACTGCTGACAGTATGCACTACTCAAAGCTTCATCCGAAAGAAATGTCTTTTGAAACAAGGATGAACTGTCTCAGAACACTTAAAAATCTCGGCTTTCAGACGGGTTGCGGATTTATGGTCGGTTCTCCTTTTCAGACGATGCAGATGATCGCAAAAGACCTGAAATTCATCGAAGAATTCAAACCCGATATGTGTGGCATAGGGCCTTTTGTCCCCCACCGTGAAACACCATTTGCAGATAAAAAGGGCGGTTCAGCAGAGCTTACCTGTTATCTCCTTTCGGTGATCCGTCTTATTCATCCGCCGGTGCTGCTGCCTGCGACAACCGCACTGGGCACTATCGACGGAAACGGACGTGAAAAAGGAATACTTGCAGGGGCAAATGTAGTTATGCCGAATCTTTCACCAAGCTCAGTCAGAAAAAAATATGAGCTTTATAACAACAAACTCTCTGACGGAGATGAATCTGCTCAGAGTAAAGAAAACCTTTCAAAAAGAATTAAAAAAATCGGCTACGAAATCGTAACCGACAGAGGAGATGTATATAATGGCTGAATATAATCCTAAATCATTACAGGCTGCAGAATTCATCAACGACGGTGAAATCCTTGCAACACTTGAATATGCCGAAGCTAATAAAAACAACATTGAGCTTATCGAGGAAATCCTTGAAAAAGCACGTCCGAAGAAGACTGAGACAGGCTGTGTCTGTGCAGGACTTACTCACCGTGAGGCGTCAGTCCTTCTTGCCTGTGATATCCCTGAAGTTATTGAAAAGATCTATGCAATAGCAGAGGAAATCAAACTCGCTTTTTACGGTAACCGTATCGTAATCTTTGCTCCGCTTTATCTTTCAAACTACTGTATCAACGGCTGTGTTTACTGTCCGTATCACAGACAGAACAAAACGATCGCCCGTAAAAAGCTGACACAGGAAGAAGTAAAGGCTGAGGTCATCGCACTTCAGGATATGGGTCACAAGCGACTTGCAATCGAAACAGGTGAAGACCCGAAAAACAATCCGATCGAATACATTCTCGAATGCATCAACACAATTTACAGTGTTAACCACAAAAACGGTGCAATCCGCCGTGTTAACGTAAACATCGCCGCTACTACGGTCGAAAACTACCGTAAGCTCAAGGATGCAGGTATCGGCACATACATTCTTTTCCAGGAAACATATCACAAGGAAAGCTACGAAAAGCTTCATCCGACAGGACCCAAGAGCAACTATGAATATCATACAGAAGCTATGGACAGAGCTATGGAGGGCGGTATCGATGATGTCGGTCTCGGTGTTCTCTTCGGACTTGAGCTTTATAAGTACGAGTTTGCGGGACTTCTTATGCACGCTGAACATCTTGAAGCGGTTCACGGTGTCGGCCCTCATACGATAAGCGTACCCCGAATCAAACACGCTGACGATATCGACCCCAATGCATTTGACAACTCAATTTCAGACGATATTTTTGCAAAAATCACAGCTTGTATACGTCTTGCTGTTCCGTATACGGGAATTATCATCTCGACAAGAGAGAGTGAAGAAGTCCGTTCAAAGCTTCTTCGCCTCGGTGTTTCCCAGGTCAGCGGTGGTTCAAGAACATCTGTCGGCGGTTACACTCAGGAGGAAAGACCGCACGATACAGAACAGTTTGACGTTTCTGACCAGCGTACGCTTGATGAAGTTGTGCACTGGCTTATGAAAAACGGTCATATCCCTTCTTTCTGCACAGCCTGCTACCGTGAAGGACGTACGGGTGACCGCTTTATGAGCCTTTGTAAGAGTGGACAGATTCTTAACTGCTGCCACCCCAATGCACTTATGACTCTTACAGAATACCTCACGGACTATGCTGCAGAGTGGACAAAGAAAACGGGCTTCGATATGATCGAAAAAGAGCTTAAGCGAATCCCAAAAGAAAAGGTAAGAAAAATCGCTGAGCAGAACATTGAGGATATCAAAAATTCAAACCGCAGAGATTTCAGATTTTAAGAGGTGTTCGTTATGGGACTTAACGATACTGTTTCTGCCGAGAGAGTCCATATCGGCTTTTTCGGCAAAAGAAACGCAGGTAAATCAAGCGTTGTCAACGCTGTAACCGGTCAGGAGCTTGCCGTAGTTTCTGACGTGAAGGGTACAACGACAGATCCCGTAAAAAAAGCTATGGAATTGCTTCCCATCGGTCCCGTTGTGATTATAGACACTCCCGGTATCGATGATGAAGGCTCGCTCGGTGAACTGCGTGTAAAAAAGACAAAGCAGATTCTTGCAAAAACTGACGTCGCAATCCTCGTAGTCGACGGTGAAAAAGGTCTTGACGATCCCGACAAAGAGCTTATCAGACTTTTCGAAGAGAGAAAGCTCCCCTATCTCATCGTTTACAACAAATCGGATCTGCTCAAAGATACCCCGTGTGACGATGAAAAGTCTGTTTACGTCAGTGCAGTCACAAAAGCTAATATCGAAGAGTTAAAGGACAGGATAGGCAGCCTTTCAAAAACGGTAGAAAACAAAAAGCAGATCGTTGCTGATCTGATAGACGACGGTGATATCGTAGTCCTCGTTACTCCGATTGACGAGTCCGCACCCAAAGGCAGACTCATCCTACCTCAGCAGCAGACTATCCGCGATGTTCTCGATGCAAACTGTGCAGTTGTCTGCTGTCAGGACACAGAGCTCACAGCTACGCTCAAAGCTCTTGCGGTGAAGCCGAAGCTTGTTATCACAGACTCTCAGGCTTTCGGCAGAGTTTCAAAAGATACTCCCGACGATATCCTGCTGACTTCATTTTCCATCCTTTTTGCAAGATATAAGGGTGACCTTTCCGCACTCATAAGCGGAGCTGCTCAGCTTGGAAAACTCAAAAACGGTGACAAGGTGCTCATCTCCGAGGGTTGCACACATCACAGACAGTGTAACGACATCGGCACGGTAAAAATGCCGGGTTGGATCAGGAATTATTCAAAGGCTGAGCCTGACTTTCACTTCACTTCGGGCGGAGATTTCCCCGAAGATATTTCAGAGTATTCATTGATCGTTCATTGCGGTGCATGTATGCTCAACGAGAAGGAAATGCAAAGACGAATCGAAGCCGCAAAGCAGGCAGGTGTGCCGATCGTGAATTACGGCAGCGCCATAGCGCAGATGCACTCCATACTGCGTCGAAGCCTCGAACCCTTCCCTGAAATTCTGAAAATACTTGATGAATAACTATAAGGCTATATCTTTACGGTATAGCCTTATAGTGATCAGTTATAGTTTTACATTATATTAATAGTGTAAAAAATAAATTACATATAATCAACATACACAAATATAATAAACTTGTCGAGTCAATGGGACTCAAAACCTGATATACCGATTACAGAAACCGGAGGTAATAATTATGATTTGTAAAAACTGTGGAAACAAAGTGCCTGGAAATGCAGAAGTGTGCACTAATTGCGGAAAGCCGATACTTGATGCACAAAATGAATCTATTGAAAAAAATGTCAATCAGACAACCCCGGTAAAGCCTGATGTCATCAAAAAGAAAAATACTTCTGGGAAGAAGATTGCGATAGTAATAGTCGCAGTCGTTCTCGCTGTTGCTGTTTTAATCGGCGGTGCCGTTCTGCTTATCAAGCATTTTAAAACTGACAAGCCTGACGATGCAGGTATCAGCACAAGTCCGACCAACCAGACAGTTGATGCATCTGTAAATGAAACGAAAGATCCGCTTGAACTCTATGCTCCCGTCCTGGATATGTTTTACGAAAGCGTCTCCTGTAAGTGGGAGAACCTGGACGGTAAGGACGACGACAAAGTAAACGATCCTGACAGCGTAAGCTATTTCTTCCATGATACAGTTTATCTGCAGAACGCTTCTCTCTCAGAGATAGGCTACTATTTCGAAGACATTAACGACGACGGAACTCCCGAACTGTTCATTTCAAGCTTTGAAACAGCCGAAACCGGTGGTTTCTACGATATCTACACAGTAAGTGACGGTAAAATTATTCACGTAAATTCCTGCGACAACAAAACAAGTCAGACACTTCTGGCTGATAACCATATCATTTACCATTACAGATTTCAAAACGCTCTGCTCGCCCTGAAAGCTGATACAGGAAGATTGATTGCAAAAGAGCTTGTCTGGCGAGAGTTCGACATAGAAAAAGATGATTTCTTATGGTACTGTGTTAAGGATATATATTTTGATGACTGGTCTGTAGATACTGACCACGTTGAACTGATATCCGAAGATGAAGCAAACAGAAAGTTTGACTTCTTGCCTGATACAAAGACACTTGCATTAACAAGCTTTGCCGACTACAAATCTTCAGAATCAACTGATAAGACTGAAGCTTCAATAAGCGGAACATCAACTCAGCCGTCAGCACCGACTCCGACCGAGAAGCCCGTTGAAAATACCGAGCAGATGTACAAAAATTATGTTTCAGCAAACAAGAATAAGTTTTTTGCTTACGAAGATTACAAAACAAATGCCGAGCCTGTATATAAGTTTATCGACCTTGATCAGGACGGAACAAAAGAAGCTGTAGTAACAGTAAAATACAGCAACGTGGAAGCACACGTCTCCGAGTTTGTAATCGTTCACATTCTCACAGCTGAAAACGGAACTGTCAAGTGTGTATTTTCCTCAGAACTTGCAGCTGCTCCCAGACTTTGCGAAAAAATCAGAATTTTCAAAGACACAGACTCAAAAATTTACATTTACAGATACTGGCGTGACGGAAGTCATTCACAGATCGAGACCGTTTACACTGTTTCTGACGGTAAACTTAATGTCGAATATGGTCTGAAAGGTTATTATAATGAGCCGTCTTCATTTGCAATCGGCACAGGTAAAGATGCATTTACAACAGAAGGCACAGACGGATTCAAAGCGATTACAGAAGAGGAATTTTCAACATATCAGGAAAACCTTGAAAACAGAGGTACAACACTTTACTTCTCAAATGATCTTCTGGATTAATCCTTCGTCTCAAAAACAAAAAGTTTTATCCCCCTCAAAAAGCTGTATCGTAAAGATACAGCTTTTTACGTCTGATGATGTAAATTCGGGCTTGTCGGGTAGAATATTCAATTAATATCGTAGGGGCGACCATCGGTCGTCCGCAAAAATTCTGCTTAATTCAACGGACGCGCAATGCGCGCCCCTACGAACACATAGTGCCGATATTCTGCTGAATCTTACGGCGTGTCGACGAGCGTCACGTCCTACACAATAATTTCTAACAATCCGACAAACCCGAATTTATCGAATAGATTCGTTTCATATCAATATTATATGAAACATTTTGTTGTATGATAATTATGAAAAAACTTATGGTGGTGAGGAATTGAACTATACAAAAAGGCTTTATGATCTCAGGGTAGACCATGATCTGAGGCAGGAAGATGTCGCTCAGGTTTTAAAAGTTACCTCGCAGGCATACGGAATGTATGAAAGCGGAAAAAGAAGTCTTCCGATAGAATATCTCATCAAACTCTCACAGTATTACAACGTCACATCCGACTACATTTTAGGTTTAAAAGACGAAAAGAACTGAACCCGTCCGCATCCTCTGCGGTCGGGTTGATTTTAACCCTGAAACCCTTGAATTTGTTGGGTTTCAGGGTGATTTTTAACATTATTTAAAATACCTTGATTTTATTATAAAAACCGCTTGACTTTACCACACTAATGTGGTAACATACCGTCATATTCTTTTAAAATGGTGATGATTTATGAACATCCGCAACGAAAATATTGATAAGGTTTTTGAGGCTATTCTTTCCCTCGAAAACATCGACGAATGTTACCGCTTTTTTGAGGATATCTGCACAATCAAAGAGATTCAGGATATCGCTCAGCGCTACGAGGTAGCACGTCTTCTGACTGATAAGAAAAACTACAACGAAATAACCAAAGCAACAGGCGCATCAAGCACCACTATCACCCGTGTCAACAAGTGTCTTATGTACGGCAATGAGGGTTACAAAATGGTTATCGAACGTACAAAGAAGGACTGAGGTGGCACAATGTTTAACAGCAATATACTTAAAAACGAAGAAAAGGCAGTTTTCGCCCTTCGTTCACTTTACAGAAAATACGGATACACTCCGTTTAAAATGAGTAAGTTTGAGGAATATGACCTCTACGTCAGAAACAAGGATTTCCTCGTTTCTGACAGCGTTATCACCTTCACAGGTATGAACGGTAAGCTCCTCGCTCTCAAGCCTGACGTTACACTCTCTATCGTCAAAAATACGAAGGATCTTCCCGACACTGTCCAGAAGGTTTATTATAATGAAAACGTTTACCGAGTTTCCAAAAACACTCACGAGTTCAAGGAAATTATGCAGACAGGTCTTGAATGCATCGGTAACATCGACGTTTACAATATTTACGAAGTAATCACTCTTGCCGCAAAGAGTCTTGAAGCTATCAGCGACAGCTTCGTACTTGACATTTCACACATCGGAATCGTTTCAGCGGCACTCGACTCGATCGGTTGCAGCAGAGAAACAGGCAAGAAAATTCTTACCTGCATCGGCGAAAAAAATCAGAGTGGAATCGAAAAAATCTGTGCTGAGAATAATATTTCTTCCCAAGAATGTAAAAAAATCATTTCGCTTGTCGGCACTTACGGCAAGATTGAAAAGGTTATCCCTGAGCTTCGTACAATCTGCGACACTCCTGAACTTATGTCAGCTCTCGCAGAGTTTGAAAGCGTTTGTTCACTTCTCGTATCATGTGAATTCAGCGAGAAAATCAACATCGACTTCTCAATCGCAACTGATATGAGATATTACAACGGTGTTGTTTTCCAGGGTTTTGTGGAAAACGTACCGACAGGTGTTCTTTCAGGCGGTCAGTATGACAATCTTATGAAGAAAATGGGCAGAAAGTCAGGTGCTATCGGCTTTGCCGTTTACCTCGACACCCTTGAAAGACTTAACCTTACTGCAAAAAAATATGATGTTGACTGTGTTCTCCTTTATGATGCAGATTGCATTGCATCAGACCTTGCAGAAGCAGTAAACACTCTTGTTGCAGACGGCAAGACAGTTATGGCACAGCAGAATGTGCCCGAAAACATTAAATACAAACAGCTTTTAAAGCTTAACGGAAAAGAGGTGGACATTCTTGAAAACAATGATTAATGTTGCTCTTCCCAAAGGAAGACTCGGTGAAAAGGTTTACGATATGTTTGAAAAGTCAGGCTATGAATGTCCGTCTATCAAGGAAGTCAACCGTAAGCTTATTTTTGAAAACGAAGAAGCAGGAGTTCGTTATTTCTGGGTAAA
>JAZRNG010000098.1:0-54138 GCA_045648065.1 Acutalibacteraceae bacterium | reverse complement strand
ATCAGAACAGCTTTAGTTCCTGTTACTAATTTTGGCTCACGATTCGGACTTATTATTGCCTTTCTTGGTTATTTTCTGGCTTATGCTTCACACAGTGATTTTGGTTTTTATTTTATAATTGCCGGACTTGCTTTGTATGGTCTTGTTGCTGTGTTTCAACTTGTAACGTTGCCGGTAGAGTTTAATGCCAGTAAGCGTGCAATGACGGTAATCGAAGAAACAGGTATGCTTGCCGGTGCCGAATATGACGGTGCGAAGAGCGTTTTGTCCGCTGCTGCTATGACTTATGTCGCTGCTCTTGCAACGGCTGTTGTTAATTTATTGTATTATGCGTTCAGACTTCTCGGAAATAACAGACGCAGATAAGGTGTTATATGAAAACTGCAAGACAAACTGCTTTTGAAATATTAAACAGAATAAACAGAGACAATTCATACTCCAATCTGATTCTGGATTCTTATCTTGAAAAGACTGAACTTAAACCTTCAGACAAAGCTTTTGTTTCTGCTCTTGTTTATGGTGTTATTGAACGTCTGATTACTCTTGATTTTGAGATATCCTCTTATTTGAAGCAACCTTTGAAAAAATTAAAACCTCAGGTTCTGACTGTTTTAAGAATGGGTGCTTATCAGATCTTGTTTATGGATAAAATCCCTGTTTCTGCAGCTATCAATGAGAGCGTTAAACTTGTCAAAATTAATGGAGCGTCTTTCGCTTCCGGCCTTGTTAATGCTGTACTTAGAAAGATCTCAGTCTCAGGGCTTACCGAAACAAACGATTTGTCAGTAAAGTATTCAGTACCGGATTGGCTTTGTAAGCTTTGGATAAAAGATTACGGCTTTGACAATGCTATAAGTCTGCTTGAGTCTTCCTTTGCTTCATCCAAAACAACGATACGTGTAAACACTCTTAAAACTACTGCTGACAAACTTATTATTGAGCTTTCGAAGGAAGGTTTTACTGCATATAAACATGATAACATTGATGGTTGTCTGTTGGTCGAAGGAATCGGTGCATTATATAAAACTGATGCTTATAATAATGGACTGTTTCACGTTCAGGATACAGCGTCTCAATTGTGTTGTTCAGCACTTGATGCCAAAGAAGATGATGTTGTGCTGGATATTTGTGCCGCTCCCGGAGGTAAAAGTTTTACTTTAGCAGAGCTTATGAATAATGGCGGAACTGTTGTTTCAATGGACATATATCCGCACAGGCTTGATCTTATAGATTCAGGAGCTTCAAGGCTTGGTATAACAAATATCCGTACTTGTGTTAATGATGGCTCTGTCCATAACAAGCAGTTGTCTTTAGCAGACAAAATACTTTGTGATGTTCCTTGTGCAGGTTTGGGAGTTATACGTAAAAAGCCTGAAATCAGGTACAAGCAATATGCTGAAGTTGACAAATTGCCTGATTTGCAGTATTCTATACTTTGCGTTTCGAGTAAATACCTCAAAGCTGGGGGTACACTAATATACTCAACATGTTCGTTAAACAAGTCGGAAAACGACAGAGTTATAGAAAGATTTTTAAAAGATAATCCTAATTTCGAATCAATCAGAGTTTTACCTGAATTGATGAGATATGGTGATGATACTGATTATATCTCTCTGATGCCGCATTTACATAATTGTGACGGTTTTTTTGTGGCTGGTATCAGAAAAATTAAGGAAGTGTAAATTTGTCTGAATTTGATATCAAGTCAATGACGCTGAGCGAAGTTGAGGATGTTATTACATCGTTAAACGAGCCGAAGTTCAGAGCTAAACAAGTTTATAATTGGTTGCAGATGTATGGTGTGATGAACTATGATGAGATGACAAATTTGCCTAAATCTCTCAGAGCCACTCTCGGTGATTTATTTCCTATACGAAGCTGTGAAATCGAATTAAAGCAAGTTTCGAAAATTGACTCTACAGTTAAGTATTTATTCAGATTATATGACGGTAATTTTGTTGAATCTGTTTTAATGAAGTACAAGTATGGGTATACTTTATGTGTATCTTCTCAGGTTGGATGTAAGATGGGTTGCGTTTTTTGTGCGTCTACAAAAAGCGGTTGTGTGCGTAGTCTTATGCCATCGGAAATATTAGGACAGATTCATGCTGCACAGCGCGATATGAATATTCGTGTTTCTCATATCGTAATGATGGGAATGGGAGAACCTTTGGACAATTATCAGAACACTGTAAGATTTCTTGATCTGGTATCTGCTGAAAATGGTCTGAATATTTCTATGAGAAATATTTCTCTTTCTACTTGTGGTTTGGTTCCTAAGATATATGATTTAGCTAATGAAAAGTTTCAGCTTACACTTTCGGTTTCGCTGCATGCACCTAATGATGAAATGCGATCGAAAGTGATGCCAGTAAACAATAAATATCCGATTGCTCAGTTAATAAAAGCTTGTAAGGACTATATTGACGTGACTTCAAGGAGGATTTCTTTTGAGTACGCTATGATAAAGGACGTAAATGATTCTGATGCGTGTGCCTATGAACTTGCATCTCTTCTGAAAGGTATGCTTTGTCACGTAAATTTGATTCCTGCTAATGAAATTAATGAAAGTGAGCATCGCAGAAGCACAAATGAACGTTTGCAGAAATTTATGTCGATTCTTAATTCAAAAGGTGTAAATACAACTATACGCAGAAGTTTGGGTTCGGATATTGATGCTTCATGCGGTCAGCTTAGAAGTAAACATGTTAATAATAATGTAAAGGAGGGAAAACAGTGAAAGTTTCAGCGAAATCTGATGTCGGAGTTGTCCGACAAAATAATCAGGATTATTGTCTTGCCGGAGAGTTTACCGATGGTGTGACGTGGGCTGTTGTCTGCGACGGAATGGGTGGTGCAAACGGTGGCAATATTGCAAGTGAAACAGCTGCACGGACAATTTCAGAAAAGTTGAATTTTGGTTATCATGAAGCAATGAACGATAATTCAATCAAACATCTGATTGTTTCCGCGATTGAGGCGGCAAATGCTACTGTTTTCTCGCGTTCACGTAGTGATGCTGCTTTGGTGGGAATGGGTACTACTGTTGTTCTTGCCATAATTAAAAATGATTCACTTTACATTGCCCATGTAGGCGATTCGCGAATCTATGTTGTCACAAAAGACAGCATCAATCAGCTTACGGTAGATCATTCAGTTGTGCAGTTGATGATTGACAGGGGTGAGATCACTGCTGAGGAAGCTAAGGATCATCCTCAGAAAAATGTGATAACCCGAGCGTTAGGCGTTGATGATGAGGTCAGGATTGACTATAGTCAGGAAGTGTTTAATGAAGGGGATGTTGTTCTTCTTTGCACCGATGGCTTAACAAATTTTGTCAATAATTCAACTATACTGGATATTTGTAATACCTATGACAGTTACTCGTTAGCAGATGCCCTGGTAGATAAAGCTAATGAAAACGGTGGCGGAGACAACGTTACAGTAATAACTGTTACCGACTGATTAACGGAGGTAGAAAAATGCAGAATTATGTAGGTAAAAGACTTGATGGAAGATATGAAATAAGAGAAATAATCGGTGTTGGCGGTATGGCCGTAGTTTACAAGGCTTATGACAATATTGATGACAGAATTGTTGCTGTGAAAATTCTGAAAGAAGAGTTTCTTGCTAACGAAGAGTTCCGCAGAAGATTTAAAAATGAATCTAAAGCGATTGCGGTTCTTTCGCATATGAACATTGTCAAGGTTTTTGATGTAAGTTACGGTGACAGACTGCAATACATAGTTATGGAGTATGTTGAGGGTATTACTCTTAAGGAGTATATTCAGCAACAGGGTGTGGTAAACCATCGCGAAGCTGTATACTTTGTAATGCAGGTTCTTCGTGCATTGCAGCATGCTCATGATAAAGGAATAGTACACCGTGATATCAAACCGCAAAATATTCTTTTGCTTGAAAACGGAGTTATTAAAGTAACTGACTTCGGAATTGCACGTTTCTTTGCGAGTGAGACCAGAACGATGACTGATTCTGCCATAGGTTCTGTTCACTATATCAGCCCTGAACAGGCACGTGGCGATCTTACTAATGATAAAGCAGACATTTATTCTGTTGGTGTAATGCTTTATGAAATGCTTACAGGCAAGTTACCTTTTGAATCTGATAATACGGTTTCTGTTGCGATTATGCAGTTACAGAAAGATCCGGTTATGCCGCGTACTATCAATCCACAGATCCCTGTTGGTTTAGAACAGATAATTATCAAAGCTATGCAGAAAAATATTAACGACCGTTATCAGTCGGCTGCAGAAATGCTTCTTGATCTTGAAGAATTCAGAAGAAACCCCTCTATTAAATTTGATTACAGTTATACTAATAATGAACCAACTAAGTATATCCCGAATGTCGGAACAGCGGTTACTGCATACGACGTTGAAAGTGGTCCGCAAAATTATGATGAACCGGTAGTAAAGAACAGAACTATTCCTATTCTTATTGGCGTTATTGTTGCTTTGGTTGTTCTTATTGCAGGCGGTGCTATTATTGGTTTCGGCGTCTTTGGAAATAATGGTGTTAAAGTTCCTAATTTTATCGGTAAAGAATATTCTGAGGAAGCTTTTAAAGAAGAATATCCTGAGTTTGTCTTCACAATTACAGAAAAATTGGATACTTCGGTTACTCCTAACACAATCCTTTCCCAGACTCCTTCCGAGGGTGAACGTATAGATCCTGAAAAAACTTTGATAGAACTTGTTGTTGCAACGGGTAAGGAAACAGTTACCATACCGTCTGATCTGAAAGGCAAGGATTATGTTACTGTTAAAAATACGCTTTCGGATCTCAAATTGAATATAGTCGACAAAGAAGTTGAGTATACTCCAGAACACGAGAATGCCGGAGTAAAACCCGGTACGGTTATTGATATAACTCCGGGTTCAGGTGAAAAGGTTTATATTAACTCAACTGTGACGGTGAAGTACTTGTCTTATAGTGCTAATAATGTCGAAGTAGTCTCAGTCCCTGATGTTACAGGACTCACTAAAGACGGTGCAACACAGCTTCTTAAATCAAGTGGATTCGCTGTTGCTATTCAGTATGACTATGATGATACTATTAAGAATAACTATGTAATAAAGAGTTCTGTTCCTAAGAATACAAAAATTCCGAAAGGCTCAGAAATCGTATTGACTATCAGTATGGGTGCGAAGAATGAGCAGACTACTCTTATCAGTATCTCTCTTCCTAATCTTGGAGTAGAAGGTACAGTTACTGCAAGCGTAGACTCAAGTGTTATTCACAGTGAAACAAGATATCTTGATGGATCTTCTTATACTTTTTCAGTTGTTGGATATAAATCTGACTCTGTTTTCAAAGTTTTTGTAAACAATAAAGTCATATATAAATGTGATATTGATTTTACGACATCGCCTTGTGAAATTTCCAATATCGTGACATATGATTATAAAGAGGAAACAACAACTGAATCAACTACCAGTGAAATAGTACGAATTATAATGCCTGATCTTACATCTGAACCTCTTTCTTTTGAAGAAGCAAAAGCGAAACTTGTTGCTGCAGGCTTCAATGAAAATGAGATTAAGTCAAGCGGTCAGGGTTCAGTAGTTATCAATCAGTATCCTCAGGCGGGTCAACAATATCCTTCTGATGTAAATATTACACTTTTTCTTGGTGATAGCGAGTGATTTTAACCGGAACTATAATTAAAGGGATCGGCGGTTTTTACTACGTCGAATCTGATGGAGAGATATTTGAATGTAAGGCAAGAGGTGTTTTCAGAAAAGAGAAAATCACACCACTTGTCGGAGACAAAGTGAGCATATCTGTAGATGAGCACAGTAAAAACTCTATTGAAAAAATCTTAGACAGACGTAATTGCTTCAATAGACCTCCTATTTCAAATGTAGACAATCTTGTAATCGTTTCTTCTACTTGCGAACCAAAACCGAACCTGCTGATCATTGACCGGCTGACTGCAGTTGCTTTTCACAAAAATGTTCGTCCGATTGTTGTGTTTACAAAAGACGACTTGTACAGTGCTTCTGAGTATTGTGACGTTTACAGGACAACCGGGATTGATACTTTCGTAGTTTCAAATAAAACCGGTGAAGGTGTCAAAGAACTCGTTGAACTGATTGACGGCAGCATCAGCGTCTTTACAGGAAATTCCGGTGTCGGAAAATCCTCGTTGCTTAACTGCATTAATCCTGATTTTGCACTTGAAACGGCTGAAATCAGTACTAAACTCGGACGAGGAAGGCATACTACTCGTCACGTTGAGTTATTCAAAGTAGGTTGTGGTTATATAGCTGATACACCGGGTTTTTCATCTCTTGATTTTGAAACCAATGATGTGATTAAGAAAGATGAACTTGCTCTGTGTTTTCCTGAATTTTCTGAGTATATTGATTTTTGTAAATTTACTTCATGTGCTCATGTGAATGATAAGGGATGCAAGGTCGTTGAAGCTTTGAATGAAGGTAAAATCGCTACCTCAAGACACGAAAGTTATGTAACGCTTTATAATGAAGTTAAGAATTTAAAAGATTGGCAATTGTAACATTTTCTGAATACCACCATAGTATGTTAGTAAAAACTATGGTGGTGTTTTTATGAGAAAAAACAGATGCTGCTCGAACAGAATCGGACTGTATTTTGCTGCATTCGGCATTGGAATGCTTGTTTCACTTATGTGTCCGAAAACGTTTACTGTTGCGATTTTGTCTGTAGTGATCGTAATTCTCGGCATCATTGTAGCTAAATGAACGGGGGATTATGATGAAAGTTATAATGTTCGAGGCACCAAAAGCTTTTAAGGGGATTTTAAGATTTATACTGCGCATTAAAAAAGTTGATTTGGATACATAAATTGCCACCTCACGGTGGCTTTTTTTATACTCTTTTTCTTGCATTACTTACTCAGTTATGGTAAAATTTATTGTGTATAGAAAGTGGGTAAAAATATGTATAATGAAAAACTCAGTTTTAATAAAAATGGCAAATTTACAATTTTACAGGTAAGTGATGCACAGGATATGCATATCCCGAGACGAGGTATGTTTAAAATGCTTAACAAAATCTATGATAAGGTTAATCCTGATTTGATTGTTTTGACCGGTGATAATATTCTTGGTAATCATATAAATGATGCTCCGATAGGCAACTGGCAGAATGTTAAGAGTAAAAAAGGAACACTTAAGAGGATGAAAAAAGCTTTGGGTTATTTACTCAAGCCCATTAACGATAGAAAAATTCCGTTCGCATTTCTTTATGGAAACCATGATGACAGAAATTGCATATCTAAAGATGAACAGGCTGAGATATACGGATCGTACGATTTTTGTGTTCCTTATAATCTCACAAATGATACGGTTGATTGTGATACATACAATGTGCCTATATATTCATCAGAGGAAGACAAGGTTGCTTTCAATATATGGATGATGGATTCTGCTGGTTCTGATGAAAACGGGAATAACTGTTTTGAATATGTTAAACCTGAGGCAATAAGATGGTATGAAGAAAAAAGCAAACAGCTTGAAAAGGAAAACTGCGGAAAAGTTATGTCACTTATGTTTCAGCACATTCCGGTTCCGCAGACTAAAAAGTTATTTGTTGAATGTGATAAAGATGATAAGTGTGCCGTAAAAGGACCTGACGATAAGTTTTACAAGCTTGATACATCCGTTGCTAACGGTTTTGCATTTGAATATGCTGAAACTACTTCGGAAGATTTTGGTCAGCTTGAAGCTATCAGAAGACGTGGTGATGTTTGCGGACTTGTAAGTGGACATGATCATTTGAATTGTTTTACTGCAGAGTTGGATGGGGTGAATATCGTTCAGACTCCCGGTGCTTCCTTCAGAAGCTATGGCAATATGGTTTCACGCGGTGTCAGAGTTTTTGAACTTGATGAAAATGATCCATCGAGCATTAAAACATATACAATCAGCTACTTTGACATTTTCGGAAAGAAGTTTTCTTCTGTATTAAGATACATTATGAATGCAGATGAATATGAAAAAATTAAAGCTGTTCTTTTGATATTATCAGCTATAATTGTTATTGCATTCGTTTTGTATATCTTTTCTATTTTTAACTTATATACAAGGTTTTTGTATTAATTCAGGGAGATAATCATGGAAAAAATTTCAAAATTTGTAATTAAAAGACCGATTTTAATTATAGTTTTATCATTGATATTACTGATACCAAGCTTGGTCGGTTATGTTTTTACGGAAGTTAATTATAATATTTTATCCTATTTGCCGGAAAAACTCGATTCTGTAAAAGGTCAGCAAGTGCTTACTGACGTTTATGATATTGAGTCAACGACGATGGTTATAGTTGAGGATATGCAACCAAAGAAGGTAGTTCAACTTAAGAATAAAATTGCTGCGATAGATAATGTTGCATCTGTTCTTTGGTATGACGACCTGATAGATACAAGCATACCTTCAAACATACTTCCTGATGAAATAAGGAGTGTTTTTTACAGTAAAGACGGTAATTATACAATGATGTTTGTAAGCTATACTCCTGAATGCTCATCCAAGGATATTGTTAAAGCTGTCAAAGAAATCAAAGCACAGACTCAGAAATATTGCTTATTAAGCGGTCTTACTCCTATCAATGTTGATACACAGGAACTGACTAATATTGAGTTGCCGATATATATCGCGCTTGCCGTTGTTTTTATTCTTTTAATTATGCTTTTTACAACGGAATCTTTCATTCAGCCTTTTATAATTATGTTTGTATTAGGTTCGGCAGTTCTTTATAATATGGGTTCAAACTGGTTGGTCGGAGGTATTTCTTATATCACTCAGTGTATTGCAGTAATACTTCAGTTGGCAGTAACTATGGACTACTCGATATTCGTAGTTAACAGATATAAGGAAGAAAAACTTAAATCCGACACGAAAGAAGAGGCTATGCGGCGCACCTTGAAGGCTTCCGTAACTTCACTTATGGGTAGCTCGCTTACTACTGTTTTTGGATTTCTTGCACTTTGCTTTATGCAACTCGGTCTTGGCTTCAATATAGGCATAATTATGGCAAAAGGTGTAGTAATCGGATTATTGTCTGCTGTGCTGATTTTACCAGCTTATCTTTTAGTATTTGATAAAGCTATAAGCAAAAAATCACACAAAACATTCGTACCTAAATTTGATAAACTTATAAATTTTTCAGTTAAACACAGAAAAGTATTTGTTATAATATTTGTTATTTTATTTATCCCTTCTGTTCTTCTTGCAGCTAACGTTAATCAGTATTATAACATTGCATCAACTCTTCCTGAAGATCTTGACTCCGTTGTCGCTCTTAACACATTAAAAGAAGAGTTTGATATGACTACTACTCATTTCATAATAGTTGATGATTCTATTTCTGCTGAAAAGTTGCTTGAGATGGAAAATAGGATTGATGATCTTGACGGCGTTACATCAATGTTGGCTTATAATCAATTTGTCGGCACATCAATACCTGATTCTATTATACCTGACGGAGTTACAGATATTATCAAGCAGGGTGGATATCAGATCATGCTTGTTAACTCCGCTTATGAGGCGGCTACCGAACCTTCAAACGAACAGGTTTCTGCGATGTATTCTATTGTAAAAGAATACGATCCGGAGGGTTATATAACCGGTGAAGGTGCTATGTATAGTGATATGGTTGATATTACTGTTACCGACTTTACTATCACTAACATTATTTCAATTCTTGCTATTTTTATTGTTATAGCATTAATTTTCAAGTCATTCTCTTTGCCTGTGATTCTGATTTTTTCAATTGAACTTGCAATTTTACTCAATGAATCAATTTCAGCGATCTTTGGAACACCGATATCGTTTGTCGCACCGACAATCATTTCTTGTGTTCAGCTTGGAGCAACTGTTGACTATGCGATTTTGCTGACTTCACGATTCAGAGAAGAGTTAAAAGATGGTAAGAATAAGTTTGAAGCAATGAAAAAAGCTGCTTCTGAGTCACTTCGCTCAGTTTTTCAAAGTGCAGTTATTTTCTTCCTTGTTACAATTGGTGTGTACTTCATTTCAAGTATTTCAATTGTCAAAGAGATTTGTGAGTTGCTTGCACGAGGATCAATTATCAGTGCGTTGATAATTGTTTTTGTGCTGACGCCACTTTTACTTGTTTCAGAAAAATTCATTTTTAAAACAACTAAAAATTGGGGTCCTGATAAATCAGTGCTGAATAGTAATGTTCTTACAACTCAAATGCCCTTTATTCAGAATCCAGATAATAGAACGGTATCTTATGTAAATGATTGTGAGGAAATTTCTAATGAAGATATTTAAAAAAATAATCTGTTTTGCTTTGGTAGCAGTTTTTCTCCTGCTTTGCGGATGCGGAAAAGTAGCGGAACAACAGCTTGAATCTGAACCTGAAACACAACAGGTTAAGTATTCTACTCCGGCCGGACTTGTTAAAAAGACAGAAACTGTTTATGTTAATCTTAACAGTGGTGGTAAGGTTACTCAGACTATTGTCAGTGACTGGCTTCATACTACTCAGAGTCAGGTTTATGTAGATGATGTTACTAATTTATCACAGATCGAAAATATCAAAGATGACTCAGTTCCTGATGTTTCAGGCCAGAATCTCAGATGGTATATGGATACAACCGATCTGTATTATCAGGGTATGTCTACTGCTCCGCTTCCTCTTGAATTTGAATTGACATATTACCTTAACGGTACAGCTGTCTCAGCCGAAAAACTCGTAGGTAAAAGTGGTCACGTTGAGATAGTTGTTAAAATGAAAAATACTAAGAGTGAGATTGTTAAGGTGAACGGTCAGGATATAGTTATGTACACACCTATGGTTGTAGTAGGCGGTGTTGCACTCAGTGAGGATAGCTTCCAGAATATAAGTGTACAGAACGGTAAAACGGTAGGTAATGCTAACACACAGTTTGCGGTTCTCGTTGGTTTCCCGGGTATTAATGAAAGTCTTGGACTTACCGACATAACACAGAATACAAATACAGATATCCAGTATTCTTTTAACGATACTTTTGTTATCTCTGCTGATGTATCAGATTTTGAATTAGGAAACTTTATGTTTGCAGCAATTCCTATTGCTTCACTTGATATCGGTCTTAATTCTATTTCTACATCCATGGATGATGTCAGAGAGAACTTG
Source organism: Acutalibacteraceae bacterium (assembly GCA_045648065.1). Taxonomy (GTDB): domain Bacteria; phylum Bacillota; class Clostridia; order Oscillospirales; family Acutalibacteraceae; genus CAG-488. Next base: position 42,987 of record JAZRNG010000098.1, on the reverse strand, counting down.
TCAAAGCTCAGTTCAATTCAACAAACTCTTCAGAATGTTAATGCCGATGAACTATTAAATACACTTACTTCTAATCCCAATAAACTCAGTGAGCTTAGCGCTCTTGTGGGTCGTGCTGCGACGTTGTACGATGAGAACAAGGCACTTTTAGATTTCCTTGATAATTTTGCAACACCTCAGAATATGCAGACAATTCAGCTTTTGACTGATTATATTTCTACTGCTGATTTTGAGGGTCTTGAGGAAGCGTTAGGTGTAATCAACAGCATTTTTGGTGATGATGCCAGTGGTGAGAAGATACAGGAAGGTCTGGATTTATTAAAGCAGATGTCTGAAGATCTTAAAGATCCCGAAGTACAAAAGGCTATTGATAATCTTCCGCAGACTGTTGCAACACTTAATGAGCTGCAGAAGGCTATTGAAGAAAACAAAGATCTTATAGATGGACTTAAAGTTATTGCTGAGAGTGATGCTTTAGCATCAATTGAATCTGCAATATCAAGTGTAGAGGGATCTCTTGCTGCCGGTGGTATTTCTCAGTTTGCAACAATTACAGGAGATGCTGATGAAATTACAGCTAAGATGACAGCCTGGATTGAACTCGGAAAACGTTATACTATTTTCACGACTAAAGCAAGCAATATGACTTCAAGTGTTGTGTTTGTTTATAAAATTGACAGCATTAAAGCGGTTCCTCAAAGTGAGTCTGATGTTAAAGTCGAGCCGGAAGCAGAAGAAAGTTCAGGTCTTGAGGCTCTGTTTAAAAAATTCTTCGGATGATTTAGGGTGAGATTTTGATGAACAAGAAGATTTCTGTTATTATTCCGGTATATAACTGTCGTGATTTTTTGAGTCGTGCTGTGGATTCTGTTATAAATCAACCGGATTTTTACGAAAACGAGCTTATTCTTGTTGATGACGGTTCTGATGACGGATCTTCTGATATTTGTGACAGTTATTCCGGTAGGTTTGATAACATTAAAGTTATTCACCAGAAAAATTCCGGTGTTTCAGTTGCACGGAATAACGGAATCCGTTGCGCGGAAGGTGAGTGGATCTGTTTTATTGATAGTGATGATTACCTTCTTGAAGATGCCTTTTCAAAGATGTATAAATTTGGTGAAGCTGATATAATATGTGCAGAACATATATCAGATGACAGGATTGTTGCTGAATATCAGTCTTACTTATCAAGTGGTTTTTTGAAAATGGATGAAATCAAAGAACAACTTAATGGAATATTAGCTTCATCAAATAACTTTTTTTATACGTGTTGGGCGAAATTATTTAAACGAAAAATAATATTAGAGAATGATATATGTTTTCCGCCTGATAGGAAGCTTGCAGAAGATATGGTTTTTGTCTACACTTATCTTAGGTTTTGTAAAACTTTATCGATTGTGGATGAACCTGTATATTATTACTTTGTCAATGAGTCAAACACGACATCAGTCGTTTCAAAATCTTTTGAAACCTTTCTTTTTATTTATAATTGGAAGTATGCGTATTTCTGTGAGTCTGATTGCAATAAGGCTCAGATTGATGAATGGCTGGTATCGTCTTTTCTGTTTAAAAGTTTTTTCTCTTTGAAGACGGCAGCTACTTATTTAAAGAATAAGGATGCAGTTGAGTACATTTCGCTTGTGCTTAACAATGATACTTTTTATTCTTTATATACTTCAAGTGATGAGTATACCGCTTTTAAAACAAATGTTGATATGCTTCTGGATAAGTTTATCAGAAATAAGAACTCACTTTTGATTTATATTATGTTCAAAATTTTGAATTATAAAACAATGATTAGTAAAAAGTGAATAGAGGTGTGTGATGGTTAAATTACCAAACTATATATGGTTTTTAGGGAACATTCCTTTCCGTGGTGACGGTAATATCTATTCAGGTTCTGCCGGGTGCGATCCGTTCTACGGAATTGTTCCGTCAAAGACGTTCAGGTATCGTGTATGGTTGAGTAAGAATGATGACGGACTTACACTCAATGCCGCTCATTATGTCGGGGAAAAAACATACGATTCAACGGATAATGAACTTATAAACGAAAAAACATTTGATGCATCACCACAGGGGATTGCTGATGCTGAAACTTGGCTTAATGAAGCTGAAGAAAAAACATTAAAAACATTTTAATTGTGTGGAGATGAATTTATGATTGAAATGAAAACACGTTGGACTGAGGATATTAATCCTGATTGTCCGCTTCCTGAATACCCAAGACCACAGCTTGTCAGAAATGATTGGCAGAATCTTAACGGTAGATATGAGTATGCTGTTACCGGTTTAGATGAACGATTTCCCGAAAAATATGACGGTGAGATAATCGTACCTTTTGCGCCGGAGTGCTATCTTTCGGGCGTAGGCAGAACGATTCAGCCTGACAATTTCTTATGGTACAGAAAGAAGTTTATTCTTGATAAAGCATTTAGAGGCAAAAGAGTCATTCTTAATTTTGGTGCAGTTGACTGGAAATGTAAGGTGTATATAAACAAAAATCTCGTTACTGAGCATACAGGCGGATATGTACCTTTTTCAGTGGATATTACTGATAGTGTTTCTAATGGAGAAAATGAACTGATTGTCCGTGTATACGATCCTACTGATGCAAACTGGCAGGACAGAGGTAAGCAGGTGCGTGAAAGTAAAGGTTTTTGGTATACTGCGACAAGCGGAATATGGCAGACGGTGTGGCTTGAGCCTGTTGATGATATCTATGTCAAAAAGATTAAGATGACACCTGATATTGATAACTGTTCTGTTAAGCTTTCTACATATTTTGAGGGTTCAGCTCATATCAAGGCAATTGTAAAAGAGGGCGAACGTATAGTTTTTGCAGGTGAAGTTGAACGTGAAAACGCTGTAATTAACATCAAAAACCCTCATTTATGGAGTCCTGAAGATCCTTTTCTTTATGACATTGCTTTAGCACTTTGTGATGAGAGCGGAAATATTCTTGATGCTGTTACAAGTTACTTCGGAATGAGAAAGTTCAGTGTCGGATATGATGATAAGCGGATTCCTCGACTTTGTCTTAATAATAAGCCATACTTCCAGAACGGACTTCTTGATCAGGGTTACTGGAGTGACGGTGGTATGACTGCCCCTTGTGATGATGCTCTTATATTTGATATTAAAGCAATGAAAGATCTTGGCTTTAATATGCTCAGAAAGCATATTAAAGTTGAACCTCAGCGTTGGTATTATCACTGTGACAGACTTGGAATAATAGTATGGCAGGATATGGTTTGCGGTGCAGAAAAGATCGATAATTTCGTTGTAGGATTCCTGCCGAATATCGGAATAAGAAAAGCTGATGACTCAAACTATAATCTTTTCAAAGTAGCTCCGGAAGAATGTCGCAGAGAGCATGAAAAGGCTATGTATGAAACAATTGATAATCTTTATAATTTTCCGTCAATTGGTTGTTGGGTTCCATTCAATGAGGCCTGGGGACAGTTTGATGCTAAACGTATTGGTGAACAGGTAAAAGCATACGACCCTTCACGAATTGTTGACCATGCAAGCGGTTGGCACGATCAGGGAGGACCGGAAATCAACAGTATGCACCGCTACATACTTCCTGTTACTATGCGTAAAAATGATGGCAGACCTTTTGCTTTGACTGAGTTCGGAGGTTATAGCAGAAAGATCGAAAATCATATATGGAATGATAAAAAGAGCTTTGGCTATATAATGTACAAGGATAAAGCTTCCCTTACAAAAGCTTATAAGAAATTGTTTGAGCGTCAGATCATACCTAAGATAAGCAAGGGCCTTTGTGCTACTGTTTATACACAGGTCAGTGACGTTGAATTTGAAGTTAACGGCATATTCACATATGACCGTGAGCTTCTGAAGATTGATGAAAATACAATCAAGCAGATTAATCAGAAAATGAAGTATTGAGGTGTTTGATTTGGGTAAAGAACTCAATAAAATTAAATTACTTTTTTTACACGATATCTTTACCCGTCAGACTGATAAAGATCATGTTTATTCAGCTAATGAGCTTTGTGATCTGCTTTCTGAATACGGTATAAACTGTGAACGAAAATCAATTTACAGTGATATCGATGCACTCAAAGAGTACGGAATGGATATCGTTAATGTCAGGAGTCCCAAGAGGGGATATTATCTCAATGACCGTAAGTTTGATGTAGCTGAGGTACGATTGCTGATTGATGCTGTTCAGGCGGCAAAATTTATCTCCTCCAGAAAGACAAAAGCCCTTATTTATAAAATAGGAAGTATGCTAAGCGAATTTCAGGAAGAGGAGCTTCGTGAACAGATTTATGTTGACAGTACTTTCAAGTCTGAAAAAGAAGATCTCTATGATATAATTAAGATTCTTGATACAGCAATCAAAAAAACGAAGCAGGTTCAGATTACATATGTAAAAAGAAAACTGGAAAACAGATATCTAAAGACAACTGAGGGTAAAGTGTTTCTTATAAATCCTTATTCGCTTCTATGGTCAAACGATCATTATTATTTAGTGTGCAATAATGATAAGTACAATAATCTGATGCATCTCAGACTCGATAGAATCAGTGAGGTAAAGCTGCTTGACAGTCCGGCTAAACATTTTTCAAAGGTATCTAAGTACATACACAAGTTTGATACTGCTGACTATTCAAATAAAATTTTCAATATGTTTACCGGCGAATCTGGTGAAATTGAGCTTTGCTGTAACAACAAAATTATTGATGATATTCTTGAAAAGTTCGGCGATGAAATACCGCTTAAGATTTATGATGAAGACAGTTTTATTTTTAAAGCAGATGTTGAATTAAGTAGCGGTCTTATCAGTTGGATAATGCAGTACGGATCTGATATCAAGGTTCTTGCTCCGAAGCAGCTTTCGGATGCTTTAGTCGAAAAGACAAAAGAAATATTGTCTGTTTATGAATAATTTATAACATACGGTCAACAATTCGTTTGAAATCAAAAACGAGGAGTTGATCGTATGTCTTTATTCAGAAAATTAGAAGTTTCACTCGCTATAAGTGTTATTATATGTATTGTTTTCAGCGTTTTGTCTTTTGCACATACATCTGCACATATCAGAGAGAATGTACTTCGTCTGCATGTTATAGCTAATTCTGATTCTTCTGTTGATCAGAATTTAAAAATAGCAGTACGTGATGCAATTTTGAGTGAAGGAAGTGAAATATTTGATGGAACTGTTACTGTAGAAAATGCTGTTGAAAGAATTACGCCTCAGATAGATAAGCTTTCAGAAATTGCATCTGAAGTGATCGAAAAACATGGGTTTGATTATACTGTCAACATCAGTATTGATGAAGAATATTTTGAAACAAGAACATATGAAAACGTTACTTTACCTGCTGGGAAATATCTTTCGTTAATCGTCAGAATAGGGGAAGGCAAAGGCAAAAACTGGTGGTGTGTAATGTTTCCACCGATGTGTGTTTCAGCGGCAGATGAAGATGATATATTGAAAACAACGTTAAGTGAAAAAGAATTTAAACTTGTGAAAAGAAAACCTGAGTATGAGCCAAGATTTAAGATTATTGAACTATATGAAAAATTCAGAAACAAGATTTGCAACTAGCTGATAAACAATATATAGCTGTTTTAGATAAAAAACCTACCATTATTTTGTGATTAAGGTAGGTTTTTTATTTTTTCTGTTTACAAACATAATTAAATTATGTTAAAATGAATAAAATTTGGAGGAAGAAGGTCTTGTAATGAAGAAAAAGTTTTCTTTACATTCGTTGTTCGGCACCACACCCGGTGTCGGAGTTCAGCCTAAAGAGGCTTTGGCGTATAGCGTAGCCGGCTTTGGTCAGAACTTTATTTGTACTATTATTGGTTCGTACATAACCGTGTTTATGACTGACGCACTTCTTTTTGGTGCTGATGGTGTTACTGTTGGTACGATGAGCGGTGCTATAGCCGTAGCTGTACTTATGCTCGGTGCCCGTATTTTTGACGCTTTGAACGATCCTATTATGGGTTCTGTTGTTGACAAGACACGTACTAAGTGGGGTAAGTGTCGCCCTTATCTTAAGTGGATGGCGTTTCCGATCGGCATTATGACAATTCTCTGCTTTTTACCGATTTTCAGTGCAGAGAATGTTTATAACGGCACTCAGACAACTCAGGCTTTTGTCACTATTGCTGTAATTTACGTCGTATGGAGCGTAGTTTATACTATTGCTGACGTTCCATATTGGGGTCTTTCGACTTGTCTTACAAATGATACGACTGTTCGTGGCAATATCCTCACAGTTGCTCGTATGTTCTGTACTGTAGGTGCAGGTATCGTTACTGTTTTCATTCCTATGATCACAGGTGCTCTTACAGAAAAATTTAAGTATGCAGATACAGCAGCTGATAAAGCACTTATTCTCAAGGATAAAGCTGAAGCTATTGCTAACATGGTGGCTAATCAGGGTATTACTGAAACGGATGCTATACAGACATTTGTCGGAACCGTTAAGGTCGGTTCTGAAATCGCAAATGCAGACATGCTTAAGTGGGTATATTTCATTAGTGCCGTTGTCCTTGTTGTTTTAGCTATTCCTATGTTTTTCTATGGCTTTAAGAATACACAGGAACGTTTTACCTCTGACGAAAACCCGCCTTCATTCGGCCACAATCTTAAGCTTTTGTTTAAGAATAAAGAACTTCTTCTCATTGTTCTTTCAGGTGTTCTCGGTGGTGCGAGAATGGTATATTCATATACAGGTGGTCTTTACTTTGCCAAATATGTTCTTCACAATGAAGGATTGTATGGTGTAATCACGCTTCTTGTTGTACCGGGCGGTCTTGTTGCTTCGATTCTTGTTCCGTGGATGTCTAAGAAATTTACAAAGAAATGGTCATATATTGCTGTTCACATTTTTGGTGGTATTGTGATGACGATTATGTACTTTGTCGGTTATGATGCTCCGTGGAAGATGATTATCTGTGCTATCGGTCTTGTTCTTCTTGGTATTCCGCAGGGTGTTAATAATATTATCACTTATGCTATGATCGGTGATACAGTTGATTATCTCGAATGGAAAACAGGCGAAAGAGGCGAAGGTATCTGCTTTGCTATGCAGACTCTTATCAACAAGATCGGTATGGCAGTTGGTGCTTTCATAGGTGTACTTTCAATGAGTATTGCAGGTATCAACGCAAGAACTTATGAAGTTGCAGACAAGGATGCTCTTTGGAATACACTCATTCTTTCGGGTGTAATCAGTATGTTTGCTTGTGCTGTCCCGATGTTCTTCTATACTATTACTGAAAAGAAACAGCGCGAAATGGTTGCTGAAATCGCTGCAAGAAAAAACGGCAATAAAAAAGTGAAAAAGAGCAAGAAAAAGTAATAGATAAGGAGTATGTGCAATGAGTAAGTATCTTATTATAAATGCTGATGATTTCGGAATGTGTAGAGGAGCAAACCTTGCGGTTATGGATCTCTTTAAAGATCCTCAGAGTGCACTTACATCTTCTACTATTATGGCTCCGTGTGCATGGGCTCCTGAAGCAGCACAGTTTGCAAAAGAAAATCCTGAGCTTGGTATAGGTGTTCACTGGACTTTCACAAGTGAGTGGAGTAAGTACCGCTGGGCGCCTGTCGGTGCATCCAACACAGACTCTCTCAGAGATGAGGATGGTTTCTTCTATCACGAGAGTGATCAGGTTGAACTCAATGCTGATATCGATGAAATTGAAGCAGAGTGCAGAGCTCAGATTGAAAGATTAAAGAAGCTTGGTCTTACAAACCCGTCTCATGTCGATAATCATATGGGTTCAATCTACGGTATTGAAACAGGACGTTTTGAACTTCTGAATGTTGCTTTTGATGTTGCATCCGAGTATGGTTTGCCTTTCCGTTTCCCGAAGATTCTCCCTGATGAAGTTTTTGATAACACGATGCTTGAAATCAAAGTTGATAAAGAAATGGTAAAAGGTTTGCTGTCAAATATCGTTTCTTATGCGGATATGAAGGGTGTTGCTATTCCTGACTTCCTTATTCCTAATGAATGGGGCGGCCCGCAGGATGAGAGCTATGACAACTTCAAGGAATATATTTATGAGCTTTACAGACATTTCCCAGACGGTGCTGTAACAGAAACATATATGCATCCCTCACTCGAAACAGATGATCTCAAGGGCACAACAGGTGCTTGGCAGAGAAGAGTATGGGAGTACCAGATTCTTAAGGATCCGCAGACAAGACAGCACATTGAATCTCTTGGATTTAAGCTTATAAATTATCGCGATCTTGCAAAAATGAGAAAATAAGGTGATTTAATGTTTGAATTCACTCAGCACGAAATTACTACAGAACAGCCATTGCTCGATTCCAAAGGAAACATTGCTGAACCCGGTTTTGCAAAGAAACTTCTATGGAAATATGACCGAAATGCGATAAAAGCAAGTAAACTGCGTATTAAAGAGTGGGATTATTACTATATAGGCACTCAGGATTACGGTCTTTGTCTTACTGTCTCGGACGTCGGTTATGTAAGCAGTTTATCCGTGTCATTGTTGAAATTCGGAGACAACCCGTTTCAGCTCAACGACAGTGAATTAGGCATCCTTCCGTTAGGTAAGGTTAAAATGCCTTCAACTAGTGTCAAAGGGGATGTCAGCACCAAAGCCGGTACTTTCGATGTCACTTTTAAGAATGACGGCACAGTTCGACATCTCTACGGTAAATATGATAATTATTGCAACAGCGGTAAGACATTAACTTTCGATGTTAAGCTTACTGATTGTCCCGAAGAGAGTATGGTTATTGCTACTCCTTTTGATAAAGATAAGCATTTTTATTACAACCAGAAAATCAACTGTATGAGAGCAGAAGGTTTTGTTAAGTACGATGATATCGACTGGGTCTTTAATAATGAAAACAAAGCGCTTGCAACTCTTGACTGGGGCCGCGGTGTATGGACTTATGATAACACGTGGTACTGGGGGAGCGGACAGATGGTTCTTGATGACGGGAATATTTTCGGCTTCAATATCGGATATGGTTTTGGTGATACTTCTGCTGCAAGTGAGAATATGCTTTTCTTTAATGGAAAGTCGCACAAGCTTGATCAGGTCAAATTCAATATTCCGATGAAAAACGGCGACTTTGATTATATGTCCGATTGGACATTTACAAGCAATGACGGGCGTTTTGAAATGAGCTTCAAACCAATAATCGATCGTGTAGCTCCGATTGATCTTAAGGTCATATGTATGATACCTCATCAGGTTTTTGGCCTTATTTCAGGTACAGCAACTCTTGATGACGGAACTGTTATTGTGGTTAAAGATAAGTTGGTTTTTGCTGAAAGAGTACATAATAAATGGTAAATTTAACGCAGTCCGCAAGGGCTGCGTTTTCTTTTGTTGGAATTTGTAACCTTTTGTAGTTGATTATATTGAAAAAATAGTTATAATATAATAGAGGTGACATGGAATGAAAGGTAAATTAATTGTAATAGAAGGCCTTGATGGCAGCGGAAAATCAACGCAGATTGAGCTTCTTAAATCCAAACTATCGGACAAGCAGGTCCATCAGATAAAACTTCCTGATTATGACAGTCCGTCAAGTACGCTTGTAAAAATGTATCTTCACGGTGAATTCGGCAAAAATCCGGATGACGTAAATGCATATGCCGCCTCAGCTTTCTATGCTGTAGATCGTTTTGCTAACTTCAAAACAAAATGGAAGGATTCTTACGATAACGGAGATATTATAATTTCTGACAGATACACTACATCCAATGCATATCATCAGTCTACTAAAATCTGCAGAGAATGCTGGTCTGAATATTTTGATTGGCTTGAAGATTTTGAATATAATTTAATCGGAATACCAAAACCGGATGCAGTAATTTATCTTGATATGCCTATCGAAATTTCGCAGAAGATGATGAGTAAACGATACAGCGGTGATGAAACTAAGAAAGATATTCATGAAAGCAATATTGAATATCTTCTTAAATGTCGTGAAGCTGCACTTGTTGCTGCCGTTGAAATGGGATGGCATGTAATTAAATGCAATGATGGTGATGAACCTCGCAGTATTGATGATATCGGTGAAGAAATTTACGGAATAGTAGCCAAGGAGTTAGCTAATGTTTGATTTTCATCAACCTACAATGTATGATTTTAACTGGATTAAGAAGGTTTTATCAGAAGCTCAGCCTATGAGCTGCGAATATGCTTTGAGTAACCTGATCGGTTGGTCAGACTATTATGGTGCACAGATAGCCGAGGTTGAAGGTTGTCTTGTTGCTAAAATTAAAAAGAATGAAGTGTTTGGGTTCCCAAAGGGCAAAAATTGGAAACAGGCTCTTGAGTCATTGAAAGAAGAATACGATTATCCTTCTTTTTATGGTTTGACAGTTGAAGAAAAGGACAAGCTTAATCAGGTGTTTCCTGGTGAATATGTATTTTATCCGTCAAGAAACTCTTTTGACTATATATATAGGGTTTCAGATCTTGCTGAGCTTATCGGAAAGAAATATCATTCAAAAAGAAATCATATTTCGTATTTCAAGAAAACTTATAATTGGACATACGAAGAAATGAACAGTATGAATCTTCACGAATGCATTGATATGAATAACAAGTGGTTCGATTTGAATGTGGATAAGGATCCTGAGGGTATTGATGCTGAGCGTGAAGTTTTAAATCTTTGTTTCCAAAATTTTGATTTGTTTGGTTTTGTTGGTGGCTTACTTCGTATTGATGGACGTGTTGTTGCATTTACATTCGGTGAAAAGCTGAATGAAAAGACTTTTGTAACACATTTCGAAAAGGCTTTTGCTGATATCAGAGGTGCGTATCCAATGATAAACAATCTGTTTGCTTTAAATACACTTACGGGATATGAATTTGTAAACAGAGAAGACGATATTGGTTCAGAGGGTCTTAGAAAAGCTAAACTTTCTTATTATCCTGAAATTTTACTTGAAAAATTTACGGCGGTGAAGATTTGATTAAGATATTTAAGCCTGACAATCTGAATCGTGATGATGTTATTGATCTGTGGATTGATTCTTTTGGTGATACGAGAGAATATGTTGATTTTTTTCTTGATAACTGTCGTGGTTATGTTTGTATAGAATATTTTGTTGGCGACAAACCTGTATCTATGCTTTTTCTGTTAGAAGGTTATTTGTCAGACAGTAAATGTAAGTATCTTTATGCTGCATGTACGCATAAGGATTTTAGGAACAGGGGAATTATGGCTCAATTAATTGAATATGCAAAGCAGTACTGTATGGAACTGAATTATTCTTCTATTTTCCTTGTGCCCGCTGAAGAAGAATTATATTCATACTATAAAAAATTTGGTTTTGCTGATGTTTTCAGAAAAAAATATTTAAAAGTAAAAAGCAGTTTTGTATTTGATCCGAATTATAACTCTACAGATATTGATAAAATTTGCGAAGTAAAGAAAAGTCTGATTAAAAGCGTTGAATGCTTCAGGTTTGACGATGAAGGTATCAGATATACAGTTCAGGAACATTTATATAACGGTGGAAGTGTATTTTTAAAGCAGACTGAAAGTAAGTCGATACTTATGTTTTATTATTTTAACAGTAATTCAGATTTGATTGTTAAAGAATTTTTGACTGATTATTCTGACATTTCACTTGTTTTTGATGAATATTTTGACAATAATAATGCAGAAAATGTTTACATTTGTATACCAATAGTGTATAATAGTAGAGATGTAGTGGAAAGATATACAAAATGTGGTATGTGTGTTCCACTTAACGATGTTCTATCTGATTTTTTAAAAGATCATACTGATTTATATGCCGGAATGTATCTTGATTGAGAGGTAAATATGATTTACGTTTTTTTAGCAAAAGGGTTTGAAGAAATTGAAGCGCTGACAGTGGTTGATTACATCCGTCGTGCAGAATTGAATGTTTGTACTGTTGGAATCGGTGGTAAGATAATTACCGGTTCACACAATATTCCTGTTTTCTGTGACCTTGATGAGACTGAAGTTTCGATCACAGATGATATTGATTGTATCGTTTTACCGGGTGGTATGCCGGGTACGTTAAATCTTGAAGCTAATAAAACGGTAAATGATTTTGTAGACTATTGCTTTGAAAACGATAAATATATATGTGCAATCTGTGCAGCCCCATCGATATTAGGTCATAAAGGTTTACTTAAAGGAAAAACAGCTTGTTGTTTTCCGGGATTTGAGGATGAACTGGAAGGTGCAACGGTAAGTAAAGATTTTGTATGTACTGACGGCAAGATCATTACAGCAAAAGGTATGGGTGCGGCTATTGATTTCAGTAAAGAAATTGTTTCAGTACTTTTAGACAAGAAAACTGCGGAACGAATTAAGTTGTCGCTTCAATGTCCGTTTTGAGAAAGGAGATAATCGAATTGAAAGAAGGAAATTCAAGAGATTCTGAACTCGATCTTAATCGTATTTTAGAAGAATACTCTTCAGTCGGTCGGGAAAAAAACAGAAATGTCAACCGTCCTGTGAATAATAATGCCGCCAATAAAAAGTTTGTTCTTCATATCGATGAATCTCTGATTAATAATCAGAACGGTGAACCTGCACCTAAACAACAGGGAAACAGCGGCGGAATTTATTTTTCAAATTATCAGAAGAGCCGTAATTATCAGAGGCAAAATGTTCCTAACAGACCAGTTATGCCACAAAGACCTCCTGTGGCACCGCCTCCCAAATTTACACCGCCGCCAATCAAGCAGAATGTCCCTGCAGCTTCTAAGAAGAAACAGAGCGTAGGTGGCAGAGCAGCAGCAATTTTTCTTGCAGTAATTATCCTGGCTACATCTTTACTTTCTTATTTGGGTATTTCTTGCATAGGAGATATGCTTGCTATCAACAGAAGTGAAGAAAGCGTTGAGGTTACCATTCCGGAAAATTCAAGTTATGAAGATGTAATAGATATTCTTCATGAAAATGATTTGATAAAAAACAAGCTGTTCTGCAAACTTTTCACCAAATATCGTCATTTTGACGAAGACACATATCTTGGTGGTAAGTATTATTTAAGTAGCAGTATGGGCGTTGAGGGTATGCTTAAGGATATGATGGAATCTCCGGTTACAGCTGAAACCATACAGCTTTCTTTTCCTGAAGGTTGGACAGTTCAGCAGATTTTTGAAAAACTTGAGAAAAATGATGTTTGTGAATCAAGCAAATTATACTCAACAATCAAATCAAATTATTCATACGATTTCTATACTGAAATAGAAGATAATGACAAGCGTTACCTCAAGCTTGAAGGCTATATGTTCCCGGATACTTATGATTTCTATGTTGGTGCAGATACCAACTATGTAATCAAGAAGTTTCTTGATAACTTCGAAAGTAAATGGACAGACGAATATCAGGCACGAGCAGACAAGCTGGGATATTCCTGTGATGAAATAATTACAATTGCTTCAATAATTCAGAAAGAAGCAGCCAATGTTGAGCAGATGAAAATTATTTCTTCGATTATTCACAACAGACTTCGTAATGACTCAAGATATCCTACATTAGGTTGCGATTCGACAGGTTTATATATAAGCAATTATGTTACTCCTATAGTAGGTGATGCAGCAGGTCTGACTTATTATAATTATTATGACACCCGTTCAAATAAGGGCCTGCCTCCCGGACCTATCTGTAATCCGGGTATGGATGCAATCAAAGCTGCTTTGTATCCCGATAAAACAAATTACTATTACTTTGCTCATGATGAAAGCGGTAAAATTTATCTTTCTGAGACGCTTGACGGTCATAATACAAATCTTGTCAAGATTATTCAGGCCAACAACAAGGATTAACGGAGTGCTCTATGGATAAAACTTTAACTTTAGTTCCTGAACTTCTTGCTCCGGCTGGAGATATGGAACGATTTGAACGTGCATTGTATTTTGGTGCGGATGCCATTTATCTCGGCGGTTCTGCATTTTCAATGCGCGCTGCACCTTCAAATTTTACAACTGATGAGCTAAAAAAAGCGTGTGATTCAGCTCATGATAAGGGTGTAAAAGTCTATTTGACTTGTAATACTGTGCCACGAAACAATGAAATCGATTGTTTGCCACAGTTTCTTGTGGACTCTGCTCAGGCGGGTGTTGATGCATTTATTATATCGGATCTTGGTGTAATTTCTCTTGCTAAAAAGTATACACCCGATGTTGATATTCACATATCTACACAGGCAGGAATTACGAATTATGCTTCTGCTTGTGAATGGTATAACATGGGCGCTTCACGTATAGTTACTGCCCGTGAATTGTCGATGGAGGATATAGCGGAACTAAGAGCAAAAACACCTAAAGAACTTGAAATTGAGTGTTTTGTGCATGGTGCTATGTGTGTCTCTTTTTCAGGCAGATGTTTGCTTTCTAATTATCTTGTTGGTAGAGATTCTAACAGAGGTGACTGTGCCCAGCCTTGCAGATGGCAGTACACACTTATGGAGAAAACGAGACCGGGTGAGTATATGCCCATAGATGAAGACGAAAACGGCACATATATTATGAATTCTAAAGATATGTGCATGATTGAACACATACCTGATCTTGTGAAAGCAGGTGTTTCGAGCTTTAAAATTGAGGGTAGAGCAAAGTCTGCTTACTATACTTCGGTTGTTACCAATGCATATAGACAAGCTATCGACGGTTATCTTAAAAATCCTGTCGATACATACAAACCGGAGCAGTGGGTTATTGATGAGATGTATAAGATGAGCAGCCGTGAGTACTGTACAGGTTTTTACTACGGTCATCCTACTGACAATGCACAGATATACTATGATGGTGGTTATAAACGTGATTGGAGTGTAATGGCTGAAGTTGTTGATTATAAAAACGGCAGAGTTTATGCAAGACAAAGAAACAGAATTTTTGAAGGGGACACCCTTGAAGTTTTGCAAAGAGGTACAAAACCTTACGAAGTTATAATTAAAGATCTTCGTAACGAAGCAGGAGAAACGATTGAAAAGGCTCCGCACCCAATGATGATTTTCAGTTTTGAAAGTAGTATTGAAATCCCGAAGGATGCCCTTTTACGTAAGGCTTTATGATGTGATGGAGGCAGATTATGCTCTTAAGCGAAATACTCAAAGGAATTGAATTTAATACGGATTCTGATGTCGCTGTAGATATTGATGATATTGTTTATGACTCAAGAAAAGCAAGGTGTGGCACTATATTTGTTTGTTTATGTGGTGCTCGATTCGATGGCCACGAGTATGCTCAGCAAGCATACGATACAGGTTGTCGTTGCTTTTTAGTTGAGCGTAAAGTTAAAATTCCCGATGATGCTGTTCAGGTTTTAACCTCTGATACGAGAGCTGCACTTGCGTTGGCATCCGCTAATTTCTTCCGTCATCCTACCAAAGAACTCAAAGTTATAGGTATTACGGGGACTAAAGGTAAGACTTCAACAGCTCATTTGGTAAAAGCTTTACTTGAATCATCCGGAATGAAATGCGGAATCATAGGTACAGTCGGTGCTTACTACGATGATATAGAAATACCTACGGTAAATACAACTCCGGAAAGTTACGAGCTTCAGAAAATATTCAGGATTATGCTTGATAACGGATGCAAAGCATGTGTTATCGAAGTATCGTCGATTGGTCTTATGACTCATAGAGTCGACTATGTTGATTTTGAAGTCGGTGTTTTTACAAATCTTTCTCCCGATCATATCGGTCCCAATGAACATCCTGATTTCCAAGACTATATGTACTGGAAATCTGTTTTGTTTGAGATTTCTAAAAAAGCTGTAGTGAACTTTGATGACCCTGCGTATAAAGAAATGTTAAAAAGTTGTACATCACCTGTTACTACATACAGCCTTGATAAAGCTGATGTTACGGCGGAAGATGTAAAATTGCTTAAGAATAATAAGTTTATTGGTATTTCTTTTGTGTGCAAATGTGATACTGATGAATTTTATACTGAAGTTGCTTTACCCGGACTTTTTAACGTATATAATGCTCTGGCTGCTATCTCTGTTTTATATGCACTGGGAATTAATGCTTCTGAGCATATAGACGCTTTAAAGGAAATACGAGTACGCGGCAGGGCTGAGTGTGTATATGTGTGTGATGATTTTGATGTAATTATTGACTATGCACATAACGGTATCAGTATGAAAAGTATGATTGATACACTTAAAAGTTACCCGCACAACCGTATAATTGCACTCTATGGTGCTGTAGGCGGAAGGACTCAGCTCAGACGAAAAGAACTCGGCCTTATTACCGGAAAAGAATGCGATCTGTCTATTCTTACGTCTGACGATCCGGATTTTGAAGATCCTCAGAATATTATTGATGATATTGCGCAGTATGTAACTCAGGTTAACGGTAAGTATATAGGAATCCCTGACAGGGGAGAAGCTGTAGAGTATGCATTAAGTATTCTTGAAAAAGGAGATATACTTCTTCTTGCCGGAAAAGGACATGAGCAGTATATGAAAATAAAAGGTGAGTATGTACCTTTCTCTGAACGTGAACATATTGAAATTTTTAAGAAAAGGAGAGAGTCTGACTGATGTATAGATTTGAATCAGAAAAAGATTTCAAGGCTTTTGATGAGTATCTGATCAAAAACGGCGGAACTTATATGCAGTGCTCTCTCTGGCCGGAAGCAAAACCGGCATGGAATTCACATTTTTACGTTGGTTACAAATCTGATGAACGTGTATTTCAGTGTCTTATTCTCGGAAGAAATTTACCTATGGCAGGTCTTATATGGTATATTCCGGACGGTTTCATCTGTGACTATGAGAACGACGAGCTGATCAGCAGTTTTGTTGATTTCATAAAGGGTGAAATGAAAAAATACAAAGTAACTGCAATATTGACTGATCCTCATATACCGTTAAGAATTAATAACGAAAATCAGCAAAGCGGTCTTGATGCTCACAATATGATGATTAAAAATGGTTTCAGACTTAATCATAATGTTGAGAATTATATTTATAAAGCACCGGTACAGTTTTATATTCCTTTAAAAGATAAGGATACCGGTGAAAGCTATTCAGCTGACAGTATTATAAAAAAATGTGAAAAAGGTGTACGCTACAGTGTCAGAATCGGCGATCAGCGAGGCCTTACTTCAAAAATCTGTACTTATGATGATGTTGAAAAAGATCCGTCACTGATGAATGATTTTATGCAGGTAATGGGTGACACTTCTGATAGAAATGATTTCATGGAAAGAAATTCGGACTATGTTACTCATCTGATGAAGGTTTTTAAAGATTATATGGATTTGTCATTGGTTTATTACGATAAAACCGTTGATAAAAAGCTTCAGGATGATCGTGACCGACAGTTAGCTGATAACCTGAAAAAGATGGAGAACTGTAACGAAAAGCAGTTTAAAAAGCTTTCTAATGAAAATGAAGCTATTCAGCAGCAAACTGATAATTATATGAAACGCTTCAAACTTGCTCAGGAGTTTTCAGACAAAGAGAGGTTTTGTGTCGCTGCAGGTCTTACTATCAGATTTAACGGTATAGCAGGATGTATCTTTGGTGGAAGCAGAAATATTCTCAGAAACGAAACGAGACCCAGTCACTATGTTAACTATCTAAGACTTAAAAAGAGTGTTGAGAGCGGATGTGACATACACGACCTCGGTTATGTGTTTGTTGATGAAGTCGAGCGTCCTTCTGATGTAAATGCTCCTCTCGGACAGTTTAAAGTTCGCGACGATTTTGTAGGTATTCGTGATTTCAAAGCAAGCTTTAATTCTGATCTGATTGAATTTATCGGTGAATATGCACTGATTAATAATAATTTTAAGTTCATGCTTTACAACGATTTTGTTCCAAAAGCACGTAAGTTTAAGATTAAGTTAGCTCGTAAGCTCAGAAAATAAGGGAAAGGAGAGTATGTATGGCAGGAAGAAAAAGCAAAAATAAAACCAAGCGAAAGCTTTCAAATTTTGGCGCGACTATTATATCACTTGTATCTATAGTTTGCCTTACTGCTTTGATTGTTGTGGGCTATGTTGTTGTAAATATTATTACTGTTACAAACGGTGACCCTGTAATTGATCTTGAAAGTGCCAAAAACAATCAGAACCAGACATCTTTTCTTTATGCATCTGATGTTGACGGTAATGAGATTGAATTACTTAGACTTCATGGCACTGAAAACAGAATCTGGGTTGATCTTAAGGATATACCCCAGAATATGAGAGATGCTTTTATCGCACTTGAAGATAAAAGATTCAATGATCATAAGGGTGTAGACTGGAAACGAACAATAGGAGTTATGGTTGTATCCAAGTACGAAGGTCAGGGTGGATCAACAATAACTCAGCAGCTCGTTAAGAACGTTACCGGTAATAATGAAGTAACTTTTGTAAGAAAGTATAATGAAATCGTTACTGCTCTGAATCTTGAGAAAAACTACAGTAAAGATCAGATTCTTGAAGCTTATCTGAACACACTGTATCTCGGACAGGGATGCTATGGTGTCGAAACAGCATCCGAGACTTATTTTGGTAAAACTGCCGGTGAGCTTAATTATGCTGAATGTGCCGTAATTGCAGCTATCACACAGAAGCCGTATTCACTCGATCCTATTAAAAATCCTGAAGAAAACAGAAAACGTCAGGTTTATTGTCTGAGTGAATTGAAGTCACAGGGAATTATAAGTGAAGAGCAGTATGAGGAAGCTCTTAACTATGATCTGATTTTTACAACTGATGATGATTATGTTCCTTCTGCTGCTGAGATCGAGCGTCAGAAAAATAAGAAAGAAGCAACAAATAATAAAGAAGTTCAGAGTTTCTATGTTGACTTCGTAATTGATGATGTAATTGACGATCTTCAGAAGGAATTAGGTTATTCTAGCAGAGAAGCTACCAATATGATCTATGGCGGTGGCCTGAAAATTTACACAGCTGTCGATCTTGAAGTTCAGAAAAAACTTGAGAAAATCTATGTAAACAAAACAAACTGGCTTGATAAGAAGGCTCAGTCATCTATGACTATAATGGATTATAGCGGCAGAGTTGTGGCTATAATAGGTCAGGCTGGTGAAAAAGAAGGTAATCGTGTTCTTAACCGTGCTTCGGACTCGCCAAGACCTCCGGGATCAACTATTAAACCTCTAAGTTCATATGCACCCGGAATCGAATTAGGTCATATTACCTGGTCAAGCTATGTCAGAGACTCGTCTATCACTTATAATGGTAGGTTATGGCCTAAGAATTACAGCGGTAACCATGGCTCAGGAAGTAATACACTTGTCCAGGTTGCTCTTGCTAAATCATTGAATACTGTTCCCGCAAGAATCTGTGTAAATTCTGTAACTACTGATGTTGCTTATGATTATGTCAAGAATAAGTTCCACATTTCAACGACTGTTGACGGTGAAGATGATAATCCGGCACCGCTTGTAGTTGGCTCAATGAATGTCGGTATTACTTCTCTTGATATGACTGCTGCATATGCATCATTCGGCAACGGAGGTTTGTACTATGAGCCGTATTCGTATTATTATATTGAGAATTCACAAGGACAGGTAATTCTTGATAATAGAAAGAATACTGGTGAGCAGATTATTTCACCTGAAACAGCTGATGTTATGCGTCACATGATGGAAACTGTTACCACCGCATCTTATGGTACCGGTTACGACTACAAAACCAAAGGTTTTGATAACTTTGCTAAAACCGGTACAACTGATAACAACTACGATAAATGGATGGTAGGCGGTACACCTTATTATGTTGCGGCAGTATGGTATGGATATGATATTCCGAAGACTATTCACACTTCCGGAAATCCGGCCGGTACAATATACAAAACTGTTATGGATGAGATTCATGAAGGATTGGCTGAGAAAGAATTTGAGGACACCAGTGAAGTAGTAAAGAAGTATTACTGTACTTATACAGGTAAATTAGCAACTTCTAATTGTTCATCAAAGGCTGCCGGTTGGTATATTGAGGAGCACTTACCGTCATACTGTTACGGTCACTACTCATCGAGTAGTTCTGATAATGACTCGGGAAGCAGCTCTGGTTCAAATAGTTCTCAGAATAATAATCAGACAAACGAGAAACCACAGGAAACTCCAACACCGTCAACCCCTGATACACCTTCAGGTGGAGGCGAAAATAATGATGGTTCCGAAGAAAATTAATAACTGAAATATGGAGGCGGTCATATGATAATTATGTCAGTTGATTACGGAGATGTAAGGACGGGCATAGCTGTCAGCGATCGCCTCGAAACTTTTGCATTTCCTGTTGAAGTAATCACCGAAACTTATATGCCGAAAGTAATTACACGAATTCTTAATATAATTAATGATAAAAAACCTGATTTGATTGTAGTCGGATATCCTAAAAATATGGATGCTTCTGAGGGATCGAGAGCACAGAAATGCAAAGAATTTTCAGAAGAACTCGAAAATTCATCAGGCATTAAATGTGTCTTGTGGGACGAACGATTAACTACAGTTTCGGCACACAATTATTTGAACGAAACTAATACTCGCGGCAAAAAACGTAAAAATGTGGTTGATGCTGTTGCAGCAACTATCATATTACAATCCTATCTTGATTACAGGAGAAATTTTAATGCTTAAGGATCAAAGAATTAAAGATATTTTGATTCATGTGATATGTACATCAGCTGTTACGGTTTCAGTTTTGCCGGGATACAAATTAATAGGTAACTTAGTGTTACAGGTTTTGGTTACGATTTTTATCGGTACAGTTGTTGTGTTACTTCTGGATGTGATTCTTAAACCAAAACCTATTGTATTTGCACGGTCATTGATTGGAATGATTGTGTTTTGGACTGTTCTTGCGGTCGCAAAACAACTGATTTTCCATATTTCTCACAATGATTTTTCTTTTAAGTGGTATCAATTATTTTATTACGACAGACCAGCGTTGATATGTGTAGTATGGTTTACTTACATACTGTATTTTATAATCAAACTTTTGGTTAAAAGAAAAGATAAGATTTTTGTTGATAATTATAGTGATTTCATAAAGATGGCAACATCAGGATTTCTTGCCTTCTATGCACTTATTCTTCTGTATTCTTTTTTTATCATAAGAACGATTACTTTTGAAAGACCTGAAGTAAATCTTAAACCATTTGCAATGATGATTTTTACTTTTTCACAAGGATATATTGATTATGAATTGCTATTCTTATTTTTAGGTAATATCGCAATATTTTTACCATTGGGTATTTTACTGTCAGTCTTTACAAAAAAGAAAGGGCTTCTTATTACATTTCCCGTGATTCTTAGCTTTTTAATTGAACTTTCTCAGTTTCTGTTAGGTAACGGTCATCCGGATATAGATGATTTTATTCTTAATGTTATTGGATTTTATTTTGGAATATTGATAAAAGTGCTGATTGATTTAGTTGTCTGCAGAGTATCAAAAGGTGAATTATCCTCTTTTTTTATTTTTAAAAAATAGTTCTTTTATTCCGGTTGATACAAGTATAATTGCAAATATTTTTCCTATAACATCTTGATTTAATACGCTGATTAATACGTAGCCTATAATGACCCCAACGCTCCCGTAAAAAATGTAAGTTTTAGTAATTTTCCATTCTACGAGATTATTCTTGTTGTGTTTTAATAGTGCTGCAACTGCAGACGGAATGAAAAACAATAAATTTATTCCCTGAGCGTGTAATTGAGGTATATCTTTATATAAAGTAAGATACAGAATCAGTATACTACCACCGCCAATGCCCATTGCTCCAGCTATACCGGATAAAAATCCTGCAATAATATCTGTAATCATTTCAAAAACATCCTCAATCCCGCGTAAATAATAAAAACAGCAAAAGCTTTGCTGAGTAAGTTTTCTTTGATTTTTAACATAATTTTTGCTCCAAATAATGCCCCCAAAATACCCGGTATTATATAAATAATGGAGTTAATTACATCTATATAGCCTTTACGGTAGTAAATTAATGCATTGATTATAGTCAGTGGTAATATAACCGATATAGCTGTTGCATGAGATTTTTTGACAGACAATCCGATTTTACTCAGATTCTCAACAGCAAGTATTCCGCCGCCTGAACCGACAACAGAATTGACTATACCTATAATGATCGCTCCTGTTATTTCTTTGAATTTTTTCATATAATCTTATCTCCTGCATAATGTTCTATGTGGGGTGCTTTTATGAAGAGGTTTTATCTGAAATTACTGTGTGTGATTCTTTTGTTTGTATTATTATTTACTTTTATATCTGTTTTACTCAGCAGCAGAAGGTTGGCTGAGACAGGTTCAAATGATGTGAACAACAGTAAATTCACGGTTATCGTAGATGCGGGTCATGGGGGAGAAGATGGTGGTGCTGTTGCTCTTGATGGATCGCCTGAAAAAGATTTTAATCTTGATATAGCTTTAAAACTGGAAAATATATTAAAGTTGTATGGATTTGAAGTTATCATGACAAGAACTGTTGATAAAATGACCTGTGATGATGGTCTGAACACACAAAGAGCTAAAAAGGTATCGGATATTAAAAATAGATTAAAGCTTATTAAGCGTTATCCGGAAGCTGTTTTCGTGAGTATTCATCAAAATAATTTTCAGGATATAAAACAAAATGGTACTCAGGTTTTTTATTCCAAAAATAATTTAAGAAGCAAGGATCTCGCTGACTCAATTCAGGAGTCAATTGTAAATAACCTCCAAAAAGATAATAAACGCTTAACCAAGAAAGCAGGAACAGAAATTTATCTTTTGTACCATTCAGTGAACCCTGCGGTATTGGTTGAATGCGGATTTTTATCAAATGAAAATGATTTATCGTTACTTAAGGATGAAAACTATAGATTCAAAATAGCATTGCTTATAGCAGACGGTATTGTAAAATACAGATTTCAAAGGTGATATTATGGCTTCAAAAGCAAAAAATGTATATGTATGTTCTGAATGTGGATACGAAAGTGCCAAGTGGTTCGGATGCTGTCCAGGTTGCAGCGAATGGAAC
Organism: Acutalibacteraceae bacterium; assembly: GCA_045648065.1. GTDB lineage: Bacteria > Bacillota > Clostridia > Oscillospirales > Acutalibacteraceae > CAG-488. The sequence continues at coordinate 19,989 of JAZRNG010000098.1, read as the reverse complement.
ACTATGATTGAAGTATTTAAGTCAACGGAGAAGCAGAATAAGGTTTTAAAATCTACGTCAGCACTGACATCTTCTGTCAAAAGAATCAATGAGATCACCTGCGACGGTGAAGTACGATATACGACAGGTCTGAAAGAACTTGACAGAGTCCTCGGCGGCGGTATCGTAAAGGGTTCACTCGTTCTGCTCAGCGGTGATCCCGGTATCGGTAAATCAACTATTCTTCTTCAGATATGTCAGTATCTTGGTAGGACGCTGAAAATCCTGTATGTCTCAGGTGAAGAATCGGCTCATCAGATAAAGCTCAGAGCAGGCAGATTAGGAGTCGATACCGATAATCTCTTTGTCTTTTGTGAAACTGATATTCAGGTTATAAGCGAATATATGAAATCTTCTCAGCCTGATCTCGTAATAATTGACTCTATTCAGACGATGAACTTTACTGAGTTGAACTCTTCGCTCGGAAGTGTAGCTCAGGTACGTGAGTGTACAAATTGTCTCATGCAGACTGCGAAATCGCTTAATATTCCTACGATAGTTGTAGGACATGTTAATAAAGATGGTAATATCGCCGGACCCAAAGTGCTTGAGCATATAGTTGATGCTGTTCTCTATTTTGAAGGTGAACGTCATTTATCTTACAGAATTTTAAGAGCAGTTAAAAACAGATACGGTTCTACAAATGAAATAGGCGTATTTGAAATGAAAGATAACGGTTTATCTGAAGTGGAGAACCCGTCACAGATGATGATCTCCGGCAGACCTAAAAACACTTCAGGCTCCTGTGTAGCCTGCCTTATGGAAGGTTCGCGTCCTATTTTGGCTGAAGTACAGGCACTTGTTACTTCAAGTGGTTTCGGAAATCCCCGAAGAACATCAAACGGATTTGATTATAACAGGCTTTCTATGCTTCTGGCTGTACTTGAAAAACGTGCAGGTTTTTTCTTTGCTAATACAGATGTTTATATTAATGTTGTCGGAGGATTGAAGCTGTACGAACCTGCTTCAGATTTGTCAGTAGCTCTTGCGTTGATATCAAGCTTAAAGGATGAGCCTATAAGAGACGATGTTATTGCATTTGGCGAGATAGGTCTGGGTGGTGAAATCCGTTCAATAGGTAGCTGTGAGCAAAGAATTAAAGAAGCATCGCGCCTTGGCTTTAAAAAATGCATAGTACCTTACCATAATTATAAGAATCTTAATGATTCGGTCAAATCTTTGGTTGAGGTTGTTCCTGCAAGAACAATCCGAGCTGCATATGATGCAGGTATATAAAAGGGGAGAGGGAATTGAAAAAGCTTCCTGTTAGGCCTCGTTTACCGGATAATACGGTGCTTACTGTATTGGTTTCATCTGAATACCCAGAAATTATCGAAGCGCTTAAAAATAAATTTAACGTTGATGTTATTCTGGTGCCGTGCAGTTCCGAACTTACTGACGATATATCGACTCATGCTGATTGCAGAATTCTGCAGTTGAATGATGATAGTTTTATAGTTGACAACAGTCTTAAACAACCTATTGTTAATTATTTAACAAATTTTGGTTTATTAAATGATATTAATATTATAGGTTCTGAATGTGAACCTGCTTCACCTTATCCGGGAGACGTGTTGTTGAATGCAACTGTCATATCTGACAAAGTTATATGCAATACAAGATATATTGATAACTCAATCCGAAAATTTGCTGATCTTAACTCGTATCAGCTTGTTCATGTTAATCAAGGTTATGCTGCATGCTCGGTAGTTGTAGTGAACGATTATTCAATAATTACAGACGATGACTCAATATATAAATCAGCATTACTTAACGGATTGGATTGTTTATATATTAATAAAGGATCAGTCAGATTAAAGAATCGTGATTATGGCTTCATTGGTGGAACATACGGGATGCTTGATAAAGATCTCATTGCATTTACAGGTAAATTGGAAGCACATACTGAATGTGACAGAATAAAAAGATTTCTGATAAAACATAACATCAGATATATTGAGTTAACTGATGGACCGCTGATTGATATAGGTGGAATAATACCAATATTACAGAAGAAATAAATACTTTTATATAAAAATACCGATTATAATGTATCATATCGGTATTTTTATTGTTTTCTCTCCCCTTAATTATACAAAATATTTCTTTTGTATAATTCATTGACTTTTTAGATGTCCTCTGCTATAATATAATTAATAAAGATGATTGGTTAAAAGTGGTGGTTTTATATGCATAAAGAAGAGTTTGCCAGTTTACCTGAGAGTGTTGTTGAGTTCCTGAACTATATGAGTGTTATAAAAAACAAGTCTGAACTTACTGTTTTAGAGTATGCTTCAGACCTGAGGTTGTTTTTTAAATTTTTGCTAATATACAGAAAAAAAGTTGATGATGGTGTGCCTTTTGAAAAAATTGATATATCTAAAATCGATATTGAACTGATTTCTACTGTTACCATTCAGGACGCTTATGCTTTCTTATCTTACTGCAGGACAGAGAGAAAAAATGATGCTGCATCCCGTGCAAGAAAATCATCAGCTATTCGTGCTTATTTTAAATACATGTCTGTCAACACAAAACAAATTGAAGAAAATCCTATGCAGGAGCTCGAATCACCTAAAGCTAAAAAAGCTCTTCCTAAGTATCTGACTCTTGATGAGAGCATAAATCTTCTTAATTGCATTGACGGCAAGTTCAAAGAGAGAGACTACTGTATAATTGCCATTTTCCTTAATTGTGGATTAAGACTTTCCGAATTGGTAAATCTGAATTACGGTGACATTCGTTCAGATAATACAATGCGAGTAACAGGTAAAGGCAATAAAGAACGTATAATATATCTTAATGATATGTGTATTAATGCTATTAATGAATATATGAAGGTACGCCCAGTCGAAGGTGTTAAGGATAAAAATGCACTGTTTCTGAGCAGCAGAAAGTCACGAATCAGTCCGAAGACTGTGCAATACATTGTAAAGACTTTTTTAGATAAAGCAGGACTCGGTGATCAGGGGTTTTCAACACATAAGTTGCGTCATACCGCTGCAACGTTAATGTATCAGCAGGGAAATGTTGATGTGCTGCTGATTAAAGAAATACTCGGTCACGAAAATCTCGCTACAACTGAGATTTACACGCATATTATAGATTCGCAGCTAAAAGATGCTGTTGAATCTAATCCTCTTAATAAACAATTAAAAAATAAAAAGATCAGTAAACATACTGTCGAGCAGGATTTTAATGAGTGATGCTGATACTATAAGTATGTAGCACTTCGTGCAGTTTTTGCAATACTTAAAAAAATTGTAATCATTGTTACGTGTTGATTTGCTGAGGTTATGAGTTATGCACTGTGACATACTTATACTTTCTGATGTCAGAAGAATCAGTGACAGTATTGAAAGTAATGCATAAGGGAAAATCATAATTACGTTATAGGCAAGTCCTTTTAAAGAGTAGGTATCGTAAATGAAGTAAGTGATTATACTTGTAGTTGCAGAAAACGCTAACGGAATGAGATTTGAAAACCAACCACCGAATGCTGATAATCCACTGAAAAATAATATTAATGCAAAAACAGTAGGTATCAGCAGATAAACAGAAAACTCAGTATAATTAAATCCTGAATTTTTATTCAGAACGTATGCTTCGATAAAATTACATAATTTAAGATATACTTCCCCCTCCCCTTTTGCGAAAACCGATCCTAAAACTATTCCTAGTATTGTAAAAATAACAGGTAAGATTAATTTCCAATTTAATATAATACGATTGACTCTGATACTGTATTTATGCAGATTCAGAGTTTTTTTCATGTTAAGCTTTTCCATGCTCATCCCTCCGAAAATAAACATATGCAGACAAGCCTGAAAAAATACCATTCCGATTAAAATCAGAATGGTATTGAAAGTAGACTATTTATTTTGTTCCGAATATTCTGTCACCTGCATCACCGAGCCCGGGAACAATATAGCAGTGATCATTTAGTTTTTCATCTTCTGCCGCAAGATATATATCTACGTCAGGATGAGCTCCTCTGAGCGCTTTGATGCCTTCAGGAGCAGCAATGAGTCCCATGAATTTAATAGAACGGGGTTTTCTTTCTTTGATCATAGATATTGCATCAATTGCAGATCCACCTGTTGCAAGCATAGGATCAAGCACGATTACATCACGCTCAGTAATGTCTGCCGGTAATTTGCAATAATATTCGACAGGTTTAAGTGTTTCAGGGTCACGGTATAAACCAATGTGTCCTACACGTGCTGACGGAACAAGTTGAAGCACACCGTCAACCATTCCTAAACCTGCACGTAATATCGGTACAAAAGCCAGTTTCTTACCCTCAAGGCTTTTTGCCTTACATTTACAGAGTGGTGTTTCTATCTCGATTTCATGTAAAGGAAGATCTCGTGTAGCTTCATAGCACATAAGAGTGGCTATCTCGCTGACAAGATTTCTGAAATCCTTGGATGATGTATTGATATCTCTTAAGATTGACAGCTTATGTTGAATAAGCGGATGATTTGTAATAATAACGTTCGCCATAACTACCTCCGAAATTAAAACTCACCGTTTTCAATTGCAGCGATCTGATCAATTCTTCTCTGGTGTCTTCCGCCACCCTCAAATTCAGTGGTAAGGAAAATATCGACTAATTCGTTTGCAAGTCCCGGTCCGACAACTCGTCCGCCCATGCAAAGAATATTTGCATCATTATGCTGACGTGTAAGCTTTGCACTGAAGTAATCAGAACAGCATGCAGCCCTGACACCCTTAACTTTATTCGCAGCGATGCTTATGCCGATACCTGTACCGCAACAGAGAATTCCGAGTATTTTTTCTTCAGTTACTGCTGTACCTACCTTATATGCTATAGCAGCATAATCTACGGATTCAGGAGAATATGTGCCGTAATCGCATATTTCGTAATCACCAATTTCTTCAAGATGTTTTTTAATAGATTCTTTTAATTCAAAACCACCGTGATCTGCTCCGATTGCAATTTTCAAATTAATCACTCACCTTTTTTAATTTATTTTTTAATTCTCGTTCTGCCTGTGGTAAACGAAGATATTCCGGAACAAGATTTTTTCCTTCCGTATAATCTTCGTCAGATTTATTCTCAGCAGCAAGGCATACACCTACAGCGTTCTGATACTTTTGAGATTCAGCTGCTATTTTAATTTTCGGTAAAACAACTGACATTGTCTTATAACACAGATCAGCGCCGTCTCCGACTAAAACCACATCATCATATGTTGAGAGTAATTCACTCAGTTCGGATATAGCCATCGCACTGTCATCAGTCAGCCGTTCGATTTGACCGTCAGAAACTTTAAAAAGCGCAGTATATACCTGTGAACAACGTGCATCCATGACAGCAGCTACAGTGCAATCAGAACCGACAAGATTGTATGCCATTGACTCCAATGTCGATATTCCACACGTCATTATACCTTTGGTGTCAGCTAATCCTTTCGCAGCTGCTACTCCTATTCTTATACCTGTAAAAGAACCGGGGCCTTTATTTACCGCTATCAGATCTATTTCATCTGCAGCAACATTTGCACAGTTCAACACGTTTTCAAGCATCGGCATCAAAGTCTGTGAGTGAGTCAGCCCGGTGTTAATATAAAAATTACTTATCACTTTCCCGTTTTCAATTACTGCGACTGATGCTGATTTCGCAGAACTGTCTATACCTAAAATTTTCAATTTAAATCTACTCCGATAATCTCAATCTTTCTTTCATTTTCGCAGTTACCCGGTGAAAAAATAACTTTTATACAATCGTCAGGTAATGCATTTTCGATATTTTCGCTCCATTCAACCACTAAAATTTCAGAGGCGTCAAGGTAGTCAAAATAACCGGTTGAGTAAAGATCATCCCAGGTTGTGATTCTGTACATATCAAAGTGATACAACGTATTTTCAGTACCTTTGTATTCGTGCACAAGAGCGAAAGTGGGACTACTGACACATTTTTCGTCAATTCCGAGTCCTTCAGCCAGTCCATGTGTAAAAGTAGTCTTTCCCATTCCCATAGGACCGAAATACGCTACAACACTGCCCTTACGGAGGTTTTCACCGAGTTTTTTGCCAAGTGCAACGGTCTGCTTGACATTGTTACTGTAAAATAAAGCCAAAATATCACTCCATAACGATTCTCATTTACATTATATCACAAAAAATAAATAAGTAAATAACTTTGTACTTGAAATTAGTATCGAATGCATATATAATTAACTCTGTAATCGGAGGTGAAACCGTGAATAAAATCCTTTACTGGTTCAAAGATTTTTTAAAAGGTACAGATAAGCTTCTGTTAGGATTATGTGTGGTGATGTCAACATTCGGATTGATTATGGTATATAGTGCTACACGCAGAACACTTACAGAAGATGCAATAATACCTCGTGATGTGCGTACAATGGCGATAGCTATTGTATTAGGTTTGATTTGTGCACTGATAATTTCCTTAGTAGACTATGATGCTCTTGCACGTCTGTGGCCGATTATTGCTGTAGTTTGTCTGGGCCTTATGATTTCGTTGTTCTTTATCGGTGATGCTCCTGAAGGCCGTTCAGATGCTATTTCGTGGATTAAACTCGGTAGTTTCTATTTTCAACCGTCAGAACTGTTGAAAATAGGATTTATGATAACTTTTGCGGTACATCTCGACTATATAAAACACGATATCAACAAGTTTAAAAATGTTATTCTTCTCGGTTTACACGCAATTGTCGTTGTTGCTCTTGTTATACTTACCGGTGACCTTGGTTCAGCGCTTGTTTTTATGGTTATGACTCTGGGTATGTTGTTTGCAGCCGGATTATATATACGTTATTTTTTGTTTGGTATCGGAGCTGTAGCACTTTTGGCACCAATTCTTTGGTTTGAGTTCTTTTCGGACTTTCAGAAGCAGCGATTTATGGCGATATACTCTCCGTCTTCGCTTACTGAAGCGACTTATGAGGAAGTAATATTTCAGCAACAGCAAGGTATAAACGCCATAGGTTCCGGTAAAATTTTCGGTCAGGGACTTTTTAATGGCACCTATACTCAGAACGGTCTTGTTCCTGAAAGCCGTAATGATATGATTTTTACAGTTGTCGGAGAAGAATTAGGACTGATCGGTGCTTTGGCATCTCTTCTGCTTTTACTTTTTCTGGTTATTAAAATTATCAATGTAGGTCATCATGCTGCTTCATTTACCGGTAAGATAATATGTACAGCGGTCGCAGTTATGATAGTTGCTCATGTGGTAATTAATATAGGAATGTGTCTTAAGGTTCTTCCGGTTATTGGTATAACATTGCCATTTATGAGTGCAGGAGGTTCCTCAAACTTGTGCATATATTTTGCGATTGGTATGGTTCTGAGTATTTACAGATCATCACAAACAAGAGATCCTGTTGATTTTAAAATAGGCAAGATTTATACACCTTTTTCAGATTGATACTAAAAAAGCCTCGGTTAAAACCGAGGCTAATTTTTATGCTTTTTTCTTTGATAAATTTCTTATATCCCATTCGGTAAATTTTTTGATTCCGTTGACCTGTGTGTTTTTATAGAGAAGACCGATGAGAAGTGATGCAATGAGACCTGCAATCAAGCCTGCTACAAGACCGCCGAGGATATCTGACGGATAATGTACACAGAGATAAATTCTTGAGCATCCCATAAGTACTGCGAAAAGCATCGCTGTCCAGCTTATATATTTTTTATTACTTGCAAAGAAGTAACCTGCCATAGCTGCCATAGCTGATGTGGTGTGACCTGACGGGAATGACATTTCACCAACTTTTTCTTTTCCTGCTGTAATCCACCACTGATAGAAAATACTTGACTCATCGTGGTAAGGTCTCGGTCTTGCAATAATCGGCTTGATAGTTATATTCGTGACAAGAGCACCTACACCAATAGCAAGGAGCATTACCATACCGGCTTTGCGAGTCTTTTTAAACAACATCATCACGATAGAAATAATGATAAAGAAAAGACCCTCTTCACCTAACAAAGTCACAAATTTAAAAAACGGATCCCAGAATGCACTGCCTGCACCTGCATTGAAATTATTGTGGAAGAATTCAAGTATTGTATAGTCGAAACTATAAAAGGTATCATTCAACCACTGAGCTGCTGCTGTCATAAAACAATATCCCTCCTGAAAATTTTGCTAATTATACCATTTTTCTTCAGATAATGCAATGCTTTTTACAAGTTTATCTACTTAGACTTGAAACTTTTTTTCTTATATGGTATTATTTATCTATAAATAATCGGGAGGAATACTAATGACAATTATTACAAAAGCAATTTCAGTTGTATTGTCTGTGATTATGGCTATTATACCTACATTACAGGCAGCACCGCAACCTTCTGTAAGCACAACTGCTGCAGAAAACTATAAATACACTCTTGAGGATATGAGTGTTGTTTATGATGAAAAAGATGAAAATGGCAACTACTACCCGCTTGTTGTTGTACCCGGAATATCCCATTCTATCACTTATGTCGTTGATGAAAATTACGACTATGCAAACGCAGCGGATCAGTCAAAACCGCCTATTAAACAGGATGCTTTCGGTAACGATATGACCGGTTCCACAATAATTCTTGATATACCGTCTACGATCCTTGCAGCTGTTACTTATTTCATTGTACCTTTAGTGATGTCTGTTATTACACAAAGTGATGCAGGCGTAGTAAAAGGAATCGCAAAGCTTGCGGATGCTGCTTTTTCTGTTCAGAAAACTCTTCCGGATGGTTCATTTGCTAATAACGAAATCGGTTTACTCGAGTTCAACGGCTCTTTTGCTGATTACGCTACCAAGGATTATTCAAATCAAACTTATATGGAGTATCAGTGCGAATACCTCTATAAAATACTTCCGTTAAGATCAGTTGCAGATGTAATTGGTGAGGAAAATCTTTTCTTCTTTACATTTAGTCTTTTCGGTGATCCTATGACTTCTGCTGATAATCTTGATAAATATATCGATATGGTTCTTGAAAAGACAGGAGCTGAAAAAGTAAATCTTCTTCCGATAAGCCTTGGAGGTACTATATTTACAGCTTTTGCTGAATCATTTACGGATACTGATAAGGTTAATGCTATAGTAAATGTTGTACCTGTACTTAATGGTACTCAGGTTGTCGGCGATATGTATCAGCGTGATTTCAACCTTGAAGGTGAATACTGGTATCAGGATCTCTTCCCCGTAGTGATCGGTGAATTTACAGAATACGGAGATATGGTCGGCAGCCTCGTCAATCTCCTTATACGTTCGCTTCCTGCTGATGTTAATGCTGCTATGATTACAAGTATGTATGATGTATTATTAGAAAATCTTCTGATAAATACTCCGCAGATGTGGGCTATGGTTACACGTGAAGATTATCCTGAACTCGCAAAAAGATATCTTAGCGATGCTGATCATGCTCCGGTAAGAGAAAAAACAGATGCATTCTATACTGCCCAGATGAACCTCGAAAACAATATTAAAACAATGGTTGATAATGGAATTGAAATAAACATTATTTCAGGTTACAGTCTCCATACGGGCGAAGCAAGATACAACTTCTTCCAGCTCATGGGAGATTCTTTTGAAGTTAACAGTGACGGTATAATTCACGTAGAGTCTACAACACTCGGTGCTACAGCAGCACTTCCCGGAGAAGAGCTCCCTGCAGATTATAAGCAGGCTATTAAAAGTGATTATTCATATATATCACCGGACAGAGAGATTGACGCATCAACAGGTGTACTTCCGGACAATACCTGGTATTTCTATGATATGAATCATGAAGATACAGCCAATAATGCACCTGTTATCAATCTTGCGCTCGCATTGCTCTATTCTGATGAGGTCGACAATGTACATACTAACCCTGAAAAATTCCCGCAGTTTAATGGAAACTCTGACAACTGGTTTATCAGACGTTGGAGATACAATGATATTAAAAAGATATATAATAAACATCTTAGCGGCGAAATTACGATGACACCTGAAGATTTCGCTGAATGCGAACAGTTGTTATATGAATGTGAGCGTGTGATGCGCGCAACAATCGCTGATGATGATTTCTGTAAGGAAACTACACTCAGAGTTAACTTGTTGTGTAACAAATACTCCGGTCTTTCTGACGAAGATATTTATATTCTTACACAAAAACAGTTAAATGATCTTGATCCTACCGTTAAGGCAATTGAAACTGTTATCAAGTTTATAGATATGACGCTTTACGGTATGTACGGTGTAAAAGCTTACTCTCAGTTCTGGCAGATATTTTTTGAATAATGTTAGAGATGCTTCGAATTTTCGGAGCATCTTTATTCATATCTATAAATTATTAAAAGTGGAATGAGAATATTGTTTAAAATCTACATTGAATTATATACTTAACTGTGTTATAATTACTCGGTAACGCAATATATAAGCAGGAGTTGAAAATAATGGATTCATTCGCAGAACTTTGGGAATTGATTAAAGAAGAATGTAAAAAACAAGTATCTGAATCCATATATAATGTTTGGTTTAAAGATATGGAGCTTGTAAGCTTCACTGAAAAAAAGGTAATTATCGCCCTTTCGGATTTCAAGCGTAAAATTATTGAAACTAAGTTTATGGGTAAGCTTACCGACTCTTTTACGAACGTTTTGGGTTTTGATATAGATATTGAACTGATCGACGTTGATGCAGCTACTGAATATGTATCAAAGAAGGAGCCTGAGAATCTTAAAGCAGAAGATACTTTCGATTCATTTGTTGTAGGTGCATCCAATAAATTTGCATATGCTGCTGCAAGTGCTGTAGCTAATGACCCCGGCGCAAAGTATAACCCTTTGTTTATTTATGGTAATTCAGGTTTGGGTAAGACTCACCTTCTGAATGCTATATGCCACTCTGTTGAGCAGCAGAATCCGAATGCAAAAATCATATACACACGTGGCGAAGACTTTACAAACGAACTCATCAGATATATTTCATCAAAAAGTACAATAGAGTTCCATAAAAAATACAGAAATGCTGACATTCTTCTCGTGGATGATGTGCAGTTTATTGCAGGTAAAGAATCAACTCAGGAGGAGTTTTTCCATACCTTCAATGCACTTTATCAGGCCGGAAATCAGATTGTTCTTACATCTGACCGTCCTCCTAAAGAAATTGCTCTTCTTGAGGACAGACTTAAGAATCGCTTTGAATGGGGTTTGATGGCTGACATTCAACCACCTGATATTGAAACCAGAATGGCTATAATTAAAAGAAAAGCTGATAACCTTAACTTCGATCTTCCAGATGAATGTGTGCAGTTTATCGCTGAAAAACTTAAGAATAATATCAGACAGCTTGAAGGTGCAGTGAAAAAGATGCAGGCCTTTGTAACTATGCAGGGTCTTCCGATAAATCTCGCTACTGCTCAAAAAGCAATTGCGGATATTTTTGTAGACAAAGTTCCGGTTAAAGTAACTGTTGAGAAAATTGTTTCAGAAGTTGCCCGTACTTACGGTGCTGAACCTGAAGAAATTTATTCTAAAAAACAAAATGCACTCATTACTGAAATGCGTCAGATGGCAATGTTTATTGTCAGAGAACTCACAGGACTTTCTACAAAAGCAATAGGACGCGAATTTAATCGAGATCATTCTACCGTTGTATACAGTCTTGAAAAGTTTCAGAAGCGTTATAACGATGACAGTAAAGTCAGACAGATGGTTGACGGTATCATAAAGAACGTTCGCGACGGAAACTGATTTATCAGGAGGAATAATAATGGCTTTTAATATATTTAAAAAATTCAGCTTCGGACTGAAAAAAACACGTGAAAGCATATCTGGTGCTATTGATGCAGTCATAAGTGAAAATGAAGATATTACAGACCAGCTTTACGACGATCTTGAAGAGATACTGATTATGGGCGATGTCGGCATGAATACAGCTGCCGAGATCTGCGAAAAGTTACGCGAGTATGTTTCTAAAAAACACCTTAAGAAGTCTTCACAGGTAAAAGGTGCAATCAAAGAGATTGTTGCTGAAATGCTTGAAGGCGGAGAAGATATGGGCCTTGTAACTATGCCTTCGATTATACTCGTTATTGGTGTTAATGGTGTAGGCAAGACCACAACTATCGGTAAGATGGCATCTATGTATAAAGCCGAGGGTAAAAAAGTTATTCTTGGTGCTGCTGATACTTTCCGTGCAGCTGCTATTGACCAGCTTGAGGTTTGGGCAAACCGTGCGGGTGTCGATATTGTTAAGCACCACGAGGGAGCTGATCCTGCTGCTGTAGTATATGACACTATTCAGGCGGGTAAGGCTCGTGATGCAGATATTATTATCTGTGATACGGCAGGCAGACTTCACAATAAGAAAAATCTTATGGATGAACTTGCGAAAATTTACAGAATCATCGATAAAGAACTCCCCTACAACGACCGTGAGAGTCTTCTTGTGCTTGATGCTACTACGGGACAGAATGCAGTTAATCAGGCCCGTGATTTCAAAAATGTCTGTGAGATTACCGGTATAGTACTTACAAAGCTTGACGGAACAGCAAAGGGCGGTGTCGTTCTTGCAATCAAGAACGATCTCAAAGTTCCCGTAAAATTTGTAGGCGTAGGCGAACAGATCGATGATCTTCAACCGTTCAATCCTAAAGCTTTTGCTGACGGACTGTTTGATAATGAAGTAAAACATGATGATGATAATATGTTTATACCTAAGTCAAACGAAGAGGATGTTGTTGAATGAAAATAATTATTGCAACCCATAATAAAAAGAAGAGAGCTGAATTAGAGAGGATCCTCTCCCCTCTTGGTATTGAAATTGTTACTGATAGCGATATTGGTTGTACATTGAGAGATGTCGAAGAGAATGGAATAAGTTTTGAGGAAAACGCATTTATTAAAGCCCAGGCAGGTTGTGAGGATAGCGGTTTACCATGTATAGCTGACGATTCAGGACTTGTTGTTGATGCTTTAAACGGTGCTCCCGGCGTCTATTCGGCACGTTACTGTGGCGTTCACGGTAATGATGAGGCTAATAACGATAAGTTGCTTAAAGAGCTTGAAAATGTGCCTGATGAAGAACGTACAGCGAGGTTTGTTTGTGCTGTGTGCTGCGTATTCCCTGACGGAAGAAAGCTTAGCGTAACTGATACTTGTGAGGGTACAATTTTCCATGAGAGGCACGGAAATGGCGGTTTTGGTTATGATGTTTTATTTAACTGTAACGGTCAACCTTTCGGTGAGATTTCCGCAGAAGAAAAAGATAAGGTAAGTCATCGTGGCAAAGCTTTAAGACGACTTGCACAGGAATTAAAGGAATATATTTAACGGAGAAAAATATGGAAGAAAAAATGACTAGTAAAAGACGAGCAGAACTCAGAGGTCAGGCAAATAGACTTGAACCGCTTTTTCAGGTTGGCAAAGGTGGAATATCGGATGCTTTGATTGCTCAGACAAGTGATGCTCTCAGAGTGCATGAACTCATTAAATTAAAAGTTCTTCTTGAATCAGCTCCTGAATCACCACGAGAAATTGCAGAAAAGCTTGCTGCGGCTACAGGATCTCAGGTTGTTCAGGTTATTGGCGGAAGTATGATTTTCTACAAAGAAAACCCGGATCTTCAGGCTGAAAAGAAAGCTAAAGATAAACTTAAAAAATCGGGTACAGGCAAAGGTGCAAAAGATTTTAAGAAGAAGTATAATGCTATTGCTAAAAAGAACGAAAAAGATCAGAAAAAATCCCGCTATTCAAAAACAAACAGTGGAAGATTTTATAAATAATTATTGCAGAACGAAAGGAGTTGTGATGGGATGGAAAAGAAAGAAAATTCAACTGTTGCACAGAATAAAAAAGCCTATCACGACTATTTTGTTCTGGAAGAATATGAGGCAGGAATTGAGCTGTTCGGCACTGAAATCAAGTCGATAAGACAGGGTAAAATCAATCTTAAAGATTCCTGGTGCAACATAATTGATAGTGAGATTTTTGTCAACGGTATGCACATCAGTCCTTACGATCACGGCAACATTTTTAACCGCGATCCGTTAAGAGTCAGAAAGCTTTTGATGCATAAAAAAGAAATCAACCGACTTTTCGGAACAGTTAAGCAGGATGGTCTTTCCCTTATTCCCCTTTCTGTTTATTTTAAGAAAGGCAGAGCTAAGGTTAAGGTTGGTCTTTGCAAAGGTAAAAAACTTTATGATAAACGTGATGTCGCCGCTAAAAAAGATGCAGCCAGAAACATCGAACGAGCGATGAAGGAACGTTTTCAATAATATGGGGATGAAAGGATTTCGACGGGGATTCTGAACTGTGATAAGCGAGTAGTGGTGCGGGACCACTATAAAATCCGTAGTTTATTAAAAATAAACGACAACAATACAAAATTAATGGCTGCTTAATGCGGCCCATCCTGTTCAGTAGTACCACGGACTGAATAAGGGTGTCGATCAGTGGTGAACGTGAATGTGCCGGTAGCTTTGAAGCACATCACGCATTAAAAGCTACCGTAGGATAAAGCCTGTTTGTCGGCGTTGTCTGAGGGGAATCTTAAAAGATAAACTATACTCGTAGAAAGTTGCGGGAATGGGTTTTCGGACGCGGTTTCGATTACCGCCATCTCCACCAAAATCAAAAAATCCGAAACTATTGCCAATCGGCGACGGTTTCGGATTTTTTGTTTATACGCGGTAATCGAAACCGCAATCGTACATCTTTTGCGACAGCAAAAGGGACACAAAATGCGAAAGATTGCGAAGCAATGACCGAAGCGAGAGCTTCGGTTACCGCCATCTCCACCAAGAAAGAGTCAGTAGAACACTGACTCGCACACACGGAACGTTGTTCCACCAAATCGCACATTTTTAAATGTGTAAATTTCGTACTTCTTTTCGACATCCTTACATTTTCGGATTGTATGATTAATGTAGTTGGTAACTTGTTCACTTACACCCGTACCCTTCTCCTTCGATTTTCTCAAAGCATCCTCAAGAGCTTCGTCCCACATATTCTGCAACTCGGTCATATCTCCGAGGGTTTGTTCAAGAATAACCGCTTCCTGACTCTTTGCACTGACACCTTCAAATGCTTTCTTGATGTTCTTTACAAAGTCATCAATCCAGGCTTTGATCTTCTGTGCGAGAGTCATATTTTCTCTTGCAAGCTTTTGAATAGCCTTGCTGTCTCTGAAGAGTAAAATATTTATATAAAATAAAAAAGGTTTAACTAAAAAGCACTGTCAGAATCAAATCTGACAGTGCTTTGTTAGTTATTTATTATCATCATTTTTGTTGATTCCATTAAATTGTTTTTCAACGCTCAAGAAAAGTTCTTTCTGTTGTTCTTCAGAGAGGTTTCGTATGGCTTCAATGTATTTACGCTCTTCGGGTGTCAATTTTCCTATATACTCTAAACCCGATGCAATCATACTACCACCCCTTAATGTATGAAAGAATTTTAACATATAATTATATAAAAATCAAGTGAAATCAAATCTCTGAGAGTATCAAATCTGAGAAAAAGTTCTGAAATAATCAGCAGCTTTAGCACGGGAAACTGATGAAGTAAGTTTGAATCCGCTTTCACTCAAAACTCTGAAACAAAGCGAAAAAGAATTAAAGAATCCGCTAAATCCTTTGTCAAAACCGTTACGTATAAAAGCAAAAGCAAGCGTAATAACATTTACCTCTGAACTATCGTCAGTATTATAATCGGTATTACATATTACGTTTAATGCATGATTAAGTTGACCGTTTGTCAACGCCGTATCCGGGCTGAAGGTAGTTTCCGATGTAGTTGACATAATATTATTCATCAGAACATATTCTACGTCATTATAGTATTTGTGACCGGGTTTCATATCTTCAAGAACATCTGAAATCACAGGATCCGGAAGTGACTCGATTATCTTATTTGCAATATGAATATGTCCGTCTGCATCCGGATGGCTATCAACATAAGTTGTTCCGGCAGTATCTACATATGTATATCCAAATTTTTCAGCTCCATCGATCATTGGCTTATTAGCCACTTCCATGATAAGATCTACAATCGAACCAGAAACTACAGCTGCATCATCACCGGCACTGACACCTGAGATTTCTTCACCTATAACGCCATCGTAGTCGTAGTATTTGCCTTTTACACCATTATCGCTCATACCGACAACCATAAGAGTAACGTCAGGATTAAGATCGTAAATATCCTGGATCATTATATCCCAGTTTTTATAGAAGTTTCCAAGACCATATTCAAGTGCTGATGGGATAGTCGTCAGAAGCTCAGGAAGTGCACCTGCAAGGTGGGCGACATCGACAAGTGACTCGACAGTACTCATATCCATTGAACTTGTTTCAAGAATTTCCTGAAGTTTATTCATATATTCATCAGCAACATTCTTTTTTTCAAGTACATCAGCTACAACCCAGGTAAGATATGCGCCCCAGTCATTGCCACCGACACCAAGTGTTATCAGATCAGCTTCTGCAATAGCTTTTTTATAAGCAGCTCTGTACTCTTCGCTACCCGCAAAACCAACAGCATCAAGCTGACTAGGATGGAACAGATAATCGTCAGTTTCGGTAAAATCATCTTCAAGCATATAGCGGATTTCAATGGTTCTGAAACCCGGAGCAGCAAAAGCAGTCATAGAACCATCATCAATAATTGCATCAGCAATAATATCAGCATATGATCCGGGTACTCTGTGATACACTGTCTCCTGATTTGCTCGGTTAAACTCTCTGTCATTCTCAGTAATCTGATCACGGTAACCGCTTGCTACGCTGTCACCCAAAAGAACATAGTTCTGATATTGCCCTTTATGTAAGTTTGCTGCATCGTCATTTAACTCAGTAGCTAAGCATGTAACTGAACCGACCATAAACGCAATAACCAGTATAAATGAAATTAAAATGTTAAAAGTTTTCTTCATAATAATCCTCCTCTTTTTCATGATTTTATCATTAAATCTAAGTTTAGTCAAGTAAGTTATTTTGTATAAAATAGCCCCCCTACTAAATAGTAAGGGGGTTGTTTTTATCTTCTCTTGTATGACTTGGATTTTTTAGTTTCAAAACCTTTCTTGATCAAAGGAATGAGAGGAATGAAAACAAGAAGAGTTATAATTGCACCGAAAAGGAACATCTTTTCTGACGGAAGTGTTATCATCTTTCCATATTCTTCATACTGAACATCAGATGTCTTAGCTGCAAGTGCACCGAAAAACGGACCTACAACCATAGGAATCAAAACGACAAAAATCATTCTGATACCCTGGAACAAACCTGCTTTACCTGCGGGTATAAAGTCCTTGATAGCAGCGTTTAACTGAATTGTCAATACAAGATAACCGATGACAGTAGGTGCTACACCGAAGAGAACACCGATAACATTAGTCGTCGTAGAAAGAATGAATAAACCTAAAGCCATAAGTAGAACTGATGGTACAAGACCTAAAGCTTTATTCTTATCGGATATCTTCATAAGTACAATGATTCCGACAATCATTATTACAACTGCCAATACTGCAGGTATGATTACACCTGCTGAAATCAGATTAATCTCAGAGTTAGCGGGTATAATAACTTCCTGAAGATAGATAAACAGATACGGGAAAAATACCTGAACCGCAACCGAGAAGAAGCAAACTGATGCGAGCGTCAGATAAAGTCTGGAATTTGTTTTAATGACTGAAGGTCTGAAACCGTAGAAAAGATCACTCCAGTAGTTGGAATTAGATTCTTTTACTGTTTTAGGCTCAGGATCTTTAAGTAAAAAGAATCCAATGATACCGCAAAATGTAACAACAGCACCAAGACCAAGGAAAAATGCTTTGTAAGAAATTATACCGCCCTGCGCAAGTGATCCGATGCCCATTACAACAGCCATAGATATAAAGCCGATGAAAACAAAGGCTGTTTCGACCTTGGGTCGGGTTTTTGTATTTGTAACGTCAGTTACCCAAGCATGGAAAACGGAGTCATTACTGGTTGAGCCCATAAACGTCATAAGAACGTCCATGATAATTACCGCCCAAACAGTAGCGAGAAGAATCTGCGCACCATCTGTAAGATTGAAAATTTTCGCCATATTTTCATGGGAGATCAAACCGAAAGTTGCAGTGATAATACCCCAAAGAGTATATCCGACAGAGATAAAAATCTTACGTTTACGGATTTTATCACTTAAAGTACCCATGATAAATGTTGTAGTAACTGCAGTAAAGGCAGAGAGACCAACCATAATGCTTATTGCATCAGGTGTTGTCATAACTTTTTCTGCAGCACCCTCAGCTGCATTGGCATAAACGTAGTTGTGAAGGAATGTATTGAAATAAATATTTTCAACATTCCAGGCAACTGCACCCATGAAATTAAAAAGGAGAATATTAATCCACAGGCGCTTAGAAAGCTTATTGTCCATATAAAACAGTTCCTTTCGTGTATTTCAATTCATTATAACATAAAATTACATAAAAGGAAAGAGAATAAAAAAATAAATCCGAGTCAAATTGACCCGGATTTATGTAACGGATAATTATTTTGTGCCGTAGATAAGCTCTTCAGCGAATCTTGTAGCAATAACGCCTTCAGGCTCACCTGTTTCCTTAGACTCAAGAAGAATCTTCTCGATAGTGTTGTAGATGTTATAAACCTTTTCGAGTACAGCTTCTTCGTTGTAATCACCTGCAGCTTCAGCAGCAGCATTGATAACGCCACCACCATTGATGATGAAGTCAGGAGCGTAGTAGATGCCTCTTGCCTTAAGTGCTTCACCTGACTCAAGATCAAGGATAAGGTTGTTAGCAGCACCAGCGATAGCGCGGCAGTTAAACTTAGGAATATTAGTCGGATTAACAACAGCACCAAGAGCACAAGGAGCAAGGATGTCGCATTCCTGTGAGAGAATCTCATCAACTGAAACTACTGTAGCACCGAACTCTTCAACAGCCATATCAAGCTTAGACTGCTCAAGGTTAGCAACGATGAGCTTTGCGCCTGCCTTATGAAGATGACGGCAAAGGTCATAACCAACTTTACCAAGGCCCTGAACAGCGATTGTAAGACCTTCAAGGTTGTCTGTACCGTTAAGTACCTTAGCTGTAGCTTTGATACCCTGGAATACACCGATTGCTGTGTAAGGTGACGGGTCACCGCTTACGTGCGGGAGGCCACAGATATGATTTGTCTTGCGAGCAATGATAAGAGCATCATCGCAGTCTGTATTAACGTCTTCAGCTGTAATGTAACAACCACCGAGAGCGTTTACAGCTTCACCGAAAGCTTCAAACATAGCTTCTGTCTTCTGTGAAGGATCAGCAATAATAACAGCTTTACCACCGCCAAAGTTAAGACCTGCAGCAGCGTTCTTATGTGACATACCTCTTGAAAGACGAAGAACATCAAACAAAGCTTCTTCTTCTGAAGCGTACGGCCAGAGACGGCAACCACCGATAGCCGGACCAAGGTTAGTGTTGTGAACAGCGATAATAGCTTTCAAACCTGCTTCTTCGTTGTTTACAAAGAGAACTTTTTCATGTCCCCATTTTGTAATTTCTTCCATTACGTTCATTGTACATCTTCCTTTACGATAGATTTAAATATAAAAAATATATTTAATACAAAATAATATACTCCATTTTTTTTTAGTTGTAAATATTTTTTTGTAAATTTAACAGGTAAAAATATTCTTTTTTGTTTGGAATATTTATGTATAAAATAAACAAAGTTAATTTGAATGGTTTATTAGAATCTTAAATAATCTAAAAGAAATATTTATAAATAAGAAAATCCGCTCTCACACGAGAACGGATTTTCTTGTTGGAGCTGCTAGGCGGACTCGAACCGCCGACCTCATCCTTACCAAGGATGTGCTCTACCACCTGAGCCATAGCAGCAAATATTTGTTTGTATCGAACGCAGACTATAATATCACAATATTTTTATTTTTTCAAGTCTTTTTTAGAAAAAAGTTCAAAT
>JAZRNG010000097.1:0-3300 GCA_045648065.1 Acutalibacteraceae bacterium | reverse complement strand
TTGGCTACATATTTGTAAGAAGTTTGTAATACTACATATGTTAAAATAGTCCGTATTTTTATAAGGAGGTACTAACCTATGAAAAAAGTATTAAGCCTTTTATTGGCGGCAGTTATGCTTCTGACTATGATTCCCGCAACTATTTTTGCGGCGGACGAAGTTAATGTTCAGATTGTGAGCTTTATGCGCGGAGCACAGACCGACCTTCGTTCAAGTGAGCTTCTCGAGGCACGCGTAACGGGTTATGACGGCAATGTCCGTGATCTTACCTACAAGTGGACAACTACTCTCGGTACATACCTTTATGTGTACAACTCACATAATATGTATGGCATCAACAATTCCGCAGGTGAGGTCGAGGTTTACTGCGACGAAAAGCTTGACCCTGTCGGAAATATGGAGGGCAGAGATTATGCAGACACCTTCAGTGGTAAAGGTTATGCATGGGCATCTGTTTACGGTGCTAATCTCGTTAATCTCAACAATAGCAGAAACAACTCACTCGTAGGTAAAATAACCGTTGAGGTTTTTGATCAGAACGGTAAAAAGCTCTGTGAGGACAGCCATGAGGGTATATACGCAAACAGAAAACTGAGCGGTTTTGTAAAATATAATCTTCAGAGCGATTTGGATAATGTTGTCATCGGCATTTTTGAGGGAGAGAAAATCAATGCACTTGACCTTCTCGGCCGAAGCGGTGTTGTTCATATTACCTGTACAGCAAGTAATGTTACAAAAGCCGAGGTTTTAGAAGGTGCTGACCACATAAAGGTTACAACTGAAAAAAAGGGTGAGAATACCTTTAATTACTTTATTGAAGGTGTGAAAGCCGGAACAAGCACTGATGAAGGTGATGCTCAGCTGCAGATCGATGTATCAAAGGGCTATTGTAAGTTCCATCAGGATTCAAGCGGCACAGCTAAACCTATAGTTTTTGTTTTCAAAAAGCCTAAAACATCTACAACTACAACAACTCTTACTCTTATTGATGATATTGATGATCGCTGTGAATATTTCATCGACGGTAATGCTGGCCAAAAGCAGCCTGACGGTACAATTCTCTTCACAGGCCTTACTCCCAACACTGATTACACAGTAGAGGTTCGTGCTGCTTATAATGACAACGGCACAACCAAGTATGTTTACGGTTATGTAGATGACACTACAAAGCCTGTATATTCTGCTAAGGTCTACACCTATATTAACGGAACCCTTACAGACTTTGAAGATATCTACGGCGACGGTGCGGAGCTTCTTATCCGAGAAAACAACACCTATTCCGATTACATTTCACTCAGCAAGACTTCCACGGGTGTTTATTCAGCACCTCTTTACAACGCTGTATTCAATCCCTGGATCAAGCTCGGCGATAAATACAATAAAATAGGTGACTATCAGCTCATTATCGAGCACGCCAATGCAGAGCTTCACCTTCACCACTACACTGTTAACTATGACACCGACGGCGGTGCTTTC
This sequence comes from Acutalibacteraceae bacterium, assembly GCA_045648065.1. Lineage (GTDB taxonomy): Bacteria > Bacillota > Clostridia > Oscillospirales > Acutalibacteraceae > CAG-488. The sequence goes on along the minus strand of JAZRNG010000097.1, from coordinate 1,824 downwards.
AAGGAAGGTGAAGAGGTAGGCGAAGAGGTTTACGCAAACGGATCTGCAGTCAATGCAACTGCAAATGTTCCTGTGCGCGACGGCTATTTCTTTGCCGGTTGGGAATATGACAGCAAGGTTGTTGCTTCAGGTGCACAGGTAACCTCGGCAATCACTGCTCCCATCACACTCGTTGCTAAATGGGAAAAGTCAGTTAATGTAACAATCAACGTTACTATTGACCACAACAGTGACGACAGCGGCTTCGACCAGGTCGGAACAAGAGCTGACCTTGATGTTGATTTCCTTGAAATGAAAGCAGGCTCACCCGCATTTGTTGAAACAGGCGACAAGCTCAGCTTCAGAAAAGACAAGGTTACTGACGAAAAGGGCAATAAAAAGGATTATAAGTATACACTTGAAAATAACGTTTCAACATATACCGCAACTGCTGATACCTATACAGGCCTTCTCGAATCCTCAACCTTCGGTGTGGCTTTAAGCAAGTCTGATTATGATGTAGAAAAAATTAAGAAATCAGTTGATGAAAACGGAAACTGGACAATTGATGTTTATCTTAAGCATACTCCGTCAAACTTTGATATTGAATTCAGTCTTGAAATGGCAGAGGGTATCCCCACAGAGCTCTATCCCGATGCTGCAATTGTAAAGGTAGCATTCTGGAACGGAAGCGAATGGGAAATCATTACTCAACAGGCAACAAAAGACGGTGTTGTAAAGCCCGGTGTAAGAGTTGATATTGACCCCGTATCAGGTAAGGGCAGAGGCTCATATCCTGTTTGGAAATATGCAGATAATAAAGATCCCTACGGTTACCGTGCAGTTGTTACAGGATTTGTTTACGGTGATTCAATTATCACTGTTCCTGCTGAAAGCTTCAAGGGCAATATTGCAATATATACCGACGGCAACTATACAGCCACAATGACCGATGTCGCTGACGGCGAGACATACGGCGGAAAACTCAACGGTGCATATTACGATGAAGAAAAGGACGATCAGGTAGGTACTCTTCACGGTGTAATCACTGTTGAAAACCATGACGTAACCTTTGATGCCAACGGCGGTAAAATCAACGGCGGCAACACGTATACCGAAGAAGACGAATATTATGTGCCTGATACAAAGGATTACGTTCCCACCTTTGACGGCCACGAATTTGACGGCTGGTACAAGGATCCCGAGTTCAAGGAACCCGCAGTAAGTGGCGAGCTTCTCGAAAAAGACGTCACACTCTATGCAAAGTGGGACAGAGTGCTCACAGGTTATGTAAGAGTTGCAGGCTCATATCTCCAGAATGGACACATTGTTGACGTGTGGGATGTTGACCGTGCTGAAAGTGCAGTTGTTGTTCTTCAGGAAATTGTCGGAAACGAAGCATATAATGTTGATATGCAGACCGTAAATATTGTATGGCCTATGTCTGAAATGGTTTACGGTATTTCAGACACATACAGATTTACAGGTCTTGATCCTGCCAAGGAATACAGAATCGATGTTCTTATCCTTAACTATGGCACATCCTATCAGAATTCAACAACAGTATTTGTTGCAGATAACAATTACGCTGACGACTATAATGCAAAAGACTTTAAAGCAGTTTATCCCGAAACAAGCAAGTGGGATACCTTTGTAAATGCTTATCTTTCATTCGAGCCTACTTCATATTTCCAGCCTGTTGAGGTTGATGCAACACTCATCGGTAAAAACTTAAGACCCGATGACACACTCGTTCAGGTATGGTATAAGGCAACAGGCTCAGATAATGCATATAAGGTAATCAGCCAGCACACAGTTGTTCCCTACGGTATCGAAATCGCTATG
>JAZRNG010000096.1:0-4514 GCA_045648065.1 Acutalibacteraceae bacterium | reverse complement strand
AGAAAACGTCAAGCAGTACATTCAGGACATCTACGATAAATCGAATGAAGTGTCAATCAAAGCTAAAACAAAGAACCGTGTGCTTGATGTCATAATCAATAAGTACGCTCTGCTGTGTAAAGATAAAAACATCCGTTTTACAACAGTTGCACCTAACGAAAACCTATCGTTTATCAGCGATTATGATTTATCGGCAATTCTCGATAATATTTTAAGAAATGCAATCGAGAGAGCCGAAAAGGAAACAGAACCGTACATAGAGCTTACGTTGGATTGTGACAACAAGTTCCATAAGATTATTCTGAAAAACAGTTGTTCAAGTGAGCCGATTGCGGATAAGGAGACCTTGATTACAACCAAGGAAAACAAGAAATTCCACGGTTACGGAATGCGAAGTGTCGCCAAAGCTTTGAAGAACTACAACGGTGAATTTGAGTGGATGTTTGAAAACAATGAGTTCAAAATAGTGATTTTAATACCTGTCAAGACAAGCAATCTTAGTTGATTGCTTGTCTTTTTGTGTCAGAAAATTCGGGTTATTGAATAGTTCTAAATTTATTTTGTAGGGCGTGACGCTCGTCGACACGCCGTTAAATTCGGCAGGATATCGGCACGTCGCAAAGCGTCGAACCCTACGAACCACGATTCGGATGACTTCGTAGGGGAACATATTATGTTCCCGTTAAGATTCGCACAAAATCCGCGGGCAGATAATATCTGCCCCTACGATCTTGATTTTTATTCTGCTATACAACCCCGAATTTATTTACTTGAACCCGAAAGATTAATAATTTTGTCGCTTTTTTCGATAGTTTTGCATTCGCTATATCTTTTTGTAAATGTATTTTATAAAATTAGAGTTGAAACAGTACACTTGATTCAAAAGTCTGTTTTCTAAATCTTTTTTCAGTTGAAAAGAATTTAAGGAGGTTTTATTATGAAAAAAGTTTTATCAATGGTTTTGGCACTTGTTATGATACTTTCAATCGGTACTGTTGGTGCCTCAGCTGCAGCAGAAGATTATATTTGGATTTATGCAAGCACACAACACGCAAGAATCGGTGACTATGTTTATTATCCTGTTTATTATGAAGCACCCATATCTTATGGTAGCTTTGTGAATTACGATTCTGAGGCAGAAACAAATGCTATTTTCTCTTTCAGCTTTGACCCTGATGTTCTTAAACCGATTGAAGTAACGCCGTCTGAATTGCTTTATGGTATGGACTTTGAAGGCGATATTGTAGAAGTCGTTGAAGATTTTGTTTGGACAGCTCCCGAAGGTTATAGTGGTACATGGTCATACTTTAACGCTTCGGTTAAGTTTAAGGGGTACGAAGGAATTGAAGACGGTGCGATTCTGTTTAACGTAAAACTTGAAGTGATTAAAGACGAGTTTTATAACACAAACAGCAAACCGAAAAATGTATTTGACTCTGATTTATATAAAGTCGGAGATGACATCAGCAATTGGAAAAACTGTGTCTGGGATGTAACTGACAGTTCCGGAAATGTATCTGATTTTTCAAAAAAGGTTGAGTACAATTACCGTGCATCGTTTGCAGATGCTGTTTTAGAAGGTTATGAACCGTTCATCCCTCCTGTTGAATGTGATATAACAGAAGTAACGTATGTTCAGCAGGAAGATACTCACAAAGATTTTACGGTAACTGCAAACGGCAGAAAATCAATGATTCAGTTTATGGAGCCTGACGGTGGCACAAGAACTTATGACAGATACCATAAGAATGTTAAAATTACAAGCTATAACTCAGACGGTGAAGTTGTAAATTCAATGGCTCGTGACCTTGCTTATGAGGTTTGGGAGATTCACTCAAATATGAGCGTAGGTATTGAAATTCAGGTTCGCGGCAAGGAAAATGGTAAATGGGACGCTGAAAAATACAGCTTCACAATCGAACCGTACAACCCGATTATTTCAATGGAACTTTCAGCAACCTCAGGCAAGAAAGGCCCTGTACCCACAACAGTTGTAGCTGATGAAAAGACTGAAAAGGTAATGTTCAAAATGCCGAACGGCACGTCAGTAACTGTTTCCGCATACACAACAGATGAAAACGGTAACCGTGTATTTACAGGTAAGGCATGGATGAACGAAGACGGTGTGAACACAATCAATGTGTTCATCAGAAGAGATAATGTCTGGAAGTCAGTCGGCACACTTGAATACACAGTTAAATAATTAAGATATAACAGAAACGACGGCAGAAATGCCGTCGTTTTTCCGTGAAGATATCAACCAATTCGGGTTTGTAGGAGTGATAGATTTTGCACAAATTGACTATGTGTTCGTAGGGGCGCGCATTGCGCGTCCGTTGAATTAAGCAGAATTTTTGCGGACGACCGATGGTCGCCCCTACGATATTAATTGAATATTTTACCCGACAAACCCGAATTTGTCAAATCATTCTAAAAATTAATATGTAGGGCGTGACGCTCGTCGACACGCCGTAAGATTCAGCGGAATATCGGCACGTCGCAAACATTATGCCCTACAAATATCTGAAGCAACACCGCAGAGTCAATTCACGATCCAAGGGCGGATATTTTACACTCACCCTTTTTGCTGTTGAATTTTTCAAAATAAGTGATATAATTATAAAGCTAATATTTCAGGAGGTGAGACCGTGCGCAGTAAAAAAGCTCTGATAAATACAGTTACATCGTTATTATTACAGTTCGTGTCCGTTATCTGCGGATTCATTGTTCCGCGTATCATAATCGGAAATTATGGCTCCGAAGTCAATGGTCTCACAGCCTCCATTACTCAGTTTCTTGGATATATTGCACTTTTTGAAGCAGGTGTCGGCGGCGTTGTACGTGCGGCGATGTATAAGCCTCTTGCAGATCAAAACCATACAAAGCTCAGCGGTATCGTCCGAGCCACTGAAAGTTTCTTTAGAAAAATTGCCCTGATTTTTGTTGGTTATATGGTTATCCTCGCAGGAGCTTTCCCTCTTCTGGTAAACAAAGATTTTGATTGGCTGTTTACAGCTTCGCTTGTAATTATCATAGGTATAAGTACATTTGCACAGTACTATTTTGGTATGACATATACTGTGCTTCTCTATGCTGATCAGAAAAGATATATTACCTCTTTTCTTCAGATTTTTACTGTTATTCTGAATGCGATCCTTGTTGCCGTCTTTGCTTATTTCGGTGCATCCATACATTGGCTGAAGCTCGGAACTGCTGCTGTCTATGTCTTAAGACCTATTGTTCTTAATATATATGTAAAACGAAAATATAAGCTTGATAAATCAGCTGAATCTGACAAAGAAGCTATAAAACAGCGTTGGGATGGTCTCGGTCATCATATAGCATATTTTGTCAATCTTAATGCTGATGTAGTAATTCTTACTCTCGTTTCAAAGATTTCTTCAGTTTTTTCTATCGCAGAAGTTTCTGTCTATACTGTCTATCATGCGGTTGTTTACGGTATTGTAAATGTGACAAGTTCTTTTTCGGCCGGTATGGAAGCAGGTTTTGGCAATATGATTGCAAAAGGGGAGAAGGAAAATCTTAATAAAAAATTCGGGCTGTATGAGTTTATATATTATACAATCGTTACGGTGATGTTCACCTGTGCGGGAATTCTTATCCTCCCTTTTATAAAAGTGTATACATCCGGTATATCAGATATAAACTATATCCGACCCGCTTTCGCGTATATAATTGTATTAGCATACGCAGCGTATGCACTCAGATCGCCGTATAACACACTTACCCTCGCAGCAGGACACTATCGCCAGACACGTAATGGTGCTTTTGCTGAGGCGGCAATTAATGTTGTTGTTTCTGCTGTATGTGTTTTCGTTTGGGGTATTGTAGGTGTAGCTATCGGCACACTTGCGGCTATGACATTCAGAACAGTACAGTATGCATGGTATCTTTCAAAGAATATCCTTGAAAGACCATTTGGGGTATTTGTAAAACGTGTCGCAGTTGCTTTGACGATTTCATTATCATCAGTTGCTACAGTTTACTTTTTGCCGAAAGTTACAGTTGATTCGTATCTGACCTGGGTGGTTTTTGCTGCAGAGACAGCTGTTGTCGTAATTATCATTACAATTTTGTTCAGTATTTTGTTCGCAAGGACTGAACTTTTCGATAGTATAAAGTATATAAAGACTACTTTTCTGAAAAAAAGAAAAAATAATTAAAAAATTTGCAAATTTTTCTTGACATTAAGAAAATGTGGTGATATAATAATCACACTTTCCGCCGTATTTTGGCGAAAAGAGGTTAGCACCTTGAAAATTAAACAACGATGAAACAAAAAACCCTGAAAAGATTTCTAAGAGTTTTGCTAAAAAGCAAAACGTACTTTACAGAAATTTCGGTAAACGAGATTTAAAAAAATTAGTCAGTGAATGACGAAATGAGCGATTAAGCTCTAAGAATGGTTTAAACGCTGGAAACAGTGTTTAGATATAATTTTTAGAGAGTTTGATCCTGGCTCAGGACGAACGCTGGCGGCGTGCTTAACACAT
>JAZRNG010000095.1:0-13804 GCA_045648065.1 Acutalibacteraceae bacterium | reverse complement strand
GCCCGTCCCTACGCAGCTGACTGAAACAGGGTTCGTAGGGGCGCGCATTGCGCGTCCGTTGAATTAAGCAGAATTTTTGCGGACGACCGATGGTCGCCCCTACGATATTAATTGAATATTCTACCCGACAAACCCGAATTTATAGAACAGAAAGAGAGGCTATTCTATGTCAGAAATTTTAGAAATCATTATGATTGTCAGCTTCGGTGCTTCGTGGCCTATGAATGTCATCAAATCATATAAAGCACGTACGGCAAAAGGCAAGAGCCTTGCCTTCCTGCTTCTCATCTTTTTCGGCTATATAGCAGGAATTACATCAAAATTTCTCAACGAAGCATACATGGCATCCTTCAGCGAAAAATGGTATGTGCTTTTCTTCTATTTTCTTAACCTTTTTATGGTCGGCACAGACCTGATTCTTTACTTCAGAAACAAGAAGTTTGATAAGATCAACGGAGTGAAATAAAATGAAAATTCTTTCAATCGGCAACAGCTTTTCAGAAGACGCACAGCGTTGGCTTCACTCACTCGCAAAGCTCCACGGGACAGACATTCTGTGTGCTAATCTTTATATCGGCGGTTGCAGTCTTGAAACCCATTGGAAAAACTTTGAAGAACACAACGCTTTTTATGACTATCAGGTAAACGGCAACGAAGCAACAGAAAAAGTCAGCATTAACGATGCCCTGCTCCGTGAGAAATGGGACATCGTAACCCTTCAGCAGGTCAGCGATTTAAGCGGAATTTCCGAAAGCTATGAGCCGTATATTTCTGCTCTTTACGAAAAGGTAAAAACAACACTTCCCGATGCCGAAATACTTCTTCACCGTACATGGGCTTACGAGATTGACACCGAACATCCCGGTTTTGTTAACTACGACAAATCTCAGCAGAAGATGTACCAAAAAATAAAATCTGCGACAAAAGAAATCGCAGATAAGCTGAATATGAAAATCATTCCGTCAGGCGATGTTATTCAGACGCTTCGCGAAAATTACAAAGAATTTGATTATCAGCACGGTGGTATTTCCCTTTGCCGTGACGGTTATCATCTGACTTACGATATCGGCAGATTTGCCGCATCAGCAATATGGTTTGTTTCACTTACAGGGCAGAAAATCAAGATTTCGGACTTTGAAAGCTTCGACAAAGGTCTTCTCGCAAACATCATTGAAGCTGCAAACTCCTTAGCGTGAAATTTCGCACTAATTAATATACCGTTTCTGTAAATATAATTGTTGCAGTTTTTTCTTTTGGTGCTATAATTATTAATCGTTCGGACTAAAACAAACTCGTAGAACATATGTTATTTCTCATTGTATCAGGTGGCATTATGAAATTTCCTCAGATAAATAAAGAAAAATCAACAGACAGAGCGAAACAACTCCTGAATCTGGCTCTCCTCACCTTTTCAGCTTTATTTTTAGGTGTGTTGTGTGGCGCTATCGGTGGTGCTTTCGCACGAAGCATCAGCTTCGTGAGTAATGTGAGAAACGAACACGGATGGATAATATACCTTCTCCCCTTTGGCGGACTCGTTTCCGCAGGACTTTATAAGCTGACCAAAAAAGAGGAGATCGGCACTGACAGAGTGCTTGAATCAGCTCAGGGTGATCAAAAAACTCCAATTCTTCTCATACCCGTCATCTTCATCGCCTCGGTCATAACTCACCTTTTCGGTGGTTCTGCCGGCAAGGAAGGTGCAGCTCTTCAGCTTGGAAGCGGTATGGCTGAGATTATTTCAAGAGGTGTAAAAGCTGACCGAAAGGTGCGTTCTGTAATGACGATCTGCGGTATGGCAGCTCTTTTTTCAGCTGTTTTCGGCACACCCGTAGGAGCGTGTATCTTTGCACTTGAAGTGGCTGTGATCGGCAGAATGAACGCTGTCGCTGTATTCCCTGCCTTCATTTCAAGTATCTCTGCACATTTCATATCCACCCTGCTCGGCGTGCATCATGAAAGCTTTCACGTGGAAGTCATCCCCGATTTCAGCCTTACAGTTCTGCTGAAAACATTCGCAATTGCAGTCATCGTATCGCTGACAGCATACGCATTCTGTCATATTCTTCGCGGAACAGAAAAACTTTCCGAACGTTTTCTGAAAAATCCTTTTATAAGAATTTTCATCGGCGGATGCATCATAGTAGTACTCACAATGATTTTCGGCACATACTACAACGGTGGCGGCATTTTTGTCATAGAAAGAATTTTTAAAGAAGGTACCGTCCGTCCCGAAGCATTTTTATTAAAAATCATTTTCACCGTTATAACAGTCTCTGCAGGCTATAAGGGCGGTGAGATCGTTCCTTCTTTCTTCATCGGTGCGACATTGGGTGCAGTGTTATCAGGTGTTTTCGGACTCCCGATCGGCTTCTGTGCAGCAATCGGTATGACCGTATTTTTCGGAGGCGTGACAAACTGTCCGATTGCCTCAGCCATACTCGCTGTCGAGCTTTTCGGTGCAGAAGGCTTCATCCTCTTTGCCGCGGCAGCATTTTCATCGCGCGTTTTCTCAGGTAAAATCAGCCTCTACCGTAAACAGAGAATAAAGGCACTCAAGTGCTGATATAAATGAAGCGGAGTGAATAATATGTTTAAATCAATTGTCGCTGTAATTACTGCTGTTTTCAGCTTCATCGGCGGATGCTTTTCATGTCTGAGCGATGCCGTTTTCTTCCCTGAACCACCGCAGACAGAGTCTGTCAGATTTGCCTCTGAAATCGGCAATGGCTGGAATCTCGGCAACACCCTTGAAGCCTGTAATCTTGATGCAGACGAAAAAATGGGACTCGAAAGCGAGGTATACTGGGGCAATCCGTACACTACGAAAGAGATGATAGAAGCCGTAAAATCAGCAGGCTTCGGTTCTGTCCGAATCCCTGTTACCTGGACACCGCATATGGATGAAAATTATACCATTGACAAAGCGTGGCTCAACAGGGTGCAGGAAATCGTCGATATGGTTCTCGAATGCGATATGTATGCGATAATTAACGTTCATCACGACGACAGATTCTGGCTGATAACAGATGAAGCTCATGAGGAGCAGACAAAGTTCATTCTCACAAAAATCTGGTCACAGGTCAGCGAACACTTCAAAGGCTATGACGAGCGTCTTATTTTCGAAACAATGAACGAGCCCAGAGTGGTCGGAGACGAAAATGAGTGGTCGGGCACAGAAGAATATTACAACGTTGTCAACAGACTCAACACCGCTGCACTCGAAACAATCCGTAATGGCGGCGGATACAACGAAACACGTTTCGTTATGCTCCCCTCTTATGCGGCAAGATGTGAAAGAACTCCCATCTCCGCAGTCAGACTTCCTGATGACGAGCACATTATCTTTTCTGTGCATTTTTATCCCGGTACAGCACACAGAAGCGAATTTCTCGACTGTGAAAATAAACTTTCACTCAAGGATAAGACTGAAATATATCAGACTATCCGAAATTTCTATAAATTCTTCCTTAAAAAAGGTTACGGTGTTGTACTCGGTGAATACGGCTGGACAGACAGAGTTAATCTTGAAAATCTTTCTGAAAGAGCTGAATTTTTGCTCAGTACAGCAAACAGTTTCGGCATCCCCTGCATCGTTTGGGACAACGGCGCTGACTTCCGACTCTTTAACAGACATACACAGACACTTGAATTTCCCGACTACATAAAACCATAAGTCATCCCCCGAAGCAGGTAATGCTGTTTCGGGGGATTTTGTCGGTGTTAATTTTTAATATTAACATTACATTTCAAAGGCTGAAACTTACAGTTTTAAAAACCACGGTAACTATTATACGTTTTTCTTTCAAATATTCTAAAAATATGCACAAATTCTCTTTACTTTTTTTGGTGAAAATACTATAATCATTCCCGGTAAAAAGGAGATGTTGAATTTTGAAAAGCTTTTATCTTAAGCCCAAGTTTTTTTCAGTGATGAAAAATTACTCGGCTCAGCAGTTTACAAAAGACCTTATCGCAGGTATCATCGTTGCAATCATCGCTCTGCCTTTATCGATAGCTCTTGCACTTGCATCAGGCGTTGAACCCGCATGCGGTATTTACACAGCTATCGCTGCAGGCTTCTGCGTTTCTCTCTTCGGTGGCAGTCGTATACAGATTGCAGGACCGACAGCTGCATTCGCCTCAATCATCGCAGGTGTCGTAGCCGCTCAGGGAATGGACGGTCTTTTCATCGCAACAATTATTGCAGGTATACTTCTCATCCTGATGGGTGTGTTCCGTTTCGGTTCACTTATCAAGTTCATTCCGCACACTATAACCACAGGTTTTACGTCAGGTATCGCTCTGACAATCTTCATCGGTCAGATCAAGGATTTCCTCGGCCTTACATATGCTGACGGGGTAAAGCCAATCGAAACAATTGAAAAAATTGAGGCCAACATCGAGTTCATCGACACATTTTCCTGGCAGTCACTCGTTGTCGGTGCAGTCAGTCTTGCTATACTCATAATCTACCCCAAGGTCGAAAAAAGGCTTCCACCGTCACTGATTGCAGTTTTTGTAGGTGCACTGATGGTTGCATTTATCCCCGGCTTTGAAGACGGTGTTTACACAATCCGTGACCTTTATACTATCCCCTCAGGTCTCCCGAAGGTAGATTTCGCAGGAATGAACCTGAGCTTCGAGAAAATTTCCGCAGTTATTCCCGACGCTTTCACAATAGCAATTCTCGCGGCTATAGAATCGCTTCTTTCCTGCGTTGTAGCTGACAGTATGGTAAACTCACGCCACAAATCAAATGCGGAGCTTGTCGGTCAGGGTATCGGCAATATCGCATCTGTCCTCTTCGGTGGTATCCCCGCAACAGGTGCTATCGCAAGAACAGCTGCAAACGCTAAAAACGGTGGCCGCACTCCCGTTGCCGGTATGGTACACGCTATCGTTCTTCTCCTTGTTCTTCTCTTCCTTATGCCTTATGCAGGTCTTATTCCTATGCCGACCATTGCTGCAATCCTCTTTATGGTTGCATACAATATGAGCGAGTGGAAAAAGTTTGTACGTATAGTAAAAACCGCTCCGAAGAGTGATATATTCATCCTTATTGTTACATTCGGTCTTACAGTAATTTTTGACCTTGTCGTTGCAATTGCCGTGGGTATGGTTCTTACCGCCATTCTCTTTATGAAAAGAATGAGCGACGAAACAACAGTTAACGGGTGGAGATACATCGACCCCGAAACAGACAAGGACAGCATTGATCTCAGGGTTGTGCCGAAAGATGTACGTGTTTATGAAATCAGCGGTCCGCTTTTCTTCGGCGCAGCAGACAAGATTCCCGAAATCATGCTCAAGGATTATACACGCTGCCTCATCCTCAGAATGCGTGCTGTTCCGTCTCTCGACTCAACCGCACTCAACGAGCTCGAACTGTTGTATAACAAATGCGAGAAACAAGGTGTCAGACTCATCCTCTCTCACGTAAATGAACAGCCTTTACAGGCTATGCGTAAATCAGGATTTTACAAGACAGTCGGCAAAGAAAACTTCTGCCTTCATATCGACGAAGCTTTGAAAAAAGCTGAAAGTGTAACAACAAAATAAAAACCAAAAATCAAAAGACCTTGTAGTAAAATACAAGGTCTTTTTTGTTACATATGACAATAAAACTAAAAAGCACTTCTTTCGAAGTGCTTTTTCTGGTGTGAATGATTATGACGGATTCTGTTTTAATCGCGGCGTGAGCCGTGTATATCATCAATTCCGTAAGGAATTGCATATCATCAAAACGAAGTTTTGTATATCATCATTGCGAAAGCTTTTGATACACGCTACGCGTGATGATATACAGTCCTGACGGACTGATGAGATGCAACGATAGCAACGCTATCGTTGATGATATGCCATTGCTTTCGCAATGGATAAAAAAAGAACTAAGCTTTCGCTTAGTTCTTTTTTGGTGGGTGAGGGTGGATTCGAACCACCGAAGTCACTGACGACAGATTTACAGTCTGTTCCCTTTGGCCACTCGGGAACTCACCCATATAAAAATGGAGCTGGTGGACGGACTCGAACCCCCGACCTGCTGATTACAAATCAGCTGCTCTACCAACTGAGCTACACCAGCGTCTCAACGCTCGTATACTATACCACACGAAAACCCTTTTGTCAACACTTTTTTCGAAAATTTTTTATAATTTTTTTGATTGTTTTTTCACTCTGTTTTTTCATCATTCGGGATGCAATTCATTTGCTTAAATGTACATATGTTCCTCTCCTGAAACCGACACAACAAGCATATTCTTGACAATATATTCACTTGTGATATACTGTTTCCATAGATGAAAGAGGTGTTTAAAAATGAAAAAGTTTTGTGCTGTTGTTTTAATTTTTGCGCTGACATTCAGCTTTGTTTCCTGTGGCTCTTCGCAGTATGACAATGCTGAAAAGATTTTCTCAAATCTCAAAACAGCTTATGAGCAGGTCGATGATTTTTCCGAAGACATTATGAAAGCCTGGGAGCTCGGAATAAATGATATTGATTCTCTTAAAGGCAAAACCAGCAAATATTCTTATTACAGCTACCACAGCTCTACGACTTACGACTATGTTAAAGGACTGCAATATTTCGCAGAGCAGATAGGAGTTACTGAAGCCGAAATCAGCAAAGGCGTCGCTTATGCAGTCTACGGTGAAAAATACGCAGATTATATCGATGCCAACTCTATATCAGAAATTGCAGAAGCTTACGAGGATATCTTTTCCAAGTATTCAAATAACTTCTCCGCTTGTATCGACATCGTAATTTCAACTTATGAAGCAAACGGAAAATTATCTCCGATCGAAGCCTCTATTACTGTGTGTCGTGGTGAAATGAAAGCGTTGATTGAAGATAATCCGGATTGCGAATATATTTCTGATCTTAAGAACTATTATGTCAATATGATGTCGTTTTACGATTACTGTAAAAACCCGACAGGCACATATGAAACAGCTTTAGAAACCGTAAACACTTACCGTGTGAACGAAAGAACATATTACTTCGCTCTGCAATGTTTCCTTGATGACACAACCGAAGATACTACTACTTCAGTTGAAAATGTATAAAAAAACAAGGTAATCCGATATTGGGATTACCTTGTTTTTTATTTATTAATACCCTACAGCGAAGCCGAAAAGGAGAATCGCACTTGTGAGAATGATATTGGGCAGCTGGAATTTCCAGCTGTATTTAACCCATTTACCATAGCTGACATCTGCAAGACCGATGCTTATAAGAAGTGCAGGATTTGTCGGGTAAAACACATTTGAAAATCCGTCGCCGAATGCGAATGCAACTACGCAAAGCTGAGTCGAAATGCCAAAGATCTGTGCCATCGGCACGATTATGGGAATGAGCATAAAAGCTTTCGCAGAGCCTGACGGGATGAAGAAATTCATCACGAGCACGATAAGGTAAATGAAAAGGATCACCGACCACTTCGGCATATCCGATGCAATTCCTACTGCCTCGTGGAGAATCGTATCGAGTATTCTTGCTTCCTCAAGTGTGTACTTGATCGACGAAGCCATAAGAATCATTATCACAGCAGGGAAAATACTCATTACACCCTGCCACGATGTCTTTGCGAGGACTTTGCCTTTCATTCCCGAAGCAAGAGTAGACACAATACCTGCAACAAGGAACATTACCGCAACGATGATCATCGTATAGTCCTGGAGTGCAGGAATAAATCCTGAGAGAAGAATAGTTACAATTCCTGCTCCGAGTATCGAAACAAAACAGATAAGACCCTTGTCCATTTTCTTATCTTTCTTAAAATCCTCAATATCCTTTGCATTTGAAATCGGCTTTTCGTGCTTTTTCGCATAGAAAGTGAGAAAAGCAATCAGCAAAGCGTAAATAAACACAAACGCAACAATTCGAAGCCACGCACCCGAAAACATCGGAAGACCTGCAAGCTCCTGAGCAACACCTATTGTGAATGGGTTGCACACACCTGAAGCAAAACCGCAACCTGCCGCAAGAAGGCTCATTCCGACACCTGTAAGGGCATCCCAGCCGAGGTTTATCGCAAGAGCAACAACAATAGGCACAAGAGGTACAACCTCCTCAAAAGAGCCTATCATCGCACCCATAGCCATAAAGAAGAATGTTACGACAGCCATAAGTCTGTAACGGACCGCACCAAAACGTTTTACCATTCTGTCAAGCATATACTTCATAATGCCTGATTTGTCGAGGCTGTTGAAGATTCCTCCTATGACAAGAAGAAACGCTATTACCGCAATGAGTGTACCGTTTCCTGATGCACCAAGCACAAGAAACGGAGACAGTGCCCATTTCCAGAGAGGAAGCCCTCCCTCGACTGAGCTGAATCCACCGTCAATGTCTATTATCATATTTCCGTTTGCGTCCTCTATACGGGCATATTCGCCACCGGGAACGACAAGAGTTAAAACATACGATCCGACCATAAGTGCAAAAATTACGACAATCGCCGTAATGAACGATTTGACGCTTATGTTAAGACCGCTTTTTTCTTTTTCAGCCATAATTAAACTTCCTTTAAAATATATTGATAAAAGTCAACTGCAGGTGCAAGTGAGTTGATTTCAACGTACTCGTTGATACCGTGAATACTCTCGATCTGCTCATCCTTCATAAGATACGGTACGAAACGCAGACAGTGGTCACTGATACGGCACATATAGCGGCTGTCGCTCGCTCCCGTCATTATCCACGGTGAAGTCCTGACACCGTCAAAAACCTCGTGCACAGCTTTTTCTATGAGTCTGAACTGCTCAGAATGATAGTCCGTAACACCCGAATCCATTCCAGGATCGAGAACTTCTGTCTCAATGTCAAACTCCTGTGCAAGGCGGGTTATTTCTTCTATGCTTGATTTTCCTCCCTGATGAGGTGAGAAACGCATATTACCTATAACCCACGCCTCCTGTGGAAGCACGTTTGTACCCTCTGAACCCGAAGCCATCGTGAAAGCAATGGTAGTCCTGAGCATTGCATTTCCTGCGGCTGAAACCGACGGCATAACCATCTTCAGTACAGGTGAAAACAGTCTGGAATGAGCAAGAATAAACTTCAGCGGTCCTGACATTGACTCTGCGACGCTTGAAAAGGTTTTAGCAACGGTCGGTGATATCTTTGCTTCAAAAAGACTCTTCTTCTCAACGGCAGCCATAAACTGACCAAGTCTGACAAGCGGTGTATCCTTCCCCGGAGTTGATGCGTGTCCGCCCGAAGAACGTGCAATAAACTTAAGATCAGCACATCCCTTTTCGCCTACTCCTATCATAGCATAAGTTCCCTTTGCTCCTCCGATAGGCTCTTCTAAAATCATACCGCCCTCGTCAAGCACCATATAGAATTTTATTCCGCGGATCAGAAGCTCGTGTGAAATCGCATCTGCTCCAGAGCCGTCACATTCCTCTGTGCAGGCAGAAACAAAGTATGTATCTCTCTTCGGTACGAAACCTTCTTTTGCGAGATTATCTGCCGCCTGAAGCATAGCCCAGAGACCGCCCTTTGTGTCAAGAGTACCGCGTCCCCATACTCTGCCCTCGGCAAGTGTACCTGAAAACGGTGGGTATTTCCAATCTCCCTGAGCCTCTACGACATCGTGATGATTCATCAGCATCACGGGAGCTTCGTCCGTACTGCCTTTCCATTTCATCATAAAACTTCCGTCAAAATCCTCAAAGGAGCATACTGCAAAAAGAGACGGAAACATCTCACGGAGGATATCGTGGAAACGGTAAAATTTAGTTTTATCCGTCTGATTGAAAGTTGAAATAGTTTCAGCCTGAATGAGCTTTGAAAGCCTTTCGGCATAAACTGCATTTCTTTTGTCAGGCATACCGTTTACCTCCTTTTTGGAATAATACCGGAATATTATATCATACGTTGTCCGTATTGTGAAGAGGAACTGCACTCTTTTCTCTTTCACTTTTTAGTTTAAGATATAAAACCCATGTTGCGACAACATCAATACAATAAACAAACTGCAGAGCAGCCAGAAGGTAATACTTTTTAGATATCTGCGGCTTCTGATTGATTGCAAGAATAACAGCTGAACTTGTCATAATTCCGCTCATAACAAGTAATATATAATCAAAAACCGCAAGTAAAACTGTAAAAGGCAAAGAAAAAATTGTTAACGCACAAAATACACCTACGATAAAAATTGCAACGTATGCCGGTATATGGATAATTTTTATTACCGCCATAGTCTTCGCCAATGCGTAAGCATCCCATTTTTTCGCCTGACTGAATATAAAACAGATTACAGTCAAGATCATCGTAACCACTATAAACAAAGCAACGGGTATAACTAAATTATATACGCTGTTTCCGAACAACTGCCACAGCTCATCTGAACCCAAAAACAAAAGAAATAACGGCATAACCGCAAGATATGGAGTTACCGCAAGCATAACAAAATAAATCATACTCTTTTTACTCACATAAATCACCTCTGAGATCATTATATAATGCACAATGCCCCAAAACAAGAACTTCATGTTTACATCACAGCAAAAACTATGTAAAGTGCGGTTGACAAAAGCACCCTGAATTATCGGGACAGGTTTTGTGCACGAATTCAGGTTTGTCGGCACCTTAAATGAAATGCGTCGGACACCCTTACGAATATCCGACGTATAAATATTATTTTCCTTTATTCTTTTTAAGCTCAGGAGCGATAACATCAGGTTTTCTTGCACTGACTGCACCGTCAGGTTTGATTTCTCCTGCCTTTGTAAGTGCAACCTTTGTAAGAAACGGTCCGACAAGCTCATAAATAAGCACTGAGAACAGTATAATATTTGTTACTATCATACCCTCAGCACCAAGCGTTTCCGCCTTGAGTGCCATGCCGAGAGCAACACCGGCCTGAGGAAGAAGAGTGATACCAAGATACTTTACGATATTCTTGTCACACTTAACAGCCTTCGCACTGAATCTTGCACCGAAGTATTTACCGAGTGACCTGAACAGAATATACGCTACGCCGATACACACAACAACCAGTTCCTTGAACGTTGAAAGCTCAAGCTCAGCACCGCTGATCACAAAGAAAAGGACAAAAAGCGGAGCTGTCCAACGGTCGATTCTGTCCATAAGCTCTTCTGAGAAATCACACATATTGCAGAAAACAGTACCGAGCATCATACAGGAAAGTAGAGACGAAAACGCAATATGTACGCCACCGATTTTAAACTCAAGCATCGAAACAGCAACGGTAAAAAATACGAATGCAACTGAAACTGCAAGACGCTTTGAGCGTGAATGGAAAAACTTTTCCGTAAAGGTGAAAACAACACCCATAACAAAGCCAAGTAGAAGAGAAAGAACCACTTCAAGAATCGGTTCAACAATGATTGAAAGCACATCGACCGTACCGTGGATAAGCGCTTTCGCAACGCCGAAAGAAACAGCAAAAAGAACAAGACCGACTGCATCATCAAGAGCAACAATCGGAAGAAGAATATCCGTCAGAGGACCTTTTGCCTTATACTGCTTAACAACCATAAGCGTTGCTGCAGGAGCTGTAGCCGAAGCAACGGCACCAAGCACGATAGCCGACGGAAGCGGAAGTTTATCCGGAATGAGGAAATGAAGACCGATAAGTGCCGCATCAACAAGAATCGTTGTGAAAACAGCCTGAACAATACCGATAACCGTTGCCTGCTTACCCGTTGCTTTGAGCTGAGCAAGACGGAATTCATTACCGATAAGAAAAGCGATAAAGCCAAGTGCAACATCGGGAATAAGTTCATACGATTTAATATCTTCCATACTGGTAAAACCGAGACCCGGCACACCAAAAGAGCCAAGCACGTACGGACCTACGAGTATACCTGCAACGAGGTAAGCCGTAACAGCAGGGAGTTTTACAAGTTTAGCTACACGAGAGAGCACAAGTCCTGCAAAAAGGCAGACTGACAAGCTCATTAAAGTTTGCATAAAAAACACATCTCCTTTGCGGCTGTTAGTATAGCACAAAGGAGAAGGTTTGTCATTGGTTAAATTGTATAAGAGTAGAAATTAATTTTCAAAAATTTCAGTTATATTATTTTTGTTGCTGACTTATTTTTTCAACATTTAGTTTTAAAAACAAAAACCTCTCTCCGATTTTCACCGAAGAGAGGTTTAACTTTAATTAGTTGTTGTAAAGGCTACGCTTAACGTATGATGTGTGAAGGATTTCGTGAGCCTTGTGGCTGCCGGGTTCACCGAAGAACTCGCTGTAAGCACGCTTAACAGCTTCGTTATCGTGTGACTTACGGTTAGCATTAGCAGCATCTGAAGAATAAAGAGCAGATGCACGCTTTGCCTTGAAGTCAACAAAGTTACGTGTTGTTGCGTCTACGACCGGCTGACCGCCACCGTTGATACAACCACCGGGACAACCCATGATTTCGATGAACTGATACTCACTTGTACCGTTCTTAACCTGCTCCATAAGTGTCTTAGCGTTTGCTGTACCACTTGCAACAGCAACCTTAACCTGAAGATCGCCAACTGCATAAGTTGCTTCCTTAACGCCTTCCATACCACGAACTTCTGCAAACTCTACGCTGTCAAGAGTCTTGCCTGTGATCTTCTCAACTGCTGTACGGAGAGCTGCCTCCATAACACCGCCTGTTGCACCGAAGATAACTGCAGCACCTGAGCCTTCGCCGAGAGGACTGTCAAATGCTTCCTCAGGAAGGATGTTGAAGTTGATGCCTGCGCCCTTGATCATTCTTGCAAGCTCACGAGTTGTGATTGAGTAATCAACATCTGCAAAGCCTGATGCATTCTGATCGTCACGGCCGATTTCAAACTTCTTAGCTGTACAAGGCATTACGCTGACTGAAACGATCTTTGCAGGATCGATGCCCATCTTCTCAGCATACCATGTCTTGAGTGTAGCACCAAACATCTGCTGAGGTGACTTACATGTTGAAAGGTGATCAAGCTGCTCGGGATAGTAGAACTCGCAGTATCTGATCCAACCCGGTGAGCATGATGTGATCATCGGAAGTGTGCCACCGTTTGTGATTCTTTCGATAAGCTCCTGTGACTCTTCCATAATTGTAAGGTCAGCAGCGAAGTTTGTATCGAATACCTTGTCAAAGCCAAGGCGACGGAGAGCTGTTACCATCTTGCCCTCAACGTTTGTGCCGATTTCGTAACCGAACTCTTCACCGAGAGCTGCACGAACAGCGGGAGCTGTCTGAACAACAACATACTTCTCAGGATCATTGATAGCAGCAAGAACGTCTGCTGTGCTGTCTTTCTCATAAAGAGCACCTGTCGGGCAGCTTACGATACACTGACCGCAAGAGATACATGAATATTCCTGAATCTTCTTCTCAAACGGAGAAGAGATGCATGTGTCAAAGCCACGAGCGTTAGCGCCGATAACTGAGATAGCCTGATTATCGCAAGCTGC
Organism: Acutalibacteraceae bacterium; assembly: GCA_045648065.1. Lineage (GTDB taxonomy): Bacteria > Bacillota > Clostridia > Oscillospirales > Acutalibacteraceae > CAG-488. The sequence goes on along the minus strand of JAZRNG010000095.1, from coordinate 386 downwards.
AACGCAACGACGGCAAAGGATACACTTGCTGTTGTCACGAACCATATGAGCCATTGAATCGTCAAAGTTAAACTCAGGAAGAACACCGTCAAAACGGCCTTCATCGTCAACGCCATACTCCTTACAGAGCTTCTGAAGTTCGCAGTCGCCGCTTCTTACGCAAGAAAGGCACTTACGATTATGAGTTGAGAGGATGAGCTCAAGAGTAGTCTTTCTTGAAGCACGAACCTTCTCTGAATTTGTAGAAATTTCCATTCCCTCGTTTACGGGGAACACACAAGCTGAAACAAGGCTTCTTGCGCCCTTTACTTCAACCATACAGATACGGCAAGCGCCGATCTCGTTCATCTTCTTAAGGTAGCAAAGTGTAGGAATTTCGATTCCTG
>JAZRNG010000094.1:0-9415 GCA_045648065.1 Acutalibacteraceae bacterium | reverse complement strand
TTGGGATATTTGTTACCGATTTCGCAACCCTTATAGCCTGCAAGTGCCATTTCACTTACACACTGTTCAAATGTGATTTCACCGCCGAGGTCAGGCATATCATCGTTTGTCCAACCGATGGGAGCGATACCGAGCTTGATTTTTTCTGCTTTCATGTTTAACTCTCCTTTATCAATATTTTCTTGCTTCGAGCAAGTGTTCTTGTTTTTCTTTGAGTGCTTCCTTGCCTTTTTCAGTACGGGGGATATCAGAACAACCAACGTTCCACCATCCGCCGTAGCCGTCTGTCATAGACTTCGGAAGTACCTTTATATCAATGAGTGTCGGCTTTGTCTGCTTCATTGAGTCAAGCAATGCAGCCTCAAGCTCATCCATAGTCTTTGCTGTGTATGTTACATATCCGTAGCCCTTAGCACAAGCTGCATAGTCAATGTTCATAAACTCACCGTTACGGATAGGCTCGTCGCCGACACGGTAACGTGACTCCGTGCAGAGTGCGTTGATACCCTGACCCATCTGAAGGTTGTTGATACAGCCGAATGAAGCGTTGTCAAAGAGAAGAACATTGATCTTCTTACCTTCCTGAAGAGCTGTGATCATTTCAGAGTGGAGCATATTGTAGCTTCCGTCACCTGAGAAAGCATAAACCTCACGGTCAGGATAAGCAAGCTTTGAGCCGAATGCACCTGCGATTTCGTAACCCATACAGGAGTAGCCGTATTCCATATTGTAAGCGTCACGTGTATCTGTTGTCCACATTCTCTGCATACAGCCGGGAAGTGAGCCTGCAGCACCGACAGCGATTGCATTATCGGGGATAAGCTTACGGATAAGTGCGAGAGCAGCTGTCTGTGTGATGACACCGCCTGTTGCCTTAACAAAGCCTGAAACTGCATCGTCAACGTGGTTCGGGATTTCGGGAGTGTAATCTTCTGAATAAGCAGCAGAAGCGAGTCTGTCCATTTCCTTGTCCCAGTCAGCTTTAGCTTCAGCGATTTCTGTTGTGTAAGCTGTCTTGTAGCCGTCGAGATACTTTTCAAGAGCCTTAACGCCTTCAAGAGCATCGGCAACCATCTTGATACTGTCGAGCTTGCCTGCGTGGAAAGCACTTGCATTGATTGTAACAACCTGCTTGTCAGCATAAAGCCACTTTGATGAGGTTGTGAAGTCTGTGAATTTTGAACCGATACCGATGATAAGGTCAGCATCCTTTGCAAGTACGTTTGCACTTGAGTTACCCGTAACGCCGATACCGCCGACGTTGAGGTAGTGGCTTGATTCGATAGCAGATTTACCTGCCTGAGTTTCTGAGAAGGGGATATTGTGCTTCTCGCAGAAAGCCTTTACTGTTTCACCTGCAAGTGAATATCTTACACCGCCACCGACGATAACGAGAGGCTTCTTGCTCTCTTTGATTTTTTCTGCGACCTGACGAACTTCGTAGTCACACGGAATCTGACGGGGGATGAAGTGAACTCTCTTTCTGAAGAATTCAGCAGGGTAGTCGAAGCTTTCGCCCTGAACGTCCTGTGAAAGGGCGATAGCTACAGCACCGCAATGACCGGGGTCTGTGAGTACGCGCATTGCATTTGTGAGTGCAGTCATAATCTGCTCAGGACGTGTGATTCTGTCGAAATATCTTGTAACAGCCTTGAAAGCGTCGTTTGTCGTAACTGTGCCGTCGTGAAGCTGCTCAATCTGCTGAAGAACAGGGTCGGGCTGACGTGATGCAAATGTATCGCCCATAAAAAGGAGAAGGGGCATATTGTTAACTGTTGCCATCGCAGCAGCTGTTACCATATTTGCAGCACCGGGTCCGATTGATGAAATACAAGGGATGATTTTCATTCTGTTTGTCATCTTGCCGTAAGATGCGGCAGCCTGAGCCATACCTTGCTCGTTTCTGCCCTGCATAACCTTGATTGAATGCTCAGCCTGTGAAAGAGCTTCACCGACACCGAGAACACAGCCATGACCGAAAACTGTGTAGAAATAATCAACATACTTGCTTTCGATCATTTCACCGTTATGCTCGATTGTAACGTACTGATTGTCGAGGTATCTTACGATAGCCTCACCTAAGGTAAGTCTTACTGTTTCCATAGTAGCCTCCTTATGCACGTGCGACCATTTCGCCGTATTTTTCTTTTTCGTCTTTGATAAATGCCTTGATTTCATCAACTGTCGGCATAAAGAGTGAACATCCGTGAGCTGCAACGAGCATTGATGCTGATGCACTGCCGAGTTCAAGACAATCCATAATATCCCACTCTTCAAGAAGACCGTAAATGAAAGCAGAGCCGTAACCGTCACCGCCGCCGAATGACTTGAATGCCTTTACGGGGAAGGGTTTGATTGAATATTCACCGTCAGCTGTGTGAGCTGTTGAGCCTTCCTTACCATGCTTGATGATAACAATCTTGTTACCCATGCTCATCCAATGAGCTGCAGTTTCTTTGTCTGTTCTGCCGGGAGCTGAGATCGCCTCTGTGAGGTCGAACTCCTCACGTGAGCCCATAACCATATCGCTGTTTGAAGCAACTACTGAGTAGTAGATAGCGATTTCGTCAGCATTTTTCCAGTTGTACGGACGGTAGTCGATATCGAAGATAACCTTTGTGCCGACTTTCTTTGCAAGGTACATAGCCTTGAGACAAGCTTCTCTTGACGGACTCTGTGAAAGAGCAGTTCCGCTGATAAGGATAGCCTTTGCACTCTTGATGTATTCCTCGTCAACGTCGTCGGGATGAAGCATAAGGTCAGCAATGCCGTCGCGGTACATAAGAATGCTGCTCTCGTGCTCAGACTTGATTTCTGTGAATGTAAGACCGAGCTTTTCACCGCCCTTGGTACGTGTGATGTGAGAAATGTCGATTCCTTCATCCTTGAAGAAATTCTCTACATAAGTGCCGAACTGGTCATCGGAAACTTTGCCGATGAAGCCGACTTTTTTGCCGAGTCTTGCAAGACCTACAGCGATGTTTGCGGGTGAGCCGCCGACATACTTTTTGTAGTTTTCACACTTATCAAGTGTGTTGTAGTAGTCTGTCGGGTTGAAGTCGATTGCAACTCGTCCGATAGGGATGAGGTCGAGTTCTCTTGTTTCATCAAAATCAATGTATTTCATAAAATCAGCCTCCGAAACTAATTTTTAAATCATTCACAATATTTTACCATATATAGGTATTTTTGTTCAAGAGAAAATAGGAGATTAATGTTAAAAAATAAACACATTTTTTTGTGTGAAATATAAAAAGCTGTTTTCCTGCAGTAAGGAAAACAGCCCTGATTATTTAACTCTGAAGCGAAGTACAATTCCACCGAAAGAAATGGCATCACCGTCGTTGATCACAGCGGTACGCTCAACCTTTGTCTTGCCGATGATAGTTCCTGAAGAAGAGTTGGTGTCAGTGATAACCCAACCTTTTTTGTGCTTGGAAATTACAGCGTGAAATCTTGAAACCGACGGGTAGTTGAGGACGACGTCACAGGCGTTACTTCTGCCGATAGATGTCTCCCAGTTTGTGATAAGATATTCGTCGCCCGTAAGCTCGTCGACGAGGCAGGCAGGAGTGATTTTTGGTGCTTTGCTAAGGATAAGGTGTACGATGCAGTATGCAACTATGATAAAGCACAGCACAGGTATGATGTATCTTGATACGGTAGTGATATCAATGTCGATATTTATGTCCATACGTGCATCTTCCTTTCCTTAGATATCTAAACCGATTATATATTTTAAACAAAAAAATGTCAATAAATTTTCCATTAACGATTTATGAAATAAAGAAAATAATATGATATAATCATTTTGGATTCTGAATGGGAGGTAATCGGATTGAAATTGAAAAAATTAATGTCGCTGATTCTTGCAACAGTTATGCTCGTGTCTGCAACTACCCTGAATGCAGGTGCTGTCGGCAACTTTGATGAGTGGGTGAAAAACTGGGAACAGATAGATAACGGAACAGGATATATCACTCTTACTCCGGGTGAAGACGAAACAAAAATGAACTTTTCATGGCAGTCACCCGTAAAAAGCCTCGGTGAGACAATTGTTTTAGGTAAGTCGGCAGATCTTAGCGATGCGACTGCACTCAAAGTAAAGACAGAACTGAATGTTTTTGGTTTTGAGTGGACTCATAATGCTACGGCTGAAAATCTTGAAAGTGATACTACATACTACTACCAGTACACGGTAAATAAGGTGAAAAGTGAGATTTATTCATTCAGAACAGGAACCCCGGAGCTGACAACAGTCCTTTTTGTATCAGACTCACAGATAGGACGTTCAAGCGGTACACAGGAAGAAATCTATCAGAATGACACATACGGCTGGACAAAGACGCTTGATTCAGCGGTTTCTTTTAACGGCAATATTAATTTCATTCTTTCGTCAGGTGATCAGGTTGAAGATTCTTTCTCAGAAGAACAGTATACATATTTTGAATCACCTTCAATTCTCCGTTCGCTCCCCGTGGCAGCAGCAATAGGTAACCACGATTTCTACACACCAAATTACAGAAATCATTTCAATAACCCGAACTCGGATACATTTTCTTTGTTTAACTGGCCCGCAGGTAAAGGTTATTATTTTGAATACAACGATGTGTTGTTCATTGTAGTTGATTCAAATAATTTCTTCCCGACAGCTAACAGACGGGTGATAAAGAATGCTTGCAAGGAATATCCTGATGCGAAGTGGAGAGTTCTGATGATGCATCACAGTCCGTTTGATGCAACCGGTGCTGATGACATCGCAAATAAATTTGCAAGAGGAACTGTCGTACCGTATATCGATGAGTTTGATATTGACATCTGCATAAGCGGTCACGATCATTATTACAGTCGCTCTCATATGATCAGGGATGAGGAAATCACAGCTGACGTTTGTGAAAACGGAGTCTACAAAAATCCCGAAGGTACTCTTTATATTACACAGAATTCTTCATCGGGAAGCAACTACAGCGGAATAGGAGACGAGATATCCGAGTACTGTGCGTTTTCTCTTCAGGAAAACAGAACTACATACTCCCTTATAGAGATTACGTCAGGTTCGCTTACTCTCAAGAGCTATCACGCAGATACAAACGAAGAGTTTGACCGTATTACCATAGAAAAATAATAAAAAACGAGAGGTTAGTGCACCTCTCGTTTTGCTTTATAATTTTGAGATTTCTTCAGCGCATTTACGGCAGATTTTCTGACCGTTAAAATCTGAAAGATTGCCGGTTTCGTGACAGAAAATGCACGAATCGGCATACTTTTTAAGTACTATTTCGTTGCCTTTTGCGACGATTTCAACCTTGCTGTCTTCTCCCATAAGATCGAGCTCTTTTCTGATTTCAATAGGCAAAACGATTCTGCCGGCGGTATCAATACTTCTTACTATTCCGACATGTTTCACGGTGATACAGCTCCTTGTTTCGAGATTTATGAACAGTAAGCATCAAAGACTGTTCTTTGTCAACAATATACCACTTTTTACCACATTAGTCAATGCTGAAATTGACGAATACAAAACTGTTTTTTCAGCTTTGTTAGTGCATTTTAACTTCGCTCAAAATCGAGTTTAAAAGGATAAAATCGAAAAAAGAAAAGGTTTGTCGAAATCCGTAAAACAAAGAAAAGAGCGACCTGTGACGGTCGCTCTCAGTCTTATGCAACAAAATTAGCCGATAAGGCCTGATACCATAGCCATGATCTCGTCGAGGATAGCCTGGAAATCGATCTGTGCAAGGAAATCTGTGATTGTAGCGATGATAGCTTCAAAATCGATACCCTCAAGGAATGCTGTAATCTGATCCATGATGTTTCTCCTTTCATATACTGACAGCTAACTGTCTCTTAATGTGTATATGATAACACTGTTATACAATTTTGTCAATATGTCGAAACTAAGTTTGCAAAAAAAAATAAGCAGTCGATTACTCGACTGCTTAAATCTTAACCAAGCATTCCGCCAATGAGACCGCCAAGAGACTCAAGAGCTGCAGAGAAGTCAATCTGTACGATGAGATCTGTGAGCTTGTTCATAATTGTGTCAAGAATTGCGTTCCAATCGATGCCTTCGAAGAGTGCTGTAATCTGATCCATAACGAATCTCCTTTCATTATTAAAGTGATAAACTCACTTATTTGAGTTGATTTTAACACTTTTGTGTTTTTTTGTCAATAGATTATTAATGTAAAATCACGGCTGAACGGGTACCGGTTTATCCTGCTTTTCGTGTTCGAAAGAAAGAATGTTGTTACGTGAATAATAATTGCAGCGCATATCGAATGCTTTACAGAGTCCGTCGACGGGAATATAAAGCTGATCACGCTGTGAACGGACAACTATGTGATTCATCTTCATTTCACCTCTGTCAGTTTCAATGATGTCACTGCCTTCAGTGAACTTTGCCTTGTGACGGTAAGCTTCAATGTAAACTGTTCCCTTTTCAGGATAAACATCAAATCCTGCATAACGGAAAAGGATTGCAGCAGGTACGTGCCATACACCGTCAATGTTTTCAGCTGATGTGGTACGTGCACAAAGACCGAGGTCTGCACCCTTGAACATCATCCTTGTGTCTTTGTAAATCGGAGCAAGTGCGACGGGTTCAATGCTGTCATTTCCCTTGTCAATAACACATCTGTCTGCAACTCTGCCGTCTTCAAGATAAGAGGTGAGGGTGAGCTTGCTACCTTCGACGTGTGCGATTGCATACATGGAAAGCTCTTCTTCGTGCGGATACCACGCAGCGTTCCAGAGCTTTGGCAAAGCGAGCATTCTCGAGGGATTACGATTGCTGCTGCCGAGGTTATAGAAAACCGTACCTTCTGACGGCTTGTCATAAAGGTTTTCATTTCTTCGGGGATAGCTTCTTGAAAAACAGTGCTCGTGACCGCTGAACATAACATCAAACTTTTCCATACCCTCCATCATCATAGGGTATGAATCATCGCAGGCAAGGTCTGAGCCTGCATAGCAGATAGGGAAGTGATGTGAGCCGAATTTCCAGGTCTTGTCACTTGCATCAGTATCTTTGATAAGCCATTCGTTTACGTCCTCCGGACCGCTGATTCCGATAGCTGCGAAGTGTGCATTACCATAGTCAAATGAATAGTTTGCTGTTTTCCATTCTTCGGGACCGTTATAGGGATATGAACCACGGAACTGGTTTGAGAAAAAATCAGCTTTTTCGCAATAGTATTTACCCTCAAAAGTGAAATAGTTTTCAAATCCCATATCGTCGTGGTTACCCATACTCATCATAAGGGGAATGTATTCCATAATACCCTTATATCCTTCAAGGGCACCTGTCCATTGAATATCAGTCTGACCGCAGTTTGTATTATCGCCTGCAGTGAGAACGAAACGTACATCAGGGTGCTTTTTAAGCGTTTCTTTGAGAAAAGCATTGAAACCTGAATAGTCAGCAGGAGGGTTAGGGCCGCCTGTCTGCACGTCTGAAACACAGATAAATTCAAAATCCTCAAGATTTTCGGGGATGGTTGAGAAACTATAATTCTCGCTTCTGTAATCGTCGTTTCCGACGTTATATTCGTATTTCGTATCGGGCTTGAGTCCGTTCATATTCGCCCAGAAAATATGACTTGAGTCCATATCTGAGTCGAAATTTCCCCTGACGGCATCAAAACGCATCCAATCTTCGTTACTGCCGAATTCACGGCAAAGTGCGTAACTGTCCTCAATTGCGATGTCTGTACGCCATGTGACGTTCATTGAGGTTTCGGGGTTACCGTTAATTGAAAGCATAATGTGGTCAGGCTCTTTCTGCGAGCCTCTGAAAGACTTCCACTCTTCTCTGCTGATCATAAAAAACACCTCTTTCTTATTGCTGATTGTAGCATAAAAGGAAGTGGATTTCAACAAATTTTCTTGACTATATACTTATTATATATTAAAATATAAGGTTGTAAGAGGGTGAAAAAATTATGTCAAAAAGAGATAATATCAGAAACGTTGCAATTATTGCACACGTTGACCACGGAAAAACAACAATGGTTGACGAAATGCTCAAGCAAAGCGGTATTTTCCGTGAAAATGAGCAGGTGCAGGACAGAGTGATGGACTCAAATGACCTTGAAAGAGAGCGTGGCATTACCATACTTTCAAAGAATACGTCAGTTCATTACAAGGATACTAAAATCAATATTGTTGACACTCCGGGTCACGCTGATTTCGGTGGTGAGGTTGAGCGTATTCTTATGATGGTTGACGGTGTTCTTTTGCTCGTTGATGCATTTGAAGGCTGTATGCCTCAGACAAGATTCGTTCTCAAAAAAGCACTTAACCTCAAGAAAAAGGTACTCGTTGTTGTGAATAAAATCGACCGTCCCGGCGCAAGACCGAGCGAAGTTATTGACGAGGTTTTCGATTTGTTTATCGAGCTTGGTGCTGATGATGATCAGATTGAGTTCCCTGTTGTTTACGCTTCGGCAAGAGAGGGCTATTCTTCACTTGATCCCGATGTAAGAGAAGGCGATATGCGTCCGCTTCTCGATTCGATTCTTGAACATATTGAGCCTCCCGAAGGCGAGATTGATGCACCGCTCCAGATCCTTTTCTCGAGCCTCGATTATGACGATTACATCGGCAGAATCGGTGTCGGCAGAGTAGAAAGAGGTAAGATAAAACGCGGTGATAACGTTGTTCTCTGCAAGCAGGACGGAGAAACTCAGAATGTAAAGATTTCGAGACTTTATCAGTTTGAGGGTCTTAAACGTACGGAAGTTGATTCTGCGATGATGGGCGACATCGTCTGTGTTTCAGGTATAGTTGACCTTAATATCGGTGAAACAGCTTGTGCTCCCGATTGCATTGAGCCGCTTCCGTTTGTAAAGATTGATGAACCGACGATTTCAATGAACTTTATTGTCAATGACAGTCCTTTCGCAGGCAGGGAAGGTAAGTTCGTAACTTCAAGAAATCTTCGAGACAGACTTTACAAGGAAGTTGAAACTAACGTAAGTATGCGCGTTGAAGACACTGAAACTACAGATACTTTCAAGGTATCAGGCAGAGGTGAACTTCATCTTTCAATTCTCATTGAAACTATGCGCCGTGAGGGTTACGAGTTCCAGGTTTCACGTCCGAAAGTTATTATGAAAGAAATTGACGGCGTGATGATGGAGCCTGTTGAACTTCTTATTGTTGAAGTTCCCGAAAACTACGTTGGTGCAGTTATTGAAAAATTAGGTTCACGTAAAGGTGAACTTGAAAATATGGGCACACGTGACGGTGGAATGAGTCACCTTGAATTCAGAATCCCCTCAAGAGGTCTTATCGGCTACCGTTCAGAGTTTATGACAGACACAAACGGTAACGGTATCATGAATCAGCTCTTTGACGGTTATGTGCCTTATACAGGTGATATCAAAATGCGTGAACGCGGTTCAATTGTTGT
>JAZRNG010000093.1:0-2277 GCA_045648065.1 Acutalibacteraceae bacterium | reverse complement strand
GACAAGGGTATTAAAAATTGCACATCCTATTGGCAGGAAAGAGGAATAGGCAGAGGCGGTAAAAAGGTGCAGCCTAACCCATATAAATGGAAAAGCTCTACCATCCGTCAGATCCTTCTCCGTCAGGAGTATTGTGGTGATGTTGTGAATTTCAAAACCTACTCGAAATCCTTCAAGAATAAGAAAAGACTTATGAATCCTGAAGAAAATTGGAAAATCTTTAAGGATGTTCACGAGCCGATTATTGACCGTCATACCTTTGAATCGGTACAGAAGCTTGTAGGCTTTTGCAAACGCCGTGAGCCGTTAGCTGAAAACGGAAGTAAAAGTATCTTTTGTGATTTTCTCATCTGTGCCGAATGCGGGCATAAGCTGTGGTATCATGTGAATACCCGAAATAAAAATATTCACTATTTCAGTTGTTCCAATTATGTGAAGGACTATCGTGGCAGCTGTCAACACAGGCATTATGTCAGAGCAGAGGCTATAGAACAAATAGTTACAATGGAGCTGCAAAAGCTTGCAGGTTATCTGAAGCATAATGAGGATGAGCTTGTAGAGGTGCTTACTATGAAAACTGAGGCAGATGTGCAGAGTGAGAAAAAGCGTATCAATGCAGAGCTTGAGAGATGCACATCAAGGCAGAACAGAGTAAACACTCTGTATGAAAAGCTTTATGAGGATAATGCTCTCGGCAAGGTAACGGATGAATGGTTCCTGCATATGTCGCAGAAATACGGCATTGAAAGAGAAGAGCTTAAAACCAAAATCGTAAAGCTGCATGAGGAGCTTGAAGCGTTAGGTGAGAAGAAAAATGAAAGAGTTGTTTTTGTGGAGTCAATAAGACGCTTCATACGAATGGAGACAATAACCGCCCTGCTTCTTCACGAGCTCATTGACCGCATTGAGGTTCATGAAACAGAGGGTACGGGCAAAAACAAAACTCAAAGAATCGTTATTCATTACCGATTTGTAGGGAACATTGAAATTCCTTCAGAGGAGGAAAACCTCAAATTGGATATGAGGCAAGGTATGGCTGTTGAATATCTCACGGCATAACAAAAAAGAGCAGGCTAAAACCTGCTCGATACATAAAATAAATACTATGAAGAAACGAATAAAAATAGAGTGTTCATCACTTAAATCCGTAATGAACACTCTAAATGGTGGGCAGGGATGGATTCGAACCATCGAAGTCGTTGACGGCAGATTTACAGTCTGCTCCCTTTGGCCACTCGGGAACCTACCCACATTCTGGAGCTGGTGGACGGACTCGAACCCCCGACCTGCTGATTACAAATCAGCTGCTCTACCAACTGAGCTACACCAGCACATTTGATGTGCTTGCGAGGTTTCCCTCGCGGAATGCTTGACTATAATATCACAACATTTTACATTAGTCAATAGTTTTTTGTAAAAAAGTTTAATTTTTTTCAGAATTCATTTTTTGTCGCTTAAGGAGGAAAAAGCCGTTATGCTGAAAGGCACAACGGCTGCTTTTTATATCAGAAAAGCTCAACATTATCAAAGGAGGGCTTGAGCTTGCCGTCCTCAATCATATGCACGATTTCAACAACCTTTTTGTTATAGGGTGTGGGCACACAGTATTTTTTTCCGTATTCCACAACGATGCCGTTGATAAAATCAATTTCAGTTTTCTTTCCGTGCTCGATATCCTGGAGCATGCTTGCCTTTAAAAGGCGGTGCTTTTTGATGCCGAGAGGAATAAGCATAAAGGAAATCTTCTTTTTGATGGCTGTCTTGAAGCCGAAAAGAGCGGTGATATTCTTGCCCTGAACGGGAGCAATTTCGATGCCGGCCTTTTCGGCAACGTCGATGCACTCCTGAATAATCATCTGAACCATCGGACGAGAGGACTTGGTTTCCGCTGCTTCTCCGAAGGTGCCGCCGGTAACGGTTGACATACCGCTGAAGGCTGCATTGATAAGAAGCTTTGACCAGCGTACGCCGATGAAATTATCCTCAACCTCAACGGGGCACATAAGCTCGAGAAGTCTTTTTGCTTCATAGAAGTGCTCGTCAGTTTTGCCTGTGAAGGAGCCGAGACCGAAGGAGAGAGAGTCGGGCTCACTTGTAAGCTCAACAACGCCGGGCTCGAGAAGTGTTGCACCCCACGCTACAGTACAGCCGAGAGTTCTGTCCTCGCCTACAACCTGAGCAACTGAAAGCTCGGGGATACCGTTCTGAAGAGTACACACAACGCAGTCATCATTCATAAACTCACGAAGACCCTCAAGGACCTCAACGTTATAAAGC
>JAZRNG010000092.1:0-5544 GCA_045648065.1 Acutalibacteraceae bacterium | reverse complement strand
GGCACAGAATTCAACAACCTTGCCCTGCTCGACGATGATCATACACTGACCGTCAGCGACAGCGATGCCCGAACCGTTTGAAATTACGTTATCGTGACCTTTTGTGTTTGATGAACGTCCGCCTACACGCTTGAGTCCTTTCACCATCAAAACATCGTTTTCAAGTGAATCGCAGTAGAAAAACTCCTTCCACTGGTCAGCCATTACACCGCCCAATGCTCCGATTCCTGCTCTTATAAGTCCCATATAATTTTCTCCTTTCAGTTATAAAAGAACACAGGGAGCGTACAGATGTCATAAAAGCCGCAAAACATCCGTAGCACTCCCTTCTCGATATTTATATTTTTTTAATTATATCAAATTACGTTGAATTAATCAATATAACTCAAACATAAATTCAATACATTTTTTGCACTTCGCTGAATTTCTCCTATGGTAATTCCATCCTTTTGGCCGAGAGTTTCCAATAATGTCGGATCAGGCTTTTTCGTTGAGCCGAAACGTCCGTTAACACCGGGCATAAGCACATCGACCTGTGCACGTACACGGTAAGCGTTGTCACGCAGTTCAGGAAAATCGGGACTCTTGACGTGCTTTGTCCACCAGTCTGTCATTACGTTACCTGTGTAACCCCATTCACCGCGCAGTACAGTTGTGACCATATCATAGTTATTATAGCTGTAAACAGAATTCACTTTGTTGTAAGATGTCATAATATTTTTGGGTGATGACTCTTTTACAACGATTTCAAACGGTTTGAGATAAATTTCTCTCAAGGCCTTTTCGCTTACACGTGAATCGTTTTTGTTTCTGTTTATCTCCTGATTGTTGCAGGCAAAATGCTTGGGACAAGCACTTGCTCCCTTAGATTGGACACCTCTGACCACAGCAGCGGCACACTTACCGCTGACGATAGGGTCCTCTGAAAAATATTCAAAGTTTCTTCCACACAACGGATTCCTATGGATATTCATACCCGGAGCAAGAAGGATGTCGGATCCGCACTCTTTCATTTCTTCTGCAATGAACGCATAAACCTTTTCGATGAGTTCGACGTTCCACGAAGCTGCCATACAAGCACCTGTAGGAAGCAGAGAACGTTTCTTGGTTACTCGTATACCTGCAGGGCCATCAGTGGTGCTCAGAGCAGGAACACCTTTAACTCTCAGAGAGGGGAGTACACCGCCGAAGACACCTGCGTTACCGCTTGTGCCAAGGGGACTGTGCATTGTGTAGTCGCCTCGTGTGATAGCTTCAAGCTCCTTGAGAGTGAGCTGAGAAACGAATTCATCCATCGTGATACGCTTATGCTTGACGTCAGAAAGCTTATAGCCTTTGTCCTGAGCGTAAGGAAGATCTGCAGGGAGATTTTCGAGTATGCGTTCTTTGAGATCCACATCACTTTCGGGGACGGATTCTATACCTTCATCACCGTCAGCCATTCTTGTCATTCTCTCAAAACCGTTCTTTACTGAACATACAGCTCTGAGTTCTTCGATGCAGTAATCTTTTTTAACTTCAAAACTTCCGCACTCAGTACCGCCGCGGACGCAGTCGGATGCGAAGAATCTGTAGCTGCCTGCAAGAAGCACATATGAGTACTTGAACCCCGTCTTACCCTTGTCATCATAAGAGCTGAAACTGTAGAAGGGGATTTCGGCTTCAAGTGTACAGCTCTCACCGGGTTTCAGAAGATCAGTCTTTCTGAAAGCACAAAGGACTCTCTTGGCCGTAGATGTCTTTCCGCTTGGCTGCTCACAGTAAATCTGAACTATTTCCTTACCGCTGACATTTCCTGTATTGGTCACCCTGACTTTTATGATGATACCGTCAGCGTTGACTTTAAAATCTGTCCGCTCGATGCTGAAAGAAGTGTAACTCATACCGAAACCGAACGGATAAAGCACCTTATCGGGTGCGAATGTTTCAAAATATCTGTAACCTACGAAAATGTCTTCCGTGTAGTTGTTGTAGTTTTTTCCGCCGAAGTCACTTGCTCCGGGATAATCATCGTACTCATAAGCTATGGTATCAGTAAGCTTTGCACATGGATTGACTCTGCCTGTAAGAACGTCATAGAGTGCATTACCGCTTTCCATACCGCCCTGAAAAGCATAAAGGATTGCAGAAACCTTGTCACCGTAGGAATCGATTTTTTTCATATCTATTATGTTGCCGCAGTCGAGAACTACGACAGTCTTTTCAAAGTATGCTGTAACCGTATCGAGAAGATTTATTTCAAGATCTGTCAGATAATAGCTACCTTTTTTGAGGATATTTTCTCTGTCTTCACCTGCAGCACGTCCGATTATAACAACTGCGACATCACTTTCTTCAGAAGCTTTTTTGATAAGTGATTCGCCGGGAACGAGTTCAGGAAAGTTGAAAGGCCAATGTCCCCAATAACCTTCGTCAGGAGGGTTGATTCCGGTTGCTTCGCGGTAGAAATTATCAATGTCACCGTTTACGATGATGTCATCGTGATTATACAAAGCATCCGCAAGACTTACTTTATAGGGGATGTTTACGTCACCGCCGCTGCCGTATCCGCAGTAGAAGTAGTCATACTGACACCTGCCGAAAAAAGCTACTTTCTTGCCTGCAAGAGGAAGTGTGCCGTTGTTTTTGAGCATAACGATACCCTCGGCAGCAAGCTGACGGATATCCTTTTTTGCAGCTTCAGGTACATCATACTCTTCTTCGGCCCACTTTGCCTGCTCCTGAGAAAGTCCGCCTTCAAAGACACCGATTGCACCTCGTATGATTTTGTTTAAAAAGTTAGCCATAGAATCGCTCCTTCGATGGATACTGTATAGTTTTATTTTACAATTTTAAGCAACTAAAGTCAATGCAACAGGCAAAAAAGGTTTAAAGTCTATTGAAAATGAGTGCCGGTTGTGATAACATTTTATTAATGGAGGTGCATATTATGATAAATGTAACAGTATGGAATGAACATATACAGGATAAGTCTGACGAAGACGTCATCAAGGTTTACCCTGACGGAATCAATGCCTGTATCGCAGGTTTCCTTGGTAAGGATGAGGAGCTTAATATCCGATGTGCAACTCAGGACGAGCCTGAGTGCGGTCTTCCTGATGAGGTGCTTGACAGTACGGATGTCCTTATCTGGTGGGCACATTGCGGTCATGCTGATGTGCCTGACGAGCTTGTTTCTAAAATTCAGGACAGAGTACTCAGAGGTATGGGAATCATCCTTCTTCACTCTGCACATTATTCAAAGATTTTTCAGCGTCTTATGGGTACAACCTGTTCTCTGAGATGGCGTGAGGGTGACAGAGAAAGAATCTGGAATATTAACCCCAACCATCCCATAGCCAAGGGTATAGGTGAGTTCATTTACCTTGACGTTGAGGAAATGTACGGTGAACGTTTTGATATTCCTGAGCCTGATGAGCTCATTTTCCTCGGTTGGTTCGGCGGCGGAGAAGTTTTCCGTTCGGGCTGTTGCTGGAACAGAGGCTTGGGTAAAGTTTTCTATTTCCAGCCCGGTCACGAAACAAGTCCGACATTCCACAATGCAGATATTCAGAGAGTTATCACGAATGCCGTTCATTGGGCAGCTCCCGAAAAAATTCAGGCAGAGCCAATAGAAGCTCCGTGGAGAGAGTCTCCTGAAAAAATACTCAATGAGAATAAATAAATTTCAGCCTCCTTCGGGAGGCTGATTTTAAGGTAGTGGTTTGATGAAAGTCAGTTTCAGTTGCCCTGTGTGCGGACAGGCACTTGAATTGCGGGAAAAAACATACAGATGCGAAAACAATCATTGCTTTGATAAAGCGAAACAGGGTTACGTCAACCTGCTTCAGTCACAGAAATCCTCAAAGAAACGTCACGGAGACGATTCGCTTATGGTAAAGGCAAGGCAGGATTTCCTCGAAAAAGGTTACTATAAAAACCTTTGTAAAGAGCTCATCGGAGCTGTATGTAAGACGGCTGTTGAGAATACTGTACTCGTTGACCTCGGCTGCGGAGAGTGCTGGTATACTGATCAGATTTACAAAACGTTAATAACAAACGGCAATAATCCGGAAGTCTTCGGAATAGATATCTCAAAGCAGGCGATTATATCCGGTGCCAGACGGTGTAAGGAACTCAACCTCGCTGTAGCAAGCACAGCGGATATCCCCATGGCTGACGAAAGCTGTGATACTGTCGTGTGCGTTTTCGCTCCGTATGCAGAAAGCGAAGTGCTTCGTGTACTTAAAAGGGGAGGAGTTTTTATAAAAGTCTTTCCTCTTGAGAATCACCTTATGGGTCTGAAAAAAGCGATATACGACAAACCTTATAAAAATGAAGTGAATGAAGAGGTTCCCGAAGGTTTTGAAAAAGATGATTTTATCAGAATCAGCAATGTAATAACTCTTGAAAACAATGAAGATATAATCAATCTTTTCAAAATGACTCCATATTACTACAAAACAGGACGAGACGATCAGATGAAGTTGGAAAACCTTCAGCATCTGGAGACTGAAACTGAATTCGGAATCGTCACTTACAAAAAAATGTAAAAAACAGTTGTTTTTATCTCTGTGATAATGTATAATACATACGTACGTATTGTGAGTACGTGTGCGTCTGAGTATTCAGACAAAAACTCATTTACTTTTTAAGTTTTTGAAATAAAATTAAAGGAGATACCGAATTGAGTTACTACATTGGTGTTGACGGTGGCGGTACAAAAACCGCTTACGCACTTTTTGATGAGGACAAGAAAATCGTTGCTATGGTTAAAGGACCGGGAAGCAACCACGAAAATATGGAAGGAAGCTTTGACGAGGCGGCAGATATCATCTGGGACGGTCTTAAGAAACTCGTAAAGGAAGCAGGAATTTCAATTAAGGATGTTTCTTTTACACTCATGGGTCTTGCGGGTATTGACCATCAGTTCCAGCACGACGAAATGACAAAGCGTCTTCTTGACTACGGTCTTGAAAACTTTGAGATTTACAATGACGGTTTCATCGTTGTAAAAGCAGGTTCCACAGGACCCGCTGCAATCGGTTTTAACTGCGGTACAGGTACTTGCTGTAACGCTATCGACTCTGACGGAAAGATGCTTCAGCTCGCAGGTCTCTCAGAGTATTCAGGTGACGTAGGTAACGGTCATTGGATCGCATCACAGACATACAAGATCGTTTACGACGATGTATATCTCGGACTCAGAAAGACAGCAGTTACAAAAATGGTTTACGATGAGTATTCAATCTCTTCTAAAGAGGAGTTCCTTGCACTCGTTTCGAAGTTTGAGGAAGAGGATGCAGACACATTCATTATGCGTCTTATCGACTTCTTCTTTGATGCTGCAAAGCTCGGAGACAAAGTAGTGCTCGATATCATTGATGAAATGGCTGAAAGAGGAGCTGCACTTATCACAGCTCACCTTAATACACTTAACTTTACGGATGAAGTTGTTGAAGTTGTTCTCTCGGGTTCAATTCACACAAAGCTTCCGTCAGAAATTTACCTCAAGGCTCTTATGGATAAGGCTGTAAAGGCAAGCGGAAGAAAGCTCAGCTTCAT
>JAZRNG010000091.1:0-6534 GCA_045648065.1 Acutalibacteraceae bacterium | reverse complement strand
TATACAGGTGATGTGCCGCGTACACGCATTTTCTGGCCGGAGGGCTACGGTGAATGGCAGACGGTGAAGGCTATGACTGACAAAGGATACGAGGGTTGCCGTTGGCCGAGGATTCCTACGTGGGGATACGTCAATGAAGCTGACAGCCGCGTTATGGAAATGCAGATCGACTGTGCCGTGTCACACGGGGTAAATGTATTTATCTATGACTGGTACTGGTACGATAACCGTCCTTTCCTCGAAAACTGTCTTAATGACGGTTTCCTGAAGGCACGTAACAATAAGGATATGAAGTTTATGCTTATGTGGGCAAATCATAATGCCAACCATCTGTGGGATAAGCGTAATTCGGACAACGACCTTTCAACTGTTATCTGGAACGGTGCTGTCACACCTGAGATTTTTTCGGACATCTGTGACAGAACGATTGATAAGTACTTCAAAAAGGAAAACTATTACTGCATTGACGGTTGTCCCGTGTATATGATTTTTGATATCGACAATTTTATACGTTCGTTTGATACAAGTGTCGAGTGCAAAAAAGCTCTGGATGAGTTCCGCAGAAAGACGATTGCGGCAGGATTTTCAGGTCTGCACTTTCAGATTGTACACTGGCGTGACAGGGTTTTTAACTGGCTGAAAGATAACGACCCGCAGAAGGGCGTGACGTCATATGAAATGTACGACTTCCTTGGTGCTGATTCCGTCACAAGTTACAACTGGGGATGCTCAACTGATTTGGACGGCGACTTCAACGACGTTACGGACAGGTACTTTGACGCAATAACCAAAGACTCAGAGAGCCTGAACATCCCGTTTTATCCCAATATTTCAGTCGGCTGGGACAACAACGTGAGATTTAATAAATTTATACCGGGAGTGGTTACAAACAACACACCCGAAAACTTTAAATCAGCCTGTGAAAAAACCAAGGCTTTTGCCGATGCTTCTCTGAAAAACGGGATTATGAAAGCTCCGTTGATAACGGTAAACAGCTGGAACGAGTGGACTGAAACAAGTTATCTCCAACCCGATGACCTCTACGGTTACGGATACCTCGAAGCGATAAAAAATGTTTTCTGCGGATGATTTGTTCGCTGTCATACCATATAAAAAGCCGTCCGGGTAAAACCGGGCGGCTTGATGCTTTGATTATAGCATTTCAAAGGTATTTACTGCATGGAGTATACTTGATTAAATACTGTATTTTATACTACGATATTTCTGATCCACTTGCCTTTACCGACAAAGAAAAGACCAAGTGCCGCTTTCAGAGCATTGGTCGCCTGACAGCAGATGAAAATGGGGATAATGGTAAGCGGTGTGAAGCTGCACAGTATAAAGGCGAGGGGCGCCATCGTTGCCCAGACGAAGCCTGAATCAAAAATGATAGTGATGATGGCTTGTCCGCCTGACCTGAGTGTGAAATACGAGGCATTTGCAATCGCATCAAAAGGTATGGCGAGAGCACATATCTGCATCATCATCGTCGCAAGTGACTTTACTTCAGGGTCGAGCTTGTAGAAGTCGGGGATAAACTCTGCACTGACGAAAAATGCAACCAGCACAATAAGGCTGATGAAAACAGAAAATGCTATGAGCCTGACAGAGGATTCCTTTGCCTCTTTGGCCTTACCGGCACCGAGAAGCTGACCGAGTACGATACCTATCGAGACTCCGACAGCCTGGAAAGAAACAGCAAAAACATTGAAGAAAGTCTGTACGATATTGTTTGCCGCGACGACTGCGAGTCCCTCTTCGGAATAGCACTGATTGACAAATGCAAGACCTGCCGCCCACATTGTTTCGTTGAGCATAAGAGGAAGACCTTTCTGCGAGATCTTTTTAACAAGTGCCATCGGTACACGGAAACTTTTGTAAGCACCGATGATGAATTTGTTTTCTTCCTTGTGAAGATGAGTCCATAAAGCCACGATTGCGAGTTCAACAAAACGTGAGATGACCGTTGCGATGGCGGCTCCGACTACTCCGAGTCTCGGAGCACCGAAATGACCGAAAATGAGGACGTAGTTGAGTACAAGATTTACTCCTACTGCGACAAGACCTGCGACCATAGGAGGCATCGTCTTGCCTTCTTCACGCAGGGTGCTGGAGTAGCACTGAACGAGAGATGCAGGTAACAGGCCGATGAGCATTACATTCAGATAACTGCGACCTGCAGCAAATGATTCTGCGGCATCCGTTGCAGAGCCTTCGCCCTTAAGGTAGAGATTAATGAGAAAATCTCCGCCAAAAAAGAAAAGAGCGACGACTCCGAGTGTAAGAACAGAGCAGAAAAGAATTTTAAAACGGAAGGTATCACGAAGTCCCTTTGTATCTCCGCTGCCGACAAACTGAGCACCGAAAATACCTGCACCCGAAACTGCACCGAAAATGCAGAGATTGAAAACGAAAATCAACTGATTTGCAACGGAAACACCGATCATTTCCGTCTGACCGACCTGACCTACCATCAGGTTGTCGAGCATATTTACAAAGTTAGTGATTCCGTTCTGAATCAGTATCGGAATCATAAGAGTAAAGACGTTTTTGTAAAACTTTTTATCGCCTATGAATTTTTTAAACATATTAGCCTCCGAGGGAGATGTAGTATCGCAGATTTTAACACAAAACAGTCTTATTATCAATAGATAAAACTTTTCTTTTTTATCATACCGTGATATAATGCAGAGAGTGAGGTGTTGGGAATGAAAGAACTCTGGCACGGATTTGAGTGTGAAGAATTTGAGTTTGAGGGAAATGATGCACAGGTTGTTTTCCCGAAGGTCGGGCCTGTCGGCAAGATCGCAATCAAGGTCGAATACCGGGATGCCTTCCCCGATGTTGAGATAAAGCTTCTTGAACGCGGTTTTTACGTCGTAAGTGTGGACAATCTGTCCCGTTTTGCTACGAAAGAGGACTGTGATATCAAAGCGAGGTTTCTTGAATATATTGCAAAGGAATACGGGGTGACAGGCAAGTGTGTTCCTGTCGGAATGAGCTGCGGCGGTGCACACGCTCTGCGTTTTGCGGGTTTTTATCCTGAGCTTGTTTCGTGCATTTTCATTGATGCACCTGTTCTGAATTATTGCAGCTTCCCCGGCAAATTCGATGACGAAGACTGCGAAAGAGTCTGGGAAAACGAATTCGTAAAAGCATATCCCGGCATTAAACGGTCGCAGCTTCTGAATTTCCCTGATCATCCGCTGAATATGGCAGATGTGCTTATAGAAAACAAGATCCCTGTCATAATGGTCTACGGCTCAGACGATAAATCGGTTATCTATGAGGAAAACGGTAAGCTTCTTGAGGATGCATTTGAGGGTACTGATTTACTCAGAACGATCCGTGTCGGTTGCAGAGGACATCATCCTCACGGAATGATTGATCTTGAGGATAATAGTATAATAGCTGACTGGATAGTTGAGCACAGTTGAGGAGGAAGAGAAAATGACTTTTGAAATAAAAAACGGTAATTTCGTAAAAGACGGAAAAGAGATAAAGCTCATTTCAGGTGCGGTGCATTATTTCCGAAATATGCCCGACACCTGGAGAGATATTTTTAAAAAAATGCGTGCAATGGGATGTAACTGTGTTGAAACCTACTGTGCCTGGAATATGCACGAAAAGCAGCCTGAGAGTTACGATTTCAAGGATAATCTCGATATTGCAACTTTTCTTAAAATTGCAGATGAAGAGGGACTTATGGCGATAGTCCGTCCCGGTCCGTACATCTGCTCAGAATGGGAATTCGGAGGTCTTCCGTGGTGGCTTCAGACGGATGAAAGCCTTGAGATCCGCTGTATGAATAAGGCTTATATCAAGCATTTTGACCGTTACCTTGACCGTATGTGTGATGAGATCCGTCCGCTTCTCTGTACAAACGGCGGTAATGTCATCATGGTACAGTGCGAAAATGAATACGGCTACTACGGTGATGACAAGGAATACCTTGCTTATCTTCGTGACGGATTCATCAGAAGAGGTATTGACGTACCTCTCTTTACTTCTGACGGAACAAGTGAGGATGATCTTCTCGACGGTACTGTTGACGGTTGTCTTGCAACTCTTAATTTCGGCAGCAGGGTAGAGGAGAATTTCGTTGCACATGATAAACTTTTCCCCGATATGCCGAAGATGTGTATGGAGATGTGGAACGGCTGGTTTGACGCTTGGGGCGATGACAAGCATCACACGACCTCTGCTGAGGACTATGCACAGGTTGTTGACGATATGCTGAAGCGTGGCAGCCTTAATATGTATATGTTCATCGGAGGAACGAATTTCGGCTTCACATCGGGTGCAAACCATTACGAAAAATTCCTTCCTGACGTAACAAGTTATGACTACGATGCTATGTTGACTGAGTGCGGTGACGTTACCGCAAAATATTATGCAGTCCGTGACGTTATTAAAAAGTATGTTGACGAGCCTCTGCCCGATGTCCCTGCAAACAGAGAGAAAAAGGCTTACGGCAAGGTCACACTTACAGAATGTGCAGGATTTTTCGAAAGCCTTCCGAAGCTTTCTTCTCCGATTCATTCTGATGTGCCTAAGTGTATGGAGATGTACGGCACAGGCTACGGTTACATAGCTTATCAGACTGTGCTCAACAGAAACTATAACGATACTGAGCTTGAGTTTGCTGAGCTTGGCGACAGAGCGCAGATTTATATTAACAAGGATCTGATCGGCATCGTTTATGTCAATGATGATGAATTGAAGCTGAAGTTCTCGGCAAAGAAAGGCGATGTAATGACGATCCTTTGTGAGAATATGGGCAGAGCCAACTTCGGTGCAAAGATGATGCGTAAAAAGGGTATCGCAGGAAGATGCCTGCTTGATGACAGAATCCACTTTAACTGGAATGTCTACCCGTTGCCGATGGATAACCTCCAAAAGCTCAATTTTTCAAAGGAAATTCCTGCAGAAAAAAGCGTTTTCTATAGGGGTAAATTTACAATCGATGAGGCAAAAGACACGTTCCTTAATACAGATAACTTCACAAAAGGCTTCGTGATGATAAACGGCTTCAATATCGGCAGATATTGGGAAATCGGACCGCAGAAAACCCTGTATATCCCTGCATCTCTTCTCAATGAGGGAGAAAACGAAATCGTGATTTTTGAATCCGACGGAATCAAGGGTGCACCCGAAGTCGAATTCTGCGACACACCTGTGCTGGAGTGAGAATGGAACCGTTTTACAAATTCGGGTTTGTCGGGGTGTTTGATTTCGCACAATCCAACTCTGTGTGCGTAGGGATGGGCCTCCCAGACCATCCGCGGAATCTGCTGAAAAACGGACGGTCGAGGACGCCCGTCCCTACGCAGTTGACTGAAACAGGGTTCGTAGGGGCGCGCATTGCGCGTCCGTTGAATTAAGCAGAGTTTTTGCGGACGACCGATGGTCGCCCCTACGATATTAATTGAATATTCTACCCTACAAACCCGAATTTGCACATTAAAACAGCGGGTGCAAACCCTGTCCTACGCTGTTTGATGTCGGTTGTACTTATAAGTCGGTGACAACCAAAGCGAGTAAGGATATATATCCTGTTGAAAAATACAGAGATCAGGTGGTGATACTATGCCGAGTTTCTGGTCGTACATATCAAACGGAAAGTATTCAGTCGGATGTACAGGGCAGACGGTTTATGTTTACGATAAAGACGGTGATGAAAAAGCAAAATTCAAGGATTTAACCTATGCATACTATGCTGAAATATCGCCCGATTCAGACAAGATTGTTGTCAAGACAACAGACGGAAGACTTGCGGTATATTCGCTCGAAGAAATGAAGCTGATAAAAAAGTTCCGATTTTCAAAAGTTGATGGCGGTCAGCATGAAGGCTTCTGCTTTACTGCAGACGGAATGTTTTTCTTTAATCTCGAAAGGCACGGTGACGGCAGAAAACATTGTTTGTCCGTATATGAAACCAAAAATTTCACGCTTGTTAAAAGATTGTTTTCTGAAGAAAATATGTACATTCCCTGCATTGAGTATGACAAGGATTTTGATTCATATTTCGTCATAGGAATTTCATACCGTAAATTCAGAAAAAACAAATATTTTGCGGCTGAATTCAAAGATGATGAATTGAGAAATGTAACTTATATAAAGGAAAAGGAATACGATTTTTATAACAAATTCAAAGATCTTGAAAAAAGCGGTTTCACAAAAAAGAAATACAGATGGTCTTATATGGATGAAAGTCTCGAAGATTTGTCTTCGCAGACACGAAAGATTTCAGATTTAATTAAAAGATAGTCAGGGGTTATTGATTTTGTATTACACAATGGTTATGGCGGCGGTCGTAATGTTTGGTCTGCAGTTTTTCTGCAATCAGCAATATGAACGCGAATGTAAAAGCAGCTTCACATCTTCAATGATGTTTATTTTCGGTGGCGCTTTGGCAGGTCTTGTTGTTTTGCTTGCTGTCAACGGTATGAAATGGGAGTTTACTCCGTTCACCTTGTTTATGGCAACTCTTGCGGCGCTTGACGGAATGATATTTAATTTCTGCAGTATGAA
>JAZRNG010000090.1:0-31766 GCA_045648065.1 Acutalibacteraceae bacterium | reverse complement strand
TGAGCGGTGACTTTCAGACATTTTCCGCCGAGATACTGAACAAGATCCATTGTGTGAATGGACTGGTTTATCAGCACTCCGCCGCACTCCTTATCGAGAGTGCCGTGCCAATCGTCGCTGTAATAGTCAGCATCTCTGAACCAGTGAACTGTCGACCGCACAGCTTCAACCTTTCCGTATTCTTCTCTGTCCACAAGATCCTTTACAATGAGCGCAGACTCGTTGTATCTGTTCTGAAAGCAGACGCCGAAAACACCTTCACTTAAAAGCTGAGCCATACGCAACTGTGAAAGACCTTCCTGAGAAATGGCACACGGTTTTTCACAAAGCACATTAATCCCTTCACTCAGAGCCTTCACAGACATAGGCACATGCAGATAGTGCGGTGTGCAGATGTGAACGCTGTCAGGTTTATCCTCACGAAGCATCGTATCAAAGTCATAGTAAGCTGTACAGCCGTACTTAAGTGCGGCCGCATCAGCTTTTTCTTTAACGATATCAACAACTGATGAAATTGTAACTGATTCCATCTCACTAAGAGCCTTGAGATGTAACTGAGAAACTCCACCACATCCTACAACAGAAACTCTCATAATATACCCCCGATTATCAGTAAGTACTACTCATATCCTCATTTACAACTGAAACAACATCTTCTTTTGCCTTTGAAGAAGCAACCTTCTTCATAAGAAGCTCATAATATTTTTCCTCATCAATCGGAAGCTCTACAGTCTCACCTGTCCAGCTTGAATAATGAGCTGCATTTGAAATCATAAGACCTCTGATTCCTTCTTCACCGTTTGCAATCAGCGGAGAACCGTAAAGAATGTGATCAGCAAAAGCATTAAGAACACCTGTGTGCTGATCGTTGATACCGTCTGTTTCAACGTCAATAGCCTTAACATCGATATTAGTGAAGCCATCCTTACAGTTGTTAATATTTTCATAAAGTGACTCTGCAAGCTCGTAAAGAGTAATTTTACTTCCGTTTTCGCAAACGAGCTTAGCCTTGTCCATTGTGATCTCGAGTCTGTTTGATCCCGGATAATCACCAGTGGTTGTTATAAACACGCCGGTAGCACCGTTAGGATACTCAGCGTAAATAGTTACATCATCTTCAACTTCAATGTCATGCCATTTTCCTTCGTGGCAGAACGCACGGATTTTAGAAGGCATACCGCAGAGCCACTGCCAGAGGTCAAGCTGATGCGGTGACTGGTTAAGCAGAACGCCGCCGCCTTCACCTACCCATGTAGCGCGCCATCCGCCTGAGTTATAGTAAGCCTGTGTACGGTACCAGTCTGTAATAATCCAGTTTACACGTCTGATTTCACCGTATTCTTTACTGTCAACGATTTCTTTAATTTTTCTGTAAACACAATTCGTACGCTGATTGAACATCATTGCAAATGTCTTATCCTGCTTTGCAGCAAACTCGTTCATTTCACGTACCTGCTTTGTATATACACCTGCAGGCTTTTCAGAAACTGCGTGAAGTCCGTTTTTGAGTGCTTCGATAACAAGCGGAGGATGGAAGTAATGCGGAACGCAGATGATTACTGCATCAACCTCACCGCTTTCGATAAGCTCCGTAGCTGTATTATATCTCTTAGCCCACGGAAGATTTTTCTCCGACCACTCAAGTTTTTCCGGAACGATATCAGCGACTGCTGTAATACGCATCTCTCTTATATCACCATTGAGAAAATTCTTAGCATGTGCAGTACCCATATTACCCATACCTATGATACCAAAACGTATAGGCTGAACTTCCTCTGCAACCTTGTGCATAGCATCTGCTGCAGCCTTAAAAGATTCAGCGTGTGAAGCGTATGTGTGAACCTTCATAGCATTTTCCACGTCATCTGTAACCTCAAGATTTGAAAGACCGTCAAAAACTTTAAGATGCGGTTCAAGGGAAAGAACAGCAACCTGATTACGCTTATCAAACTTTTTGAGGATAGCAACAAGGTTACCTTCGCCCTCTCCTGCCGGAACAACTTCCGCACTGTTGTAAAGAGCGTCCTTGATATGGAAATATTCGATATATTCTTCAAGCAAATCATAAGCCTTTAAAGTATCCACACCGCACTGAATGAAGTTTGCGGGATCAAATACAGCTCTGAGTTTACCCTCACAAGCTTCAAGCACATCAAGGCAACGCTCAGCTGTATCGCCGTAGATACCTTTTTCATTTTCGTGACAGCAGATCAGTCCGTTTTCGTCAGCATAGTCAACAAGAGCCTTTACACGACGGATAACTTCATCTCTGTACTCGTTGTAATCATCGCCCTCGTCAAAGTAGAAACTGAACATTCTGATATACTTTGCTTCAAGAATCTTTGCAACTTCAACTGTGTTTTTGAACGCCTCAAAGTGCGGTTCAAAATCATCTTTTATATTAATTTTACCGTAGCCTGAACCTATTGAAGAAACCTTCATTCCCTCTTTGTCAATCTCAGCTTTCATTTCTTTTGCCTGTTCAACTGAAAGATTATTGATACTAAGATCCGGTCCGAAGCCTCTTAACTCCATATGAGAAATTCCGTTGAGCTTACAAGCAGCCATCTGACCGCCTATGGTAACTTCGCCTGACTCATCGCAAAATGCAGAAAAAATAAAATGTGCCATTTCAATTGCCCCTTTATTGTCAATTAGTGTCCATTCTAAACACGTAGTAATTATATCACAAATATGATAATAAATAAAGTGTTTCTTGACCAAAAATAAAGAAAAGTGTTCCAAAAATCGGAACACTTTTTCGTCACATTTATCAACTTAAAAAACATTCTTTGTTTTCACGGATATATGAAGCTACTTTACCGTAAACAGCATCACCGTCATTGGCAACAATCTCTTTAAATGAAGCATCTGATTCTTCAATGACTTTACTGTCAATGGATGTGGTTTCGTCATTTTCATCAAACATAATGTATTCTTTTGCAAAAAGATCTGAAACTTCTCCACCTATCACATCACGCACCGCTGCGGCTGAAACTGAAAGAAGCGGCTCACCGTTTGCACGGAAAAACTCTGAGAGTCCGTTTTTACTGTCTTCAAATACGTATCCCAAAGCATAAGCATACTGTTCAGGCTCTGAAAGTGCTTTGAAATCCGCATTCATATCGGCAGATTTTTCAAGACGCTGCTGAATATTAGCACATATTCCGATGATCAGTCTGTAGTCATCTTTATCCTGTGCAAAAGTACTGTCATCTACTGTTCTGAACTCTTCTCTGAGAGCCTTTTCTCTTTTAAGATCTGCAAGGATACGTTCTCTTTCAGCGTTCCTTTTCCTGCCTGAAATCATAGCCATTATACACACAAAAGCAGTAAGTATAACAAGCAAAACCAATGCTAAGCCTGCATACCAATGAGTCGAAATATACTCAAAAAAGCCCATAATCATTCTCCTATCAGTTGTTTGTAAATCTCACCTTTTTTGTATCCTGAAACCTTTGCCGCCTGCTTTGCCGCTTCGCTGACCGACATTCCGTTTTCAACACTTTGTTTTGCTAAATTCACAGCATCTTCAAGTGTAATTTTTTCATCTTCGGTTACTGCTTCGGCACCGTGAATCACGAGTACGATTTCCCCCTTAAGGCCACCGTTTCCATAGTCTTCAACGGCTTTTGACAAGGTGGTTCTGATGACCTGCTCATGAATCTTTGTTATCTCACGTACTATTGCAATTTCCCTGTCTCCGAAAGCTGTAAACATATCTTTGAGTGTTGCTCCAAGCTTATGAGGTGCTTCATAAAAAAGCATCGTCCTCGTTTCATTTTTCAGTGAATCAAGGTGTTCTCTGCGGCTTGGTTTATTCACGCTCAGAAAACCTTCAAAGGTAAACCTACCCGAAGGCATTCCTGACAAAGCGAGTGCAGTAGTAAAGGCACATGGACCGGGCACTGACTCTACCTTAATCCCGTTTTCGTGACAGAGCCTGACAAGATCCTCACCGGGATCGGATATCGCAGGCATTCCGGCGTCAGTTACAAGAGCACAGCTTTCACCGCTGAGAATGCGTGAAACTATCATCTCACCACGTTCACGACGGTTATGTTCAAAATAGCTGACCATATTCTTTTTTATACCGAAATGATTTAATAGTTTAAGTGTAACACGCGTGTCTTCCGCGGCTATAAAATCACACTCACTGAGTGTCTCTACAGCTCTCGGCGAAAAATCTCCGAGATTGCCGATAGGTGTTCCCACAACATACAGTTTACTCACTTTACGTTCTCCTTATATTCACCGTAAATATTGATAACTTCCTCAGACAGTTCTCCGTTTTCGTCATACATAACAAGCATCGGCTCAACATTGAGATACGGTTTACTTCCTTTTTTACCTTCTATCAGAAAAAGCCATGGACGCGTATCAGGACGTTTCACTACGAATCTGAGACGCTTCGGTTCGATTCCCGCTTCTTTCATCGCGACTATCGTATCACTGAGTCTTTCAGGTCTGTTACACATGCAGAGTCTTCCGCCGAAATTCAGAAGATGGGCTGCCGCTGCAGTAACATCGCTCAGCTTACATTCAACCTCATGTCTTGCGATAAGCTCAGCAACGGATGCACTCTTTATACCGCTGTCAGCAGCTTTATAAGGAGGATTCATCGAAACAACATCCATAGTTGCATGTTCAAAAACTGACTTTATATCACGAAGATCATGATTTATGACAGTTACCTTTTCTTCAGCAGAGCTAAGCCTCACAGACTCACATGCCTGATCGTAACCTTGCTTCTGAAGCTCAACGCCCCAGATCTGCTTTGCACAGCCGTTACGGTACCAGAGCATCGGGATAATTCCGCAACCCGTTCCGAAATCGCAGGCAACCTCCTTGCGTTTCGGCGAAGTAAAATCAGCAAGCAACACGGCATCTGTTCCGAAACCGTGCTCATCCGAAACAATTACGCTCACACCTGAACCAAGATATTCTTTTCGGAATTCTGCCATAAAACCACCCCGGTTGTTTATTATACCACCCGACACACAATATGTCAAAAAGAAAAACAGGGTGGAACGAGTCCACCCTGTTTGTAAAATTTGATTATTCCTCTACAGGAGCTGCAACCGGGCAAGCGTCTGCACATGCACCGCATGATACACAAGCATCAGCGTCGATCTCATACTTGCCGTCGCCTTCAGCGATAGCACCTACCGGGCACTCAGCCTCACATGCACCGCAAGAGATGCAATCATCAGTAATTTTAAATGCCATTTTGTCCATCCTCCTTGTCCCAGATTTGACACTATTGTAACATAACAACGAAAAAAAGCAATAGTTTTACAAAAAAATTTATAGAATTTCTACATCAGAATAATAATTTTTTAATATTTCTTCATAATCTGAACCTTGCCTTGCCATGTAATCAGCACCGTATTGACTCATTCCGACCATATGTCCGTTTCCTTTTACAGTTATCGTCACCCCCTCTTTGTCACTCTTTATATCAAAGCAACAGCTGTTCAGGTCTAAAATATTTCTGAAATCAACAGAAGATACCTTGCTGCCGCAAACAGTTACGCTCAATACATATCCGCTTTCTGTTTTTTCGACCTCCCCTATCCATTTTTCCCTGCCATTATCAAGCTCGACACCGTCGATTTTTTTAATTTCAGATCCGAACTCATCATAAGTCAGTTTAACTTCTGTAACATAATACGTACAAAGGCGGTCTCCCGGACTCTCGACCTGTCCGAGATACGGTATATCTTTTTTCCATACAGTCTCAGCACTTTCAGTTTTTCCGCTGTTCAGGTCATGGTAAGCGGCAAGGATTGGTTTTTTATCGTAGTAAATCACTTTCCCTTCTACAGAATCAGCAATTTCATTGAACTTTTTCTCATTTTCTTCAAATTGTTCACCCCATTTTTCTTTCCTTTCTTCAAGGTCAAGATACCCCTGATAGGAATCCGGATCATCACTGATATCAGCACCGTTAAGGTCGTCAGGGTTGTCCGTCTGCTTGATATATAAAGCGTAAGTATATGCGGCAACCGCCTGGGCTTTCAGTGCTTCGTCGTGACAGTCAGGATCCATTTCAGCTGCAAGTACTCCTACTATGTACTCTTTCGGGGTCAACATATCCACACGTCCGTTTTCACTTTTCATAACACTTATACTGTCGTTTTCCGTTGCTGAAACTTCAGTAACATTTTCGGGTTTATCCGGATCAGATTTCATAATCAGAAGCGGTATGAGTAGCATTGAAATCGTAAGTAAAGAGCAAATATAAAAGTTTCTTTTCATTTTTCGTTCCTCCTACAGAATACTATGCAGACAAGCATAAAATAATTACCCTTATTTATATGCAATTTTCTTGACTTTGTAATGCATTATATAGTATAATGTTCTGAAATATTATTTGGCGGTGAAACTATGGGTTCTTATTTAACTCCTATTACAAACGAAAACGTTGAGTTCCTCGTAGAAGAACTCCGTAAACATAATAAAATCAATCCTGATGATTTCAACAGATTCGGTGTAAAACGAGGTCTGCGAAACTCAGACGGAACCGGCGTTATGACAGGTCTTACAAAGATCAGTTCTGTCGACGGATACTACATCGACGACGGCGAGAGAGTACCTAAGGAAGGTCATCTTTTCTTCCGTGGTGTAGATATGGCCGACATCGTAAAGAACTGTCAGACGGAGAACCGTTTTGGCTTTGAAGAAGTAGCCTGGCTTCTCATTTTCGGTTCTCTTCCTACCACACGTCAGCTTCAGAAATTCAGCGAAATACTCGCTGAGTGCAGAAATCTGCCCGAAGATTTTATCGAAGATATGATCATGAAGGCTCCTTCGCCTAATATCATGAATAAAATCACTCGCTCGGTTCTTGCCCTCTACTCATATGACGAAAATCCTGACGATGTATCAATAGAAAATGTTATAAGGCAGTCTATTCAGATTATCGCACAGATTCCGGTAATTATGTCTTATGCCTACCAGGTTAAAAGACGTCATTACTACAAGAAGAGTATGTATATCCATCCGACTAAGCCGAATCATTCAACAGCAGAGGCTGTTCTTCGTTCAATGCGTTCTGACAAGACATTTACTGATGAAGAAGCAAAGCTCCTCGACCTTTGTCTTATGGTTCATGCTGAACACGGCGGCGGCAATAACTCTACTTTCGCTACAAGAGTACTTACTTCAAGCGGAACTGACACATATGCTGCTTTCGCTGCTGCTATAGGTGCACTCAAAGGACCTAAGCACGGTGGTGCCAACATCAAAGTTTCCGAAATGATGAACTACATCATGGAAGGTGTAGACGACTACACAAATGAAGGTCAGGTAGCTGATTTTCTTGAGAAGATTATCAAGAAAGAGGCAGGTGACCGTTCAGGACTTGTGTACGGTATGGGTCACGCTGTATATACCCTTTCCGATCCGAGAGCTACTATTCTCAAAGAGGAAGCACGTAAGTTTGCTCAGAAGGCAGGTTACGAAGACAGATTTGCACTTATCGACACAGTTGAGCGTCTTACACCTGAAATTTTCGTTAAGGTCAAGGGCAACAAGAAGCCTATCTGTGCAAATGTTGATATGTACTCAGGACTTATCTACGAAATGCTTCAGATACCTGAAGATCTCTATACCCCTCTTTTCACAACTGCACGAATCGCAGGTTGGTCTGCACACCGTATCGAAGAACTTATGACAGGTGGCAGAATCATTCGACCTGCATACAAGAGTGTATCTACAAGAAGAAAATACATTCCTATTGATGAAAGAGTTGATAAATTCACTCTTGATCCTAACTATATTCCTGCAGAAGAAAGGATGCTCAAGTAAAATGAATACTTTAACAAAGAACAATAATTTGTTTTTAAAGATACCGGTTCTTTCTGCTTTTGCGGCAATTCTTATAGCAGTCCCCTTGAGAATATTCCAGTACCTCAAGCTTATCGATCCTTCCACCGGTTTTTACAATGAAAAGGATTTTTCAATAATAGTACTTTACGCTGTTCTTGTAATAGTAATGATACTCTCTATTGTACTGCCGTATCTCAAGCACAAGACTATTCAACCTGTAAGCGTTGAAAAAAGTTCTAAAGTTTTTCTTGCAGTTTCTCTCCTGATGGCATTCGGTGTCGCTATCGATGCTGTAGGTCTGATTACTGATTTTGTAGGTCTTATTTCTGATGCTTCACAGTACACCGACAGAAGATCGCTCACCGAATATATCTCTGCACAAGGTGGTACACTTATCCTGATCCAGGGTGTGTTCGCTCTCGTTTCAGCTTTCTATTTTGTTATTTCAGGCCTCTCTGCTCTTAACGAAAATATGAAGTCGAAGTTCAAAATCCTCGCTTTAAGTCCGGTAGTATGGTGCGTGTTCAGATTACTTCTCAGATTCAAAAGAACAATCGCTTTCACACACGTTTCTGATCTTCTTCTTGAACTCTTTGCAATCGTTTTTGCTATGGTATTTTTCCTTGCTATCGCTCAGATCAGAGCAAAGATTGATGCCGACGGTATTTTCTGGAAGATATTTGCTTACGGTATACCGACAACAGTACTTGCCTTAGTATGCTTCCTTCCGCGTTTCATTCTTCTTATCACAGGAAATAGTGAAATGATAAATGCTCTTCATCCCATATATGTAAGTGACTTTACGCTCGCAATATATGCAGGATACATCTGTATTTCTTCACTCAAATCCGAAGAATAATAAACTTTGACAGAGGTCAGTCTATGTTTTTCGAAAATGTTAAAATCGCTGCGCAGCAAGTAGGCATCCTTTATCTGATAGTCCTTGTCGGTCTGATCAGTGATAAGATCGGTGTATTTACCGAAAAAACCGCAAAAGCTTGTACAGATCTTCTTTTTTATGTAATCACACCCTGTGTAATTATCAATTCATTCCTTGCACAGGAATTCACTAAAGAAACAGGCATCAAGCTCCTTATCGCAGCAGGATGCGGATTCCTTATGCACTTTGTCGGAATTCTCCTGAACGCACCTTTATACCGTAAAGGAAATACCGAACAGAATATCCTTTTCAGATACAGTTCAATTTACGGAAACGTCGGATATATGACATTACCGCTGACAGAGGCTATCCTCGGCAGCGAAGGAGTATTCTACTGCTCCGCAGTCGTTATGGCGTTCAATACTGTTTCTTTTACTCACGGTGTGTATATTATGAATAACAGCGGTGGCAAGTTTGATATAAAGAAGCTACTGTTCAATCCCGGAGTTATCTCCGTTCTTATCGGACTTCCTTTGTTCCTTCTTAAAGTTGATCTGCCGACAATTATCAACCAGCCTGTTACCTATCTTGCTTCAATGCAGACCCCTGTGGCAATGCTGATTTTCGGAACCTTCCTTGCCCACACCAAGCTTAATGATATCTTCAGATATAAAAAGATTTTACTCGTAACATTGATGAAGCTTATCGTGCTTCCCGCTGCTATGATAGGCATCTACTATATGCTCGGTCTTTCAGGCACTTTACTTATAGCACTCAGCATATCAGCCTGTGCTCCTACAGCAAACAACACCGTTATGTTTGCCGCAAAGTATAACAAAGACACAGGTCTTGCGGCGCAGATAGTCGCAATCGTCAGCTTCATATCCGTAATTACAATGCCGCTTATCATCGCGGCCGTCCAGACTATAGCATAATACTATGATAAATGAAATACTATCAAGATATGCACCTGTTTACGGTTTCTGTCCTTTTGAAAAGATCAGTGATTCTCTCATAGAATGCAGGGCTAAAAGCAGAATTCCGTCAGATGCCAAAAGCATCATAGCACTACTTTTCCCCTACTACCTGGGAGATGATGCTTACGAAGGCTCAGACATATCCAAGTACGCCGTTGTACCAGACTATCACGACACGATCACAGCGATACTTAACAAAACTTCTCAGGAGCTGAAAGAAGCTTATCCTGATGAAGAGTTTGTAGTTTTTACTGACAATTCACCGATACCTGAAGTGAAAGCAGCACTGTATGCAGGACTCGGTGTGCGAGGACTCAACGGTCTTTTCATCACAAAAAAATTCGGATCATGGGTATTCATAGGCGAAATAGTTACGACAATGACTCTTGAATATCCCGATATCCGGAGTGATGATCTTGTCTGCATTGGTTGTGGAAAATGTATTGATGCTTGTCCTACAAAAGCAATCAGCGACAGCGGTATCATTGCAGAGCGCTGTCTTTCTTACATTACTCAAAAAAAAGGTGAACTCACCGACGAACAGAAAAATCTTATAAAATCTTCAGGATGTGCCTGGGGATGCGACATATGTCAGGATGTATGTCCTATGAACAGAAACTGTGCTTCGCAGCCGATCGATGATTTTTTAAAAGGAGCTGAAATCAAAGCTCGCACGGATTCAGATATATCTGACAGAGCATACGCCTGGAGAGGAAAAAAAGTCATACAACGTAATCTTGCAATATTAGAAGAAAAAAGGTAGGTACTGATCATGAAACTTATTATTGCAATTATCAACAGTGACGATTCGCAGAATGTTCTGGGCGAAGTAACAAAAGCCGGTTTCTATGCTACCAAGCTCTCTACGACAGGTGGATTTCTCCGTGCCGGAAACCTCACTCTTCTTATGGGTGTCGAGGACAATAAGGTTGACGAGCTTCTTGAAATTTTGCGTACAAACTGCAGAAAAAGGCAGGAACTCACCCCTATTATGCCTTCAATAGAAGGAGCTATAATGCCTGCTATACCCGTAGAAATCACTGTCGGTGGTGCCACAGTTTTCGTCATAGATGTAGAGCAGTTTCATAAAATGTAACGGAGTAAACCGAGATATATGAAAGAAAATGTTTTCAACTCCGTCAAGGAGCTTATAAAAAAAGGTAAACTGCCACACGCGATTCTCATCGATGGCGGCAGTCCTTCCGAACGTGATGAATTAGCCTTATTCATCGCTTCATCATTTCTTTGTGATGCTGTTCTCCCCTGCGGAATGTGCAAAGATTGCATAAAAATAAATAACGCTTCACACCCTGATGTGATAATCACAGATCCTGAGCTTATGAATGAAAAAACGTTCAAAGTAAATGTTGTAAGAGATCTCAGGAAGGATGTATATGTGCTTCCGAACGAATCAAAGTATAAGATTTACATCCTCAAGAGTGCAGATAAAATGAACGCTTCCGCACAGAATGCACTACTCAAGACACTCGAAGAACCTCCCTCATATGCAAGATTCATTCTCCTGTGCGAGTCCCGTTCGGCTATGCTCGAAACAATAATGTCACGTGTAACAGCCTTCGGTCTCGGCTCAGACAGCGGTACGGTTGCGAGTGAACAAGAGAAAAAAGCGGATCACCTGGCAAATGAACTTGCTATGGCCCTCAGTGAGGTTACCGAGCTTAAATTTATGCAACTGAGTTCTACATTTGAAAAAGACAAGGATCTTTTCCCTCTTGTCCTTTCATCGATTCAGTTGATTTTCCGCGACGCTGTTGCCATCAGTACAGGCAGCAATCTTATCCTCAGCAGCCACGCTGACACAGCCCGTATTCTCGCCTCAAAGCTGTCTTTGAAGGCTTTGATAGGATTGGTCGGAAATACAGAAGAATTTTTTGAGTGTATTAATAGAAACGCAAATAAAAATCTGCTTATCACCCGTTTCTGCAGTGTTCTCAGAAACACAGCTTATGCAGGATAAAGCAGCACCAGATATACCAGGAGGTACTCTATGTCAAAAGTAGTAGGAATACGTTTTAAAGAGGTCGGTAAGATTTATTACTTCGATCCTCTTGATGTAGATTTCAAAAAAGGTGATTTTGCCATCGTGGAAACCGTTCGCGGTATCGAATGCGGTGAAGTTGCAATGGAAAACAGAGAGATTAACGATGAAGAAATCATAAAGCCTCTCAAGCCTATCATCCGTCTTGCAACTGCCGAAGATATCGCAGTTGTTGAAAGCAACAAGAAAAAGGAAAAAGATGCTTTTGAGATCTGTCTTAAAAAGATTGAAAACCACAAGCTCGATATGAAACTTGTGGATGTTGAATATACTTTTGATGGCAGTAAAGTTCTTTTCTATTTCACTTCTGACGGCAGAGTTGACTTCCGTGAGCTCGTCAAAGACCTTGCAAGTGTTTTCAGAATCAGAATTGAGCTTCGTCAGATCGGTGTCCGTGACGAATCAAAAATGAAGGGCGGACTCGGAATCTGCGGCAGACCGTTCTGCTGTAACAGTTTCCTAGGTGATTTCCAGCCTGTTTCAATCAAGATGGCAAAAGAACAGGGTCTTTCACTCAATCCCACAAAAATCAGTGGCACTTGCGGAAGATTGATGTGTTGCCTTAAATATGAGCAGAACGCGTATGAGCATCTGCTTCACGTAACACCTAAGGTTGGTGCAATTGTAGATACACCGCAAGGAAAAGGCTCTGTTGTCGAAGTAAATCTGCTCAAAGGAATGCTTAAAATCCGTCTCGACAGATACCCCGAAGCCGCACCTGCTGTATATCACAGAAAGGATGTCAAGCTTATTAAGGATAAAAGAATCACCGTGGACAAAGCAGAAATTGATGCTTTAAAAGATATAGAATAAAATCAAAGGACCGGATCACCGGTCCTTTTTATATTATAAGTTGTTAATCGCTGAAAATCCTGCCACAATTCCGCTCGCCCACGCCCATTGAAGATTGAAGCCACCACAAGGAGCATCAACATCAAAAAGTTCGCCTGTGCAGAAAAGACCGCTGACTTTTTTCGATTCAAGCGTTTTCATATCGAATTCATCCGTACTGACACCGCCAACCGTTATCTGTGCACTTTCAAAGCCTTTAGTGCCCGTAACCGTAAATTCACAGTTTTTGAGCTTATCTGCTAACAGCTCAATATCAGATTTTTTCAACTCTTTTAGCGAAACATCCTGTTTAAGTCCTGCGTTTTTAATAACAAGATAACCGACCTTTCTCGGCAGAATACCGCAAAGCGCATCTTCAAGTGACTGCGAAGAATTTCTTCTTATGCAACGTGAAACAAACGCACATATATCCTCTTTTCTGAGTTCGGGAAGTATATTAAGAACACACTTACAGTCATTGTTTTTAATACTTCTGCTGACATCCATAACAGCAATTCCCGAAAGCCCGTAGTCTGCAAAGAGTACCTCTCCTGTGGAACGGTCAATCTCTTTTCCGTTTTTAAGTCTGAGTGAAACATCAGCCTTAACTCTTATACCTTTGAGCATCTTAAGATTCTCTTTGACGGTAAGCTGAACAAGACCCGGATAAAGCGGTGTGATTTTATGCCCGAAAGCCTGCAGCAAAGGATATCCGCTGCCGTCTGAGCCCTGCGAAGGAGCAGCTTTTCCACCCGTGGAAAGAACCAGCCTCCTGCACTTTATATCACCGTTAATTTCGAATACATCGCCCTTTTTGCGTACTGAGACAACTTTAGTATCAGTCATTATCTCAATACCAAGATTCTCTGCCTCAAACCTGAGACAGTCCAGAACGCTTGTAGCTGTATTGCTCATCGGGTAGACTCGTGATTCAGCGTCAGAAACACATTCAAGTCCGATTGAAGAAAAGAATTCAACAATCTTTTCAGGCGGACAGTTTTTCATAACGGATGATACAGCTTTTGTGTTATAGCTTTGAGATACTGCATTCAGATTTGTAAGATTACACCTTCCGTTACCTGTCGCAAGAATCTTTTTACCCACCTTCGGTAAAGCTTCAATAATCAATGCAGAGAGCTTACTGTTGGCTTTTTTTGCACTGATTGCCGCAGTCAGTCCCGATGCACCGCCGCCGATTACAACTATATCATACATTGTATCACCTCCGCAGTTATCAATTTTATCATAAACAGAATGTTTTAGCAATATTAATTTATCAAAGCTTACGGAGGAGTAAACGATGATAATTGATTTATTTTCTGACTGCAGGACACCTAAAAAAAACGATAAAACGTTGACTGATGAAATTACCTTTGTGATACGTGAACTTGAAAAAACAAGAAAGCTTTTCAATGAAGTGACGGATCCGTACGAAACTGAATCGTTGATTTACAGGATGAAGGAGCTTGAAACACATTACAGTTTCCTTATAAAAGAAGCGAAGCTCGGAAAAGTACACAATCCCGGATTTATCGGCGGTGCAGACATATGAAAGTGTCAATCATAACGATAATAGTCATCGGCATGGCTGTTGTCATTTTTTCTATGTTCAAAAGCGGTAAATTTATCAAAAACCTCTTCAGGACCGTTATTCAGGGAATAGCTTCACTACTCGCAGTAAATACGATAGGTCTGCTCACAGGTGTAACGATAGCTCTGAACTGGTATACACTTACAGCCATAAGTATTTTCGGAGCACCTGCCTGCATCGCCCTTCTTCTGACAGATATCTTATTCAGATAAAACGTCAAGTTAACTGTTGTTTTTTGTAATGGTTTGATATATAATAGTGCTGTATACGTTTAGGATGTGGTTATTTGAAAAAGAAAAAAAGATTTATAAAATTCTTTTGTCTGTTTCTGACCATTGCACTGTTAGCTGTATGGAGCTACAGCAATATGTCGCTAAAAACCGTCGAAACAACTCTGACTACAGAAAAAGTATCAGACGAAATCAGGATAGCACTCGTTTCTGACCTTCATTATTCATTTATCTATGACAACGATAAAGTAATAAGCAACGTTAAAGAAACAAACCCTGATTTAATATTCGTCCTCGGTGATATGTACTCAAGAGGTATGACAGGCAGAATCGACAGAGTTATAAACTTTTTAGACAAGCTTTCCGAAGTCGCTGATGTATACGCAGTCACAGGTGATCACGATTATGACGACGAATATAAGCAAAAGATCAGTACTCTTAAAAATGTTCACCTGCTTGATTATACTTACCGTGACATAGAGCTCAAAGGAGCAAAACTGAGGATTTACGGAATAGATAACGTATATTTTTCAGATACATTTGATCTTGGTAACGAATTTGAAAAACCGCCTGCTGACAGAATCAATATCCTTCTGTCTCACATACCGTCAATCCCGCACTACGGTGATTTCGGCTTTGATTACATTTTCAGCGGTGATACCCACGGCGGAATGGTACGTTTACCCTGGTTTGGCGGACTGTACTATAACGGATACATCCTTCCGAAAATCACATATGAAGGAATCATAACCGATAAAGGGTTATATGAATTTGAAAACACAAGTCTGTATGTTACATCAGGAGTCGGAAATTATCCGCTTCCTCTTCGTTTCAACAACAGACCCGAAATATGTTTAATTAAAATCAAAGGAGAATAATAATGAGCTACGCTGACAAATTATTTATCGAAATGTGTAATAATATCCTTGAAAACGGTACTGATACAAAGGGTGAAAAAGTCCGTCCCGTATGGGAAGACGGTACCCCCGCATACACTCAGAAGCTTTTCTGCGTTGTCAACAGATATGATCTGAAAAAAGAATTCCCTGCTCTTACGCTCAGACGAACAGCTTTCAAGTCCTGCATTGATGAAATTCTCTGGATCTGGCAGAAGAAGTCAAACAACATCAATGAGCTGAGCTCTCACATCTGGGATTCCTGGGCAGATGAAGACGGCAGCATCGGCAAGGCATACGGATATCAGCTTGGAGTCAAGCACAAGTACAAAGAAGGTATGTTCGATCAGGTCGACAGAGTTATCTATGATCTTAAAAACAATCCGTTCAGCCGACGTATTATGACAAATATCTACAATCATCACGATCTCAGCGAAATGGGTCTTTACCCCTGTGCTTACAGTATGACATTCAATGTTACACAGGGTGAAAACGGAAGACTCGTGCTCAACGGCATTCTTAACCAGAGAAGTCAGGACGTACTGGCTGCAAACAACTGGAACGTCGTACAATACAGCGTACTTCTTCATATGTTTGCTCAGGTGTGCGATATGGAAATCGGTGAGCTTGTTCACGTCATCGCTGATGCTCATATCTATGACAGGCACATTCCCGTAATTCAGGAGCTTATCAAACGCGGACCTCTCCCCGCTCCTACATTCTGGATCAATCCTGAAATCAAGGATTTCTATGATTTTACTGTTGACGATTTCAGACTTGATAACTACGAGACTCATCCGCAGATTAAAAACATCCCTATTGCTGTGTGAGGTAAAACAAAATGAAATTAATAGTTGCAGTTGATAAAGAATGGAATATAGGAAACAAAGGTGATCTTCTTTTTTATATCCCCGATGACCTTAAGTTTTTCCGTTCACAGACTATTGAAAAGGTTTGTGTTATGGGACGTAAAACTCTTGAATCCTTCCCCGGCTCAAAGCCTCTCAAAAACAGAGTAAATATTGTGCTCTCAAGAAACAAAAACCTTGAAGCTGAAGGTGCAACTTTTGTTTCTGACCTTAATGAGCTCAAAGAACTTCTTTCGGAATATAACAGCGATGACATATATGTCATCGGTGGAGAAGCAATTTACACAACACTTCTTCCTCTGTGTGATACAGCAATAATCACACACATTGATGCTGTGGCAGACGAAGCTGACAAAAAGTTTCCTGTTCTTTCCGATGATGAATGGTATATCGCAGAGGATTCAGGCGAAAAAGAGTGTAACGGATACAAGTTCAGATGGTGCACATATAAAAGAAAATAAAAAATGCTCGATTTGGTCGGTGTAAATCAGGGATTTGATAGGTTTAAAGTTGCCCTTTCTCACTTATACTTTATGAAAAAACCTCGTAAGGCGTCAGCCTTACGAGGTTTTATTCATTTCGTCTAAACGAAAAATTTCTAACTTTAAACTGCTTTGCACCTTAAATCCTATTATTTTGGATGAAGGACAAGGCATAAACTCGATGAAATACTGCCGTATTTTGAGAGTTTTAACGAAGTCATTCGCCAAAAGAATTGATTTAAGGCTATCAAATCCCTAATTTACGCCGACCTTGTCCGAGCATTTTTCTTTTGCCAGATGAGCTGTGCTGTTGAGGTAGCAAAGCTCAATATCATAACCGTACGGTCCTGTATTTTCTTTATAAATTATGATTTTGGTGACACCTGTATTTGAAAAAGCAGGGTCAAAGAGACGAGTGTCCTGTGCCTTGACAGCGTGTAGAAAAATATCTGTATTAAATCCACCGTGAGCAACACACATTACCTTTTCACCGTTGTGATAGTGTTCTTTCAGATATGCTATTACATTTTCTGCCCTTCTTCGGTGAGAATCCTGATTCTGAGCATCACCGTTAACAAGGTTTCCGCTGACGTCGATTCCTTCTGGTGCAAGAATTTTACCCGCAAACTCTTCGTTGAGCTCATCAAAGGTAACTGCAGAGTAACCCTCTTCGATTCCGCACTCTATGAGCCACGGCATAGCGTAAACACATTTTTCGGAGCATTCATTCTGCATAATTGCAAGGTAAGCTGTCATTGTTGCTCTGCGCAACGGACTTGCAAAAACTGCATCGAATTTTACATCCTTGTAATACTCTCCGAGTTGCTTTGCCTGATGTATTCCAAGCTCGGTAAGCGGAGGATTGATCCATTGATCTTTTGTAAGCTCCTCTTCAGGAATTCCGTATCCACCCTTGATATTTCCGCAGGATTGTCCGTGTCTTACAATATAAAGTTCCATCTCAACAATCGGTGTCGTTTTTTCCATATTTTCACTTCCGTCAGTTTATTTTATATGATAAAGAGTTGATTTCAACGATAAAAGATGCATTAACCAGCTCATCATTCTTTAAAGTGAAGCTCGGATAAAGCTCTGTCGGCTCACAATGATCCCTGTTGGTATGAGTATCAATAAATTCAAAATCCAAAGGTTCGCCGTTTCGTTTAATCACAACATTATTCTTTTTCAGATGAAAGAATACGGGTGATTTAAGCGTACATACCGTTACATTTTCTCTTACTGACTTCGACATTCTGATTTTATTAACATTCAGAAGAATTTTTCCCTCACAGCATATAAGAATTTCAGCCGGTGTGCAGACAACCGTACAGCCACCACGTCGTTTAAGCCAATAATGCATATGTTCAATACTGACAGACGGATGAAGAACGATTGTATCGGCATCCATTCTCTTAAGAAGTGAATCGATACGTCTGTTAGCATTCTTCCATTCCTCCCCTTCAAGGTGAGTAGGGAAAAACTTTTTATCCATCAGCTTCCAACGGAAATCATTGAAGACTATACCCTGAAAATATGCGGGGACTTTTCCCGGGAAAGAATCGAACAAATCTTCATAAAGCTTCATTGAAGTTCCGAAGATGTGTTCAGGTGAAAACTGAGTGGAAACAACACTGTTTACATTACTTCTGTTATAAACATACTCACCCTTATCGCAGAAACCTATCTTCATTTTTCTGCGAAGAATCTCACAGCAGTACTTCTCGTCCTCGTGCTTGATGGTATCAAATTTTATGTTATTCTCTCTTAAGTTTTTGACACAGACATTCATATGTGTCTGCGTAATAAATCTGTTTTTCGGATCATTGAGATCATATACACCCGTTTTAAGGAGAGTCATATAACGGTAATGGACAATAGTAGGACGACCGTTATAGTACTGAATAATTTTATATGTAACAAGGTCTACTTCATCATATACCGAATCAAAAAAGCTACACACCGACTCAATTGTTTCCGGCTTTACGGTATCATCGGAATCAAGGTAAAAAATATACTTACCCTCTGCCCTGTCCAAGGCGAAATTTCTCGCCTGAGAAGCACCTTCATTGACCTTGGTATAAAGAAAGACATTGTCATATTTTCCAGCGTACACCTTGCAGAGCTCTTCACTTGAATCAGTCGAGCCGTCGTTTATGAGAAGAATCTGCATTTTATTAAAATCAATAGTCTGATTAAGTAAAGACTTGATACACAGATCAATATACTTCTCCACATTATAAACAGGGATAACAACGCTTACAAGATATTTGAAATCATCCAACGAAGTCACCTCCGAGAAGCTTTCGGCTCAGTTTACAACCGAACTTTTTGAGGAAACCGTCTTTACGGCAGTAAAATTTATAATGAAGCCATGCACCGATACATTTTTTGAGCATATCGATACCGTACTTTCCTGAATAAAAATTTCTTACAACAGCATCGGGAACCATAGGCAGAGTTACCTCACGGTAATAGATGTGTGAGCCGTTGAATTTAAAATCAGCATAAACCGAATTCTCATCGCACAACATATCTGTATCAAAACCGTATGCCGATCTGATCCACGCAAGAATAAGTGTATCATTCTTAAATTCGCTCACTACCGTTTTGATTACAGCGAAAACAGACTCATTCATCGTTGGAAGCAACGCTGAAAAAACCATACTTAAAAATAAAACTGTCGCTGACGCATCAGCAGTCAGTCTGAATGCATTGGCATACTGTGAAAGATACATAAGCGATTCATCAGATCTGAATCCGTAATTACCATCAGTATACAGCAAAACTTCTCTGAGAAAAGTCAAGCTGTCATAGCGGTAATAATCTGCAAGAAAAAGCATAATCGCAAGAGTATCCGATCCGCAAAGAACTAACGGATTTTTTCTTACAACATCACAGGAAAGCAAGTGGTTGAAAT
Organism: Acutalibacteraceae bacterium; assembly: GCA_045648065.1. Lineage (GTDB taxonomy): Bacteria > Bacillota > Clostridia > Oscillospirales > Acutalibacteraceae > CAG-488. Next base: position 12,201 of record JAZRNG010000090.1, on the reverse strand, counting down.
ACACAGGCTTTGTGCCGATATCCTCACTTGAAAAGGTGCTTGTGAAAGCCTGTCTGCATTCACCGTTATTAATAACACCTGCATTACATACCGCTGATCTACCTGCAGAAGCAACAATAAGTTTCTCCAAAGCATCGGGAGAAAAGATGACGTTTTCGTCAGAAAACATCATAAACTTACCTTTGACAGCATTTATCGCCGCATTAAGAGCCTCAGTTTTATTCTCTGAAGAGACTACCGAAACAAACTGCGAATATTCATTATTTACATTCAATTCACCTGAATTGTCGCATACCAACAGTTCGATACTAAGATTTCCCGTAAATAACGAGCTGCAGAATCTGTTGAATTTTTCAGCTGATGATACTTCAGGCAAAATTATACTTACATTTACAGATGACATATAAAAACCACCCTTTCGAGTCTTACCCGGTAATTGTAACACAGTCAACGTCATTATTCAAGAAACAAGACTGATTGAGACTTTTTAATTCCTTCAGGTATATTGACAAAAAAATACTATCATAATTTAAAAATACGGTCAAGGAAATATTGTTTTTGACTTGATAAATTTACCAATAATGGTATAATAATTCTATATGTAAATTCAGGAGGGATTTCCATGAATAAAGGAAAATACTATATAACTACAGCGATTGCGTATACTTCGCGTAAGCCACATATCGGCAACTCTTACGAAATCGTTATGACAGACGCTCTTGCACGCTACAAGCGTATGCAGGGTTATGATGTTTTCTTCCAGACAGGTACTGATGAACACGGTCAGAAGATTGAAGAAATCGCAAAAGAGGCAGGCATCACGCCGAAGGAGCACGTTGACAAGGTAGCAGGCGAAATCAAGGAAATCTGCGACCTTCTTAACACAACATATGACAAATTCATCAGAACAACTGACGACTACCACGAAAAAGTTGTTCAGAAGATTTTCAAGAAGCTCTATGAACAGGGTGACATCTACAAGAGTGAGTACGAAGGAATGTACTGTACACCCTGCGAGTCTTTCTGGACTGAATCTCAGCTCGTTGACGGCAAATGTCCTGACTGCGGTCGTGACGTAAAACCCGCAAGAGAAGAGGCATATTTCCTCAAGCTTTCAAAGTATCAGAAGCAGCTTGAAGATTATATTGAAAGTAACGAAAACTTCATCTATCCCGAAAGCCGCAAAAAGGAAATGCTTAACAATTTCATCAAGCCCGGCCTTCAGGATCTTTGCGTATCACGTACATCATTCAAATGGGGTATCCCTGTTGACTTTGACCCGAATCACGTTGTATACGTATGGATTGATGCTCTTACGAACTATATCACAGGTATCGGCTACGATCCGGACGGATCAAGCGATATGTATAAAAAATACTGGCCCGCTGATGTTCACATTATCGGTAAGGACATCGTAAGATTCCACACTATTTACTGGCCTATTATGCTCATGGCTCTCGGTGAGCCGCTTCCCAAGCAGGTATTCGGTCACCCGTGGCTTCTCTTCGGTGCTGACAAGATGTCAAAATCAAGAGGTAACGTTATCTACGCAGACGACCTCGTTGAGCTTTTCGGTGTTGACGCAGTAAGATACTATCTCCTTTCAGAGATGCCGTACACTTCTGACGGTTCAATAACTTACGAAACAATCATCGAGAGATACAACTCTGACCTTGCTAACACACTCGGCAACCTCGTCAACCGTACAGTTGCAATGACCAACAAGTACTTCGGTGGAGAAGTTATGTCCTCAGATGTAACTGAAGACATTGACAACGAGCTCAAGACCCTTGCTGTTGATACAGTTGCTAAGGTTGACAAGCTCTTCAGCGAATACCGTGTAAGCGACACTCTTGAGACCATCTTTGCCCTTGCGAAGCGTTGCAACAAGTACATCGACGAAACAATGCCCTGGGCTCTTGCCAAAGACGAAGAAAAGAAAGCAAGACTCGGCACAGTTCTTTACAACCTTCTTGAAGGCATCAGATTCACAGCAGTGCTTCTTTCCCCCTTTATGCCTGAAACCGCACAGAAGATTTTTGATCAGCTCAATACTGATGTAACATCTTACGAAAGCCTCGAAGCTTTTGGTGGTCTTAAGGTCGGCACAAAGGTAGGTACAGCTACACCTCTCTTCGGCAGAATTGATGCAAACGAAATGTTTGAAAAAATCGAAGCTAAGAGAAAGGCTCAGGAAGAAGCTGAAAAGAAGGAAGAACGTCCCGAAATCGTAGGTCTTGCTCAGATCGGTATTGAAGATTTCGCAAAGGTTGAACTCAGAGTAGCTGAAATCAAGGATTGTGAGCCTGTCAAGAAAGCAAAGAAACTTCTCAAGCTTACACTCGACGACGGCACAGATACACCCAGAACAGTTGCAAGCGGTATCGCAAAATGGTACAAGCCTGAAGACCTCATCGGCAAGAAGGTTATACTTGTAGCAAACCTTAAGCCTGCAGTTCTCTGTGGTGTTGAAAGCTGTGGAATGATCCTCGCAGCTGACTGTGCAGAAGATGATGTAAAGGTTATCTTCGTAGACGATATGCCTGCAGGAGCAAGAATAAGATAATGTATAAGCATATTTTTGATACACACGCTCATTACGACGACTTAAAGTTTGATGAAGACAGAGATGAGCTTTTAAAAAAACTCCCTGAAAACGGTGTTGAATTCATCATTAACTGCGGTTGTGATCTCAGATCCTGTGAGAAAACAATTTCTATATGTGACAGCTTTGATTACTTCTACTGTGCACTCGGCATTCATCCGAGCGAAATTAACGATAACAGCGATGCTGAACTTGAAAAAATCAAGGAAATGTGTTCCTATCAGAAATGTGTTGCCGTAGGTGAAATCGGACTTGACTATCACTACGATTTCGTACCGAAGGACAAGCAGCTTAAGTTTTTTGAAAAGCAGTTACAGTTTGCTGTTGAGGCAAAACTGCCTGTCATAGTTCATGACCGTGAGGCACATGAAGATACGCTGAATCTGCTGAAAAAGTACAGACCCGAAGGTGTGCTTCACTGTTTTTCAGGCAGCGTCGAAATGGCAAAGGAGATCATAAAACTCGGTATGTATATCGGTCTCGGCGGTGCAGTTACATTCAAAAATGCACGAAAGCCGCTTGAAGTAGCCGAATACCTTCCCGAAGACAGGCTTCTGCTTGAAACAGACTGTCCGTATATGGCTCCCGTGCCGTACAGAGGCAAACGCTGTACTTCAGATATGATAGCGATGACAGCAGAAAAAATCGCTGAAGTCAGAAACGCTGACACTCAGCAAATCATTGATTCAGCGAAGGAAAATGCTTTCAGACTTTTTAATATCAGATAAGTTAAGAAAACCCACGACCGTACAAAGTCGTGGGTTTCATTTTCTGCTATTTAGCTATCTTTTCTTTTTCCTCGGCTGAAACTTTATTCTGCACCAACGGAGCTCCCATTTTCTTGAAAAGCTGTTCATACGGCATGAGCATACCCTCGTTCATTTTATTGCCCATTTTAGAGAGTATTTTCTCATTTGACAGCATCATACCCACACCGTACATCATCAGAGTCTTGCCCTTTTTCTTCTGCGGAAAATCGTAGATACCCTGCTTTTTATAGAACTTATGGTCAGCACGCATCATTCCTCGCATCTGATAGATAAGGTCACGGAATATTTTCATACCGCCCACTCCCCAGAAATTCTGCGGTGCGGTGTGCTTTGTCTCAAGTGCGAATGCAAGTGATTTGGCGAGGTCGTCAATCTGCTTGTCGGTGTCATATTCATCAGTTGCGACGCCTGAAAGGAAATTACCACCCGTTTCACAACGTGCCTCAATTACGGTTCTGAGGTTATTTTCAGCCGAGTAATTACCTGAAACGAGATAGCCGACAGGCATACCGACAGTTACTGTTCTGTGACCGTTGCAGAAATTGCGGTCATCATACATTTTGAACCGTGAACCCATAGAATGATCAGATATTCTGAACGCGTAAACGATAGCATCAGCTTTCTGAATATTCTCACGAAGGAACTTGTCAAAGCCGTCCTTATACACACACTTTTCGCTCACAGCACAGCGGAAGCAACCAAGGCAACCTCCTGCAAGCGGATATTCTGAAATATTGACAATACGTGTTTCATAACTGAAGACACTCTGTAAGCGTGCTATCATCCTGCTGAGATTTGTATTTTTATCAGTTTCATCAGTGAGAATAATTACATCCTTTCCCTTGTTTTTACCCTTATTATTTTCAGACACAGTTGCAGGTACACAGTCATATTTCACCTCATTACGGAGTGCCCGGGTGTATACTTCCTCTGTGACAGACCAGAGAAAACGCTCAAAGAATTTCTCTGCATCCTTTCTGCCGTTTTCTTCGAGCAGGTCTTCCATATCTGCTGAAAGACCGCGGATGTATCTCATACCCATATCAAGTGAATTTTCTTCAATATACTTGTGTGCGGTAATGTCATAGAAATGCTTCGACGTAGAAATCTGCGTAGCGTACTTATCCTTAACATCGACACCATTTTCCTTCATAAGCTCTATAAAACGATGGAGCTGTGACGGTGCAAGAAAAGTGTATACCGGATATGAAAAAAGGATCACATCCGCACTTTCAAGAAGCTCTGAAGCTTTCGAAAAATCCTTTTCAAGTGATTTTATTTTCTGACCTGCATGAATTACCGAAAACTCATGATCGGGATATTTAATTTCAAGATAACGTACCGTCTGAAGAGTTATACTGTATTTACCCTTAGGACTGCCGTTTACAACTACAATTTTCATACTCAACATCCTGACTATACAATTTTAAAGTATTGTAACACAATCTGATATTAAATTCAAATTTAATTATACTGTTGATACGTTCTGTTATTTCTGTTATAATCACAGAGGAGTTGAGATAATGAGTAAAACAGACTACGAAAAAATGTATAAGACAATTTTTGATACCTTAGGTGATCTGACACCGCTTACGGCTGACTGCGGCGTACTGTGTAACGGTGCATGTTGCAAGGGTGACAACCAGACAGGTATGAGACTTTTCCCACACGAAAAAAGCTGTCTTGCGATAACAGAAATAGAATCAGGTGAAAGACTGGCAGTGTGTAATGGTACGTGCAGCAGAAATGAACGTCCCCTCGCCTGCAGAATTTTTCCGTTTTTCCCGACAATTGATGAAGACGGTAAAATCTACGTTGAACCCGATTACCGAGCAGCAAGGCTTTGCCCGCTGATCACTCACAGTGACGAAATCGTATTCGATCCTAAATTTTTCAAGGCACTCGAAAAGGTCGGAAAAATTCTCGCAAAAGATGACGAGTGTAAAGAATATCTCTATAAAATTACTGAAGAAATTGATATGTATTATAGTTTCCTTTCAAACGAATAAATTGTTGAAATAAGCAAACAGTTGTGTTATAATGTCTAAAATTGAGGATGGGAGAAATCACAATGATTGAATATCAGAAGAAAATCAAAAGAGTTATCATTTCAGAAGAAGAAATTGCTACAAAAATCAAAGAAATCGGTAAGGAAATCGATAAGATTTATGACGGTCGTCCCATCCTTCTCGTGAGTGTCCTTAAGGGTGCATTTGTTTTTATGGCTGACCTTTGCAGAGCTGTTTCCGTACCCTGTGAAATCGGCTTTATGTGTGCAAAAAGCTACTACAAGGGAACTGTTTCGACAGGTGTTATTAACATCACAATGGATCTTGACCAGGATGTCAGGGATTACCACGTGGTTATCGTAGAAGACATCATCGACACAGGCAGAACACTTAAAGATGTTGCTGCACTTCTCAGATCACGTAATCCGCTTTCACTTCATATTGTTACTCTTCTTGATAAGCCCGACAGAAGACTTGTTGAAATTTCTCCTGACTGGGCACTCTTCACAATCCCTGATTTCTTTGTCATCGGTTACGGTCTTGATTGCGGTGAGTATTACAGAAACCTTCCGTACATAGCTGAATATAATACTGAAGCATAAGAAAAAACCTGCCTTCGGGCAGGTTTTCATTTTATATCAATTTTCAAAATCAAGAATCACAAGTTCATTCCCCTGAGATTCTACAATTTTTACAAGATCATTGAAGCTCAGCCAGACTGTAGCATCGTGTTCATTCGGGTGAACGCCAAGCTTTTCACAGCCCTCAAGCTTTTTATCAAGCACTACTGTTACAACGTGGTCAGCATCATTGAGAATACCAAGCGGAGATACACAGCCGGCAGTCACACCAAGATACTTTTCAAGTCTTTCAGCAGAAGCAAAGCTAACTTTGCCTGCGTCAAGCTTGGTGCCGATTTCCTTAAGATTGACACGAGTGTCATTGTCAGCAGTAATAAGGAAGTGTTTCTTACCCTTCTGATCACGGATGAAGAGATTTTTACATATCGTACCAAGCTTATCAAGACCCTCAGCCTGCATCTCTTCCATCGTATATACAGGCGCATGGTCTGTAACTTCATACTTAATATTCTGACTGTTTAAAAAATCATATACTTTTTGCTTCATAATACTTCACCTTATTTAAAAAGTGCCTTATAAAACTATAAGGCACTTAAAACTTTATCAGTCTGTTGTGTAGTTGTCAAAGTAACCCTGAATGAATACGATCGGTGTACCCTTGTCACCTGAACCTGATGTGAGATCACAGAGTGAACCGATGAGGTCTGTAAGTCTTCTCGGAGTTGTACCCTCTGAAGCCATCTTACCAACAAGGTTATCGTCCTTCTCCTGAATCTTGCCCTTGATTGCTTCCTTGAGCTCGTCGCCTGAAAGAGATGCAAACTCATTGTCAGCAAGGTACTTGAGCTTAAGCTCATTCGGTGTACCTTCAAGTCCGCTTGTGTATGCAGGAGAAACAACGGGGTCAGCAAGTTCCCAGATCTTACCAACGGGATCCTTGAATGCACCGTCACCGTAAACCATAACTTCAATCTTCTTACCGGTTGCTTCGAAAAGCTTCTGCTGGATAGCATCAACTACGGGCTGGCAGTCACGAGGGAAGAGCTTAACCTTGTCTTCTGTTGCTTTGTTTGAACCGAGAAGACCGTAGTCTGCATTGTAACCGCTGCCGTTTACAGGAGCATTGAGGATTTCGTCAAGACCGTACACGATTTCTGCACCTGCAGCCTTGAGGATTCTCTTTGTACGTGCTCTTGTATGAATATCACAGTTGATAACATTCTTTGTATAGTCAAGGATAGCCTTTGCATTGTTAGCGAAGATGATTTCACAATCAGCACCGCACTCACGGACAAGGTTCTCATAATATTCTACGTAGTCAACACCTGTGAATGTGTGCTTCTCGTAACCGAAAAGCTCACGGTACTTTGCAGTTGAAAGTACATCCTTATAAGGATCGACACCCTTTTCGTCGACAGCATCCATAGAAATAAGGTGGTTACCTACTTCGTCTGACGGGTAAGAAAGCATAATCACAACTTTCTTTGCACCCTTTGCGATACCGCGAAGGCAGATTGCAAAACGGTTACGGCTGAGAATCGGGAAAATAACACCGACTGTTTCACCGCCGAACTTAGCCTTTACGTCAGCTGCTATATCATCAACAGTTGCATAGTTACCCTGTGCTCTTGCAACAATAGCCTCTGTCATTGCTACGATGTCACGGTCATTGAATTTGAAACCTGCATCCTCTGAAGCTTCAAGAACAGAGCTTGTTACGATATCAACGATGTTGTCGCCTTCCTTGATGATCGGGGCTCTGACACCACGGGAAACTGTACCTATCATACGACTCATTATGAACAACTCCTTTGTACACGCAAAGCATATACACAATTTTTTACGACTATTGATTATATCACTTTGCTGTCTACATTTCAATATTTTTTATAAATTTTTTTAATTTTTTTATTCCTCAAAAAGAATATCCAACATTTTACCCGGATTTTCGAGAAAGCGTTTTGTAACAAGATAATGTTCGGTTTGCATATATTCAGTACTCCTGATTCCGTCTTCCGTTATCTCAAATATTTCTGCATTCGGAAAAGTCATCAGAATAGGCGAATGCGTTGAAATAATAAACTGTGATTTGTTCTTCAAAAGCTTGTTCATAACACACATCAATCTCATAATTCTGGTAGGCGAAAGAGCAGCTTCAGGCTCATCAAGGATATAAATACCCTCTCCCCCAAAGCGGTTTTCTGCCAATGACATAAAGCTTTCACCGTGAGATTGTTTGTGCAGAGAGGCTCCGCCGTAGGCATCAATCACATATGGCGGAACAAAATATTCATAATCATTATCTTCATCCATTCTTTCGATATTGGTAGCCACGTTATAGAAACTTTCTGCTCTTAAAAAGAATCCGTCACGCATTCTGTTTGTTCCCTTAGCAACTGCGATATACTTATAAAGGTCAGAATGAGAGTTTTCTGTGTGAAAATTGAAATTTCTGCTTCCTCCCTCGGGATTGAATCCCAGAGAAACCGCAAGTGCCTCAATAAGCGTAGACTTACCCGTTCCGTTTTCACCTACGATAAAAGTAACGGGTTTATTTAATTTTATTTTGTTGTTTTTGAGATGATTTATTACGGGTAGTTTGCTCAGGTAATTTGTTTTCGGAATATCTCCTGACAAAGATATCTCTTTTACGTAGAGATCAGTTTTCATAAATATCACCGAAATCATAATATCACAAAAACAGACACAATCAAGTAAGTCAACATCTTTATTTGTGACACAGTACCTTTTCACGTACTCAAAAAAAGAGAACTGCCTTCTGACAGTTCTCTTTTAGTAAATCACTTCTTAACTTTCTTTTTAGCCTGCTTTTCTGCAAGACGGCGAGCCTTGTCAGCCTGCTTTTCAGCAGCCTCTTTCTTCTGAGCTTCGAGAGCCGCTGCATCCTCTGCCTCGATACGAGCCTTAGCTTCATCATAAAGAGAAGCAAGCTCCTCGTAATGAGTATAATTCTCTTTCTCTCTAAGCATCTTTTCTGCATCAAGATACGGCTTTGCTGCTCTTGCAAAAGCAGCGTGAATTTCCATTTCTGCCTTTGCTTTCTTCTGAGCATCTGCCTTCTTTGCTTTTTCAGCTTTAATGAGATCTTTTATCTCATTAACTTTATTCTTATTCTTTGCTTTCTTTGCTTCATCAAGTTTCTGATAAAGTTCACGAAGTTTCTCGTCACAAGCATCTTCAGCATTGTAGTAGCCTTCAATAACAGCATAATCAGGCTGTGCAAAGTCAGCAAGTGTCTTATAGTTCGCATCAATTGCTGTACGTGAAAGAAGCTTATGTCTTGCTACCTCAATTGCAAAACTGCGGAGCTCTTTTTCGTGATCATTTGCTTTAGGCATTTGCTTTGCCTTGATAAGTTCAGCCTTAAGAGTTGCCTTATCTGCATTGAAAAGACCTGCAAGACCAGACTTATAAATAGGCTCATTGATCTGAAGCTTGATTTTATATTCTTCACTTGAGAACTTGTTAAGTTCGTCACGTACCAATTTAGCGATTGCGATTTCTTCGTTAAGCTTACGTGCTTCTTTATAAGCCTTCTTGTCAGCACGCTTATCCTTCTTAGAAACAGAAACAGACTCTTTATCTGCAAGCTTTTCTGCATCACGGATATAGTCAATAGCTTCAACAAGGGTGCGGTCGTTTGTTACGCCGTTACCGTAGTCTTCGAACATTGCACGGATTTTAAGGATACGGATAATCGACTTATGCTGAGTTTCTTTAAGATCATAGAAGAAGAACGGCACGAGATTGAGGAATGCACCGACTGCAGCCATAATAATGAGCGCCCCGATGATATCTTCAAGAAGACCCGGCTTACCTGTGTTGACGTCAAGGATATCAAACGGAGAATCCTTATATCCGTTACCTTCATAAATGCCGTAGCTTTCGTAAACAAACGGGAGAACTGATGATGTAACAAGTGTCACGATATTACCGATAGTCTGAACCGTGCCGAACATTCCGTCAACACGTTCACCTGTTTTATACTGATGGTAGTCACGGATATCTGCCTGAATTGCAGGTGTTGTAATCTGCTCAAAAGCACCGAAGAGCCAGTTGAAGTAAACGCAGACAGCAAGCCACAAGATGCTTGACTTATTGATACCCATTGCGAGGATACAGATTATGTTCATTATGTTGATACCGACAAGAACCTTCTTTTTACCGAATGCACGGATGCAGAACGGAGCAATAATCATACCCCACATAGAAGCATTACCGACAACTGTGTTGATAAGTCCCATCATCTTACCAGAACAAGCATGACCGTAGTTAAATGTCCATGATAAGATGTTACCGTATGAACCCTCAAGGAAGCCAAGCCAACCTGCGAGAGCGATAATCCAAAAGTATTTGTTTTTAGCAACAGAACGGAACGAATCCATAAAATTGACCTGTACAACCCTTGTTTTTGCCTGAACGATTTTTTCCTTTGTATTGGCAAAAACAACAGAAGTAAGAGCAACACCGACAACTGCAAAAATAGGATAGCAGACACGATAAAGTCTGATGTCGTACATATCGTTGTCTGTAAGAAACTCTGAAACTGCAGGAAGAACAGCATTTGCAATTGACGGAGCAAGTGAATAAACAACACTCTTTATTGCAAGCACGTCGGTTCTTTCCTGAGTATTCGGTGAAAGAACATGAATGAGGTTTGTATAAGCATCGTTAAAGAAATTGAAGAAGAACTGCAACAGCAAGTTGAATATAAGAACAACTATAATCTTTGCAATATATCCGCCCTCAAGACCGAACAAACTGTTTGGGAAAACAGAGTATAAGAGCTTATACGGGAAATAAACGTATCCGAGAACGATAAGAACCGTAGGTATACCCATTGACAGCAGATACGGCCTGTATTTACCGGCTTTGTTTCTCGTGTTGTCAATCATATTTGCTCTGACAGCAGTCAAAGGAATGTTTGCCAACGTTGCAATAAGATAAAGAATGTACATATGAGACGGAGAAACACCGATTGCACCGCCGACAATCATATTGTTGATGTTAACAACAAGTGCATTACCCATGTAAATGATGAAATATGCACCGATACCGCCACCGGCATACGCCGCAATTTCCTTGAAGGTCATATAACGACCGGGCATTGGGATTTTCCAGTACACTTTAAGGTCTGAAAGCAATCCTCCTGCCTTCTGAGCTAAACCTGTTTTGTTAGCCAAAACTTCAACCCCTTTTCTTTTCGGTGTGTGTCAGAATCGTAAGACACACCACTTCATTTTATATACCGATATATTATATCATAACGTTGATATTTACGCTATAGTTAATTAACAAAAGAATGAAAATTGTTTATTGTGATCAATAAAATCGATTATTTTAGTGCATTTTGCCAAGCAGTGTTTTGTCGCATATAAGTTAAAGTCTATTGACTACATCACTGTGTTTTTGTATTATAGAATTAATAATGTGACGAGGTGGTTTTATGCAGAAAAAGTTCAGAAAACTTTTGTCAGTCATTCTGGCGATAGTTCTGGCAACATCAGTTCTCCCCCACGCTTTTGCAATGAGTGGCGATATTGATCCCGAAATCATTGCAGAAACATCGCAGACAGCTGTTCAGATTGAAGCTGAAGGTATTGTGCTTCTCAAAAATGAAGACAATGTTCTTCCGCTTGAAGGAAAGAAGCTCAATGTCTTCGGTGCAGGTTCAGTCTGTCCGTTCATCGGAGGATCAGGATCAGGCAGCGTTATTTCTGAAGATCCCGTAACCTTCTACGATGCGCTTGAAGACGCGGGCATAGAATATAACACAGACTTGCGTGCGCTTTACGAAAAATATTGCGATACATCGGCTACTCCCAAAACAGATAATACGGTTGTAAACAATCTTCTGGCACTTATGTTTGCCAAGAGTTCTCTTGATGAGCTTGATTCTGACAAGCTTACTGACGAGGTTATGAGCTCAGCAAAAGCTTACTCTGACACAGCAGTTATCGTTATCAGCAGAACAAGTGCTGAGGGTACCGACCTTACAGAAGAAGTGCTTCAGCTCAAGGAAGAAGAAATTGCCCTTCTCGAAAAAGCTGACGCAACATTTGAGAATATCATTGTTCTTTTCAACACAGCTAACGTTATGGAAATGGGTTGGCTCGATGAATATGAGCACATCAAAGCTGCGGCAATAATCTGGATTCCCGGTGAATTCGGTATGACTGCAGTTGCTCAGATGCTTAAAGGTGATGTAAACCCCT
>JAZRNG010000089.1:0-7377 GCA_045648065.1 Acutalibacteraceae bacterium | reverse complement strand
GTTTTGCAGACTCGTGCCTTACCACTTGGCTATGGCGCCGTCTTAAACGTGAGCCGAAACTCACTATGTGAAAAAAGCACCGGAGTGCTTGATGGAGCGGATGACGAGGCTCGAACTCGCTACCTCCACCTTGGCAAGGTGGCGCTCTACCAGATGAGCTACATCCGCATAAATGGTGCCTCCGGTCGGAATCGAACCAACGACACGAGGATTTTCAGTCCTCTGCTCTACCAACTGAGCTACAGAGGCAAAAAAGAAAATGGCGACCCGGAACGGGCTCGAACCGTCGACCTCTAGCGTGACAGGCTAGCGTTCTAACCAACTGAACTACCGGGCCGTGTGGTGGGAACAACAGGGCTCGAACCTGTGACCCTCTGCTTGTAAGGCAGATGCTCTCCCAGCTGAGCTATGCTCCCACAAAGCCGTCATTTTCTTTTCACTGTCTCGCAACAGCTTAATTACTATACTACAAGAAAATTGGTTTGTCAATAGTTTTATGAAAATTTTTCTTATTATTTTTCAGCTTTTTTTATAAGCTCTGTAATATCGCTGCCTGAGAAGACATATTTCTTGTCGCAGAACTGGCAGTTTACCTCTGTTTTCTCTTCAAGCTCAAGCTCCTTGAGTGTTTCAAGACCTGTTGAAATCAATGCACCTTCAACTCGCTCTCTTGAACAGTTGCATTTGTAAACGGGATGTGATTCGTCGAGAACCTCAAGCTCAAATTCAGAAAGGACTCTGTGACAGATTTCCTCAGGAGTCATACCGTCAGAAAGCATCTGAGTGACAGAGGGGATATCGCTTATGCATCTTTCGATAGCGTCGATCGTGTCATCAAGGGCTGTAGGAAGAAGCTGGATGATGAAACCACCGGCTTTTTTGATCGAAAGGTCAGGGTTAACAAGAACACCGAGAGCGCAGACTGACGGAAGCTGTTCGCTGATTGCGTAGTAGCTTGTGAGGTCTTCTGCGATTTCGCCTGTTATGATAGGTGTCTGACCGATATACGGCTCCTTGAGGTTGAGGTCCTTGATAACAGTAAGGAAACCATCTGTGCCGACAGCACCGCCTACGTCAAGCTTACCCTTTGAGTTAAGAGGAATTTCAACAACGGGATTTGTCACGTAGCCTCTTGCATTACCCCAACAGTCAGAAACGGCCATAACAGTACCTGCAGGGCCGCCGCCGTTGAGACGAAGGGTTACTGAGTCATTGTCGCCTTTGAGCATACTACCCATAAGGCTCGATGCTGTAAGAAGTCTGCCGAGTGCGGCTGATGTGACAGCTGATGTCTGATGATACTGCTGTGCCTTCTCTACCATATCTGTTGTTTCGGCTGCCATCATAACGAGTGTGCCGTCAACTGAAATACATCTTACGAGTTTATCCATTTCTTATTCCTCCGCTTTTCCGTTGTACCTTGCGACGAAAACTGCACGCTGAGTTGTATCGCAAAGCTTATTGAACGTCATTTCATCGTAAATATCTATGATTTCAAACTCAGCATCGCTGAGCCATTTTTTATAGTCCTCAATAGGACAGGCGATTTCTTTGAAGCTTTCGCTTTCTCTGAAATATGCGCCGCCGTCATATTCAAAAATGTCAAGGCTGATTTCGACGCTGTCGTCTTCGCTGAGCTGATTCTGCCAGACACAGTAAACGTCGTCGCAGTCATAAATGAAAGTGTTGTTACCTAAAATTTCACGGTGCTTATATATTGTATTCACGTCGAAGATAAATATACCGCCGTGGTTCATAAAAAGACCGACTTTTGCGATGGTCTTGCGGATGTCGTCTGCCGTTTCAAGGTGATTAAGACTGTCGAGAGTGCAGACTGCCGCATCAATTGTGCCGAAAAGGTCAAGATCAGTCATATCCTGACAAAGGAAAAGCATCGGGAGTTCATATTCATATTTCTTTTCCTGTGCCTGAGTCAGCATCATCGGGCTCGAGTCAATTCCAATCATATCGTAGCCGTATTTTGCGAGTTCGACTGTGAGGCTGCCTGTACCGCAGGCGAGGTCGAGCACAATCGCTTCGTCAATTATGCCGTGACGTTTAAGAAGCGTGCGGATAAACTCTGCACGCTTTGAATATTCGATATTTCCTGTGAGCCTGTCATAGACCTCGGCAAATGCGTTATATTCACTCATTTTTTTCTTCTATCCTCTGGAATAAAACTTCATAGCCGTTGCTGCCGTACTGGAGAGAACGGTTAACACGGCTGATTGTAGCTGTACTTGCACCCGTAGCGGCAACAATGTCGCTGTAGACACATTTGTCACGAAGCATTTTTGCAACCTTGATTCGCTGTGAGATTGATTTGAGTTCAGTTACGGTACAAAGGTCATCAAAAAAAGCCTCACATTCTTCATAAGAACGTAATTCAAGAACAGCCTTGAAAAGAAGGTCGATATTTTCATCGTTAATTCTTTTGCTCATAACAACATCTCCGTCAGATAGTTTGAATACATTTTAGCACATTAAATCCTAAAAGTAAAGAGAAAACGCACAATATCAGCGATAATGTGCGTTTAATTTTATTATTCGAAATTAAATGTTGAGTTATGACTTGTGTCAGCTGTGAATGTTGAAGGATTATAAGCGACAATTACGGTGTCGGGATCAAACTCTTCAATCGCCTTTGTAACGCTGCCGTTAAAGTTTCTCAGGTCAAGCACGAGCATATCCTCAACTTCGTTTGCAATATACGGAACAACACTTGCACTGAAGGAATCCATAATGTAAACCATACGTTTGCCGTTGGAAACCTTGTTGTTGTGAACTGTTGAAAGCGAGTGGTTTCCGTGGAAATATGCGGAATAAGTTGAAACGTTGTAGTAGTCGATTTTATCGAAAACGTCTTTTCTGAGCAGAGTATCCTCAAATCTTCCGTTAAGAGCCTCACCGTTATCGTAAACAACGGTAAAATCTGTTTCCGTTTTCGGATAGATGAAGCTGATATCTTCGGGGTCAGCGTATTTGAGTGTAGCCTTCTTACCCTGTGAGCCGAAGCAGTATTTTTCGAAAACCTCGATATTGTACTTATCTGTATTTCCGATTCCGTCATTCATACCGTAGTTGTATCTTGAATTCAACTCTTTGGCAATTTCACCTGATGCCCATACGCCTGTTTCGGGTATCCAATGGTGGTCAGTTTTAAAGAAACAGGAGTAATGATTATCAAAATCTTCGCTGAGATTTTTTCTCAGATCGAGGTAGGGAACGTTCTTTTCGGAGAGAGAACTGATGAAATTATCAGCGTTTTTGTTGTAGTGATCCTCAACTCCGTGGGGGAGCTGATTGTTTTGCGGATCTTCTTTTGACGGGCACTGAACGTAGAGGAAATCTATACCTTTTTCGCTCAGATATTCATAAAAGTAAGCTGTACTTTCAGCAGGATAATTCATATCAACAGCAGTTGATTCAAATGTGAGATACCCGTTTCTCATAACAACAACTGAATCTGTACCTGACACGATATTCATACCTACGAGCTTGTTGAATGAAGCGTTCATCTCGACGAATTTCATCCTGCCGAAGAGGAGGTTTGAGGTGTAGTAGTCGATGTTGTTTTCGACAGATCTGACACGGTCTTCGTACTTATCAAGTATCGTTGCTTTTACAGGGGCGGTTTCGATGATTTCATCTGAAGCCTGAAATTCAAAACCGTAGTCGCCTGAAAACGGATAAGTTTCTGCCCAGTTGATCGACGGAGCCTGTGTTTCGTCGGGTTGCGCTTCGGCTGCATTGGTTTCTTCGGGATAGATATGAAGAACCTTTGACATAACAAGCTTCACGCCGATTGATCCCATAAAGAAGACAATGACACAAATGAATATAACGCTGAGAAGTTTTTTAGCATCAAAGCTTTTCATTGTTATCACGCCTTTCTTAGAAGTTAAAATAGATAAACGGGTTATAGGAGCCTTTGATTGTGAATGTAAGTGAAATGATAAATGTAACAAGAAGTGCGAGTGCTGCGACTGTTTCGTAGATTTTCTTGCCTTTAGTGATTTTTTCACGAAGTTTCGGAAGTATCGGGAAAGAAGCAAGTATACCTGCGATAAGGTAGAATTTATAGTTATCAAGGAAGAAAAGTGTGTTTTGGTCATACATTTCTGCACCCGAAATAAAGAACATTGTCTTAAGGTAAGTCAAAGCGGATGAGATTGATTCTGAGCGGAAAAGCACCCAGCCTATGATAACAAAAAGAAGGGTGTAAATGTGACCGAAGAATTTGATCTTTTCGGGGAATTTTGTGACCTTCTCAAAGGCGAGAAGAACGAAATAAAGCAGTCCCCAGACGATGAAAGTCCAGTTTGCACCGTGCCAGACTCCTGTGAGAAGCCATACTACAAAAAGGTTGAATATGAGCCTTGATTTTTTCTTGACACGGCTGCCGCCGAGAGGGAAGTAGACGTAATCCCTGAACCAAGTGCCGAGCGACATATGCCATCTGCGCCAGAATTCACTGACGGATTTTGAAATGTAAGGATAGTCGAAGTTTTCAAGGAAATGGAAGCCGAACATCTTACCGAGACCGATTGCCATTTCGCTGTAACCTGCGAAGTCGAAGAAAATCTGCAGGGTGTAAGCGATTGCACCTATCCATGCAGTTGCAACGGACATTTCATCCATTCCGAAAATTTCGTCTGCGACTGAGGCAACATTGTTTGCAATGAGAACCTTTTTGCAGAAGCCGAGCATAAAACGGTAAACACCGTTTGAAAAATCGTCGAAGTTTTCCTTACGGAAGTTAATCTGCTCAGCGATTGTCTGATAACGTACGATAGGTCCTGCAATCAGCTGAGGGAAGAAGGATATATAAAGTGCGACATTGAACGGATTTTTCTGCACGGCACCATTACCGCGGTAAACGTCGATAACGTAAGACATCGCCTGGAAAGTGAAGAATGAAATTCCGATCGGAAGTGCGATGTCGAGCGTGTCGAGGTTTGCAGAAAAAAGTGAGTTGATGTTTTGGAGTGTGAATGTGAGATATTTGAAAACAAACATCATACCAAGGTTGATGATAACAGAAAGTCCGACACACAGTTTCGCTTTTCCTATGCTTTTTTCTTTGAATTTCGCAACACCGAGACCGAAAATCCAGTTAAGGAAAATCGAAAACAGCATCAGAAATACGAAAACAGGTTCGCCCCAACCGTAGAAAAGTAAGCTTGAAATTATGAGTATTGTATTTTTGAAAGCAAGGTTTTTGATGATAGGATTATAGTAGAGTATGAGAACAGCAGGTAAAAACAGGAACAGAAACGTTGTTGATGAAAAAACCAAGGTCACACACTCCTTTCGAAATTAGTTCTTTATATTATACAATAATCGCAAAATCTTTTCAAGTATATAAAAAGCAGAGAGCCGTACTGACTCTCTGCTTGTGTATGTTTATCAGTTACTGATGCTGTAGGGGACGGGAATGAAAGTGAGAACGGATGTGATAAAATCATAGACAGTTCCCATCAGATTAAAAACAAATCCCATTATGTCAAGTGTTGCTGTGAAATACTCAGGGATATTGATGTCTGTTGCGGGAGTTGATACAACAGCGACGGTGGTGCTGCCGAGATTGTTTTCGTAAAGCGTATTCAGAACTTCCTGAGCAATAATCATATTACCGTTTGCACTCGGATGAATGTCATCACTTGCAAAGTTTGCAGGGTCGTCACCGAGAGCTGTTCCGACATCAACGATGAGGATTTCATCGGGGTTTTCCTCTGCAAAACGTCTGATTTCGGCATTGAGTCTGTCAGCAGCCATCTGATAAGGCTCTCTGAGATAGCCTGATTGAGGGTTGTAAAGTGTCTGCATAAGAATTACCGCATCGGGATTATGTTCGTTGATGATACCGACGATTGTGCTGAAGTTTTCATAAAACTGTGCAGCAATATTATCTAACGGTGTGTAGTCATTTAAAACCATAGCGTTGAAAATAAGTTGCATCAGATTGCCGAGCAGGAAATCGTTGCCACCGATTGAAATGCTGATTATATCAGCTTTTTCAAGAGCTTCGACAACCTCAGGCTGACCTAGACGTGCAATAAGATTGGTTGTTGTGTGACCGGGGACGGCATAGTTTACATATTCATAATTATTTGTGTCTGCGACAATTTTTCCGTAGCAGGCTTCTGTCGGATTACCGAGTCCTGAGCCATAAGCGATTGAATCACCGAGGACGAGGTAAAAAGGTTTTTCTGCTGCTGAGGCTGCAACAAAAGTGCTCAGACACATAACAAGAGCGAGAATAACTGATAAAATTTTCTTCATAACAATTTCCTTCCTTGGTTTTCTTGAAATGTAACATATTAAAAAAGCAGTGTCAATAGATAAAAACTGTAGGATGTATTGATATTGCAATAAGTCGTAAATAATGTTATAATACCATCAAAGAAAAACAAAGTGAGGTTCAGATATGGATAAGATCAAAGCTTCAGGTAAAGTTCTCGTTGACGATAAGGGCAGAGAACGTATTTTTCACGGTGTGAATTTTGTTGATAAAAGTGATTACATTTTCGGTAAGCAGAAGGTTCAGGATCTCGATGAAGAGATGATAAAGAAGATTGCTGCAAACGGTGTCAATCTCATAAGACTCGGCTTCACGTGGGCAAAGGTTGAGCCTGCTCCGGGTGAATATAACGACGAGTATCTTGACAGACTCTCGGAAACTCTTGACCTTCTTGAAAAATATAATATTTACGCTTTCCTCGATATGCATCAGGACTTGTATTCGTCCACTACAAATGCTGACGGTGCTCCTTCGTGGGCAGTTCTGCTTGACGGTATTCCTGTAAAGCCGACAAAGTTTGTATGGGCTGAGGGTTATTTCTGGGGCAAGGCCTGCCACAGAGCTTTTGATAACTTCTGGGCAAACAAAAAGGTAAAGGGTAAGGGACTTCAGGATTATTATGCTGACTGTTGGGCACACATTGTTGAAAAGCTTGGCGACAAGCCTGCAGTTATCGGCTTCGATATGATGAATGAGCCGTTCCCTGGTTCACCGGGCGGCAAGGTTTTCAAAAGAATTATTGCAGGTGCAGCGAAGACAATTCTTTTTGATCCCGAGGTTAAGCGTACAGACCTTATCAAGGAGCTTTTTGACAAAGAAGATCCGATCGGCAAGGTGCTTACTCATATTGAATATTCTCCGTTCCACAGAATTACAAAGTCTGCTGAAGAAATTATCAGAATTTTCGATACAAAAGTTTATGCACCCTTCCTTGCAAAGGTAGCAACTAAAATCCGTGAAAAGAGTGATAAATTGCTTTTTATGGAAAATTGCTACTATTCAAATCTCGGTATTCCGTTCAGTGCACCGCCGATTAAAATTAACGGTAAGCGCGATGATAATCAGATTTTTGC
>JAZRNG010000088.1:0-7613 GCA_045648065.1 Acutalibacteraceae bacterium | reverse complement strand
TCTTTGGTTTTGCACAAATTGACCATGTGTTCGTAGGGGCGCGCATTGCGCGTCCGTTGAATTAAGCAGAATTTTTGCGGACGACCGATGGTCGCCCCTACGATATTAATTGAATATTCTACCCGACAAACCCGAATTTGTATTCATCATGTTGATGAATAAACAAAAACCGCCCGGAAACCGGACGGTTTAATTGTTTCAAAATTATTTGTCTTCCTTCTTTTTGCGGAAAAGAATCATCTGAATCGGGAAATAGAGGAAGAACTGAACACAAGCACAGATTGCACCTGAGATCGCAATTGCCGAACCTTCTAAGCCCTTCGATGTAAGGAAGTTAACCAAGAACGGCTGTAACCAAGCTGAGAATGCGATAAGAGCAATAGTAACTACAAGATAGATCGGGAAAACAACCTTGATGTTTGCACATGAGTTAAAAGTCTTTTCTCTGTTAACAAAGAAAGAGAAAATCTGTGCAAGAATATTACATAAAGTAAGAGCAATGAAAAGTCCGAGTCCTGTTGTATCCATACCTGCTGATGCAGCCTTTTCAGATGACCAGATACCTAAACCGAAAAGGTCATAAGGTCTTGCAAGGAATTCATCTGTCATAGGTAATTTAACAAGATACGGTAAGAAAAGCTGAATAACAAACGCACCCAAGCTTACAACGATAAACTTAACAAACTGCCAGAAAGTTTCTACGCCTTTACCCTTTGCGGCAGCCGCCTTATCAATGTCTTTTAACTTTAACATAACTTTAATTCTCCTCAAAATGTAATTACGGAAATTTCCGTCCTGAATATTTTACCACTAAAACACGAACTTTGCAAGATTTATTTTACAGGAATTAGCAGCATATGCTTATTTACAACAAAATCTGTCGTCAGATCGTTTTCCAGCATTATATCTTCCACGGTTGTATTGTATTTTCTTGCTATATTCCATATACTTTCGCCTTCTGAACAGAAGTAAATTACTACTGCAGGTTTTCTGTTTTTTTCACTTGCTCCCTCCTGCGAAGAAAGAGACGTAAGCACTTTTTCTCTGCTGCATTTCATCAGATGACCATTCAGGAGGACTTCAGCCTTGAAGTCTACCCTTCCGTCCGTGTCCAACGTCGCTGAACATCCTCCTATACTCACGTGAGGATCAAGCATAAGGTCATCACAGCTGTCTACGGTCTTTGCATACTCAAATTCAGCTTCCCTTTCACAAAGAACAGGCGTACCCTCTGAATCGATCACGATGAGGTTTACGGGTATTTTTCCGCTTATAACGACTTTATCACCGTCAAAACGGTATCTGTGCTCAGGATGCATAATAGTAAATGCATACAGCTTCTGCGGTTTCATCGACGATACGTCAAGACTCTGTTTACACAAAATATTTTCTTTCATATCGTGGCTTATCTGCATAAACTCCATCGTACTGTACTCAGAGGAGAGATCAACATCCGTAGAGTATGCATCCGTCACTATCCTGACACTTGTTTTTTCGTAAACGGTAAGCTGTGCGAACACCTCCGCGTTTATGTTCATATAGCGGTATTCACCGTCATTGTCAGTTTTCGGCTCTGCGGTAAGTCGGGTTACGTGCATCTTCACGTCTGCTTTGCAGTTATCCGTTACCGCTGCCGCTTCTGCGATTTCATTGAAAGGAAGCAGACAGTTAAGCACACACGCTTCGTTACTGCCAGTATCAGAACAGTAGACAACACGTACAAGAAGCTCACCTTTTATAAGGATTTTACCCTTGATCAGCTTACATTCATTGAGTATCGGCGAAGCAAAGGCATCAATGATCTTGCCTATTCCTCCGTTTGAATCACCGACGTTTTCCACCTGGCTTACCTCGAAAGACTTCACAGTAACACCTGAAATATTATCAATATCCAGACCTTTTTTACGAAGTTGTATGCCGTCACCGTTGGCATCGCTTATCAGAGGTATGTTTTTATTTCCGATGACTTTAAATCTCAGCCCTACCATTCCGTGAACATCAATCCTGCGTTTACTGACAGCTCTGCAGTTTACATACTCTGTTTTTGTACTGCAACATAAAAACGCATCATCGTATGCGGTACTCAACTCAGCATATTTTGAAAACGGATAATCCTGATCATAGCAGAAAATATTATTTTTCTCATCGGTATAGACGATACGGATTTTAGCATTTCCGTCAGCCGTAGCTCTGTCTCCGATGAGTTTTGAATTGCTGATTTCGGAAGTCAGGGTACATTTTATAATACGCATTATATCAGGGCAATAATCGGGCAGGGTGATGTCACAATCCACACCCTGCTCGATATAATTATCATAAAAACTTTCTCCTGTCCCTATGTTTCTGGTGGTAAGCTCAATGCTCATATCAATACCTCTCTTTTTTATAATCTATGGCATTATATGAACGAGACAGGACAAATATGCTTAGTTCGTTTCTGTCCTTTTTATATCAGACAAAATAGTATCAAGATCCCATGATCCCGGAAAATAAACCTTTCCGTTTTCCGTTCTCCCTTCACTTATGCGGTAAAACCCTTCAGGGATTGTCGGTGAGATTTCGTATCGTTTTATTTCATTACCTGCTTTTACCGCAATAATGTGCAGATAGTCAACTTTATTTATAATTTCTCTTTCCATTTTATCTCTCCTTAAATTATGCTGAGTACCCAGCCTTTGGTTTCTGTCACGTAAGTTATCCACTCATCCATTTCTTCCTCAGTAAAATTGTTTTCAAAAGCATGAGCTGCGATCACAAGCGTGTGCGATACCTCCGTACTCAAAGCATTGAAAATATTTTCCATGCTCTCTTTTGAGAGTCTTATACAGCTTCCGAAGTCGATACTGAGTATTATTGAATCTTTAATGAAATTTACGGTTTCAAGGCTCGAACAGTTTAAAAACATCGAAGATACTGAGTTAGCAGAACGCATATCAATCAGTCCGTTTATTACCTTCAACACCACACAGTTACTGAATGCTCTTTCATAGTTTGATGCTCTGAGTATCCCTCCGAAGTTTACTTTCTGCAAATTAGCAGCTTCGTTTGCAAATCTTGTAAATGTTCCGCAACCCTCTACTGAATCGATCACAACTTCTTTAATAGTCTTGCAGTTTTCAAAAAGATTTGAAAATGTAGTTACTTTATCGGCATTCTTCAGTTCAAGTTTTCGTATACCGTTTTTAGATGCAAAAATAGACGAAAACGACGTCGTTGAAGATAAATCAAGACCGACTGATGTAAGATTTGTACTGAAATTGTTTGTAGAAAAAGACACTATTGAAGACGTATTGAGCATGGGGAGTTCAAATTCTTCTGTTCCTCCTGCCCACAATGCGTAGCTTGGTACAGTTTTAAGGCTCAACGCCCTGTCTACCATGTCCCACCACTGAGCTTTCTGCGAATACTTGCTTATCTGACTGTTAAGTCCTGCGATAGTTTTATTTAACCGGACAGATTCTGCATCATGTTTTGCATTGAGCGAGGCTATCTCACTATCCTTCTCAGCAATTACCGCTTTGGTGCGTTCATTTGCTTCGTTTATCTGTGCACCGAGCTGCATTTTTTCTTCCATGTGCGCCCGTTTAAGAGAATTTATCTCATCCTGATAGTCGAGATACGCCTGAGCTGTACACTCCTTTTTAAACCTTTCAAAAAGCTCTTCTGACGGACTGAAGGTTTTATAATCTTCGGGCAGAAGGTTTTCAGAAACCAATATCTCAACCTTATCTGAGGTAATCACCTTCTGCTTCTCAAAGCCGATGACAGAAAGCTCAAAGGATCCCGTTTGCGTAAGCACTTCCCATGGCACCTTTACGCGATTGTCAAGAATTTCAATTATATAATACTTTGAATATGAATTTCTGAAAACAGCCGCCTTAGAGTCAAACCGACGCCAGTTGCAGTCAAAATGAAAACGCAGACAAACTGTTTCGTTTGCATTGGCTGCAATCGAAAATCTGTCTGCACCTGTAAGACACTGTTTCACAAGCATTAAATCATATGTAATCATTTATTTCTCCTTACCACCTCCGTAGCATCACAGTATATATTATAGAGAACATTTGTTCTGTTTGTCAACTGTTTTTTTACTTTACAATACCATATTTTTAATGTATTATATTAGAGTAAATTTTTGAAAAGAAGGTTTAATTATGGAAATGGTAAAACTCACTCCATCTGTAGCCGACAACATCTGGGGCGGCACAAGACTTATCGAAGAATACGGCATCAAAACTGACAAAAATCCCGCTGCCGAAGCATGGGTACTCTCCTGCCATCCTGCAGGTCCCTCAACCGTTCAGAACGGCAAATACGAAGGAAAAACTTTGCAGGAGGTTTACCTCGAAGACAAGACTATCTGCGGTAAAAAGGGTGAAAGATTTGAATTTTTCCCGCTTCTTATCAAATTCATCGATGCTAAACAAAATCTTTCAATTCAGGTGCACCCTGATGACGAATACGCTATGCGAGTCGAGGGCGAATACGGTAAAACAGAAGCTTGGTACATACTTGACTGCGATCCTGATGCAGAGCTCATCCTCGGCTTCAACCGTGAGGTAAGTGTTGAAGAATTCAAAGAAGCTGCAAAAAGTGACGCTATGATGGATATCTGCAACAAAATAAAGGTAAAAAAAGGCGACCTTTTCTTCATCGAGTCCGGCACAATGCACGCTATCTGCAAGGGCATTCTTCTCGCTGAAGTTCAGCAGAATTCCAACACAACATACAGAATCTACGACTACGGCAGACTCGGCAATGACGGCAAACCCCGTGAGCTTCACGTTGATAAAGCTGCTGACGTTACAAAGCGTTGTCCGCCCGTTATTGCAGATTCTTCAGAAAGAAAGACGGAAAAGTTTGAAAATGCTGTAAGAGCTGAGCTTACAAAATGTGATCTTTTCACAATGTATAAGCTCGACGTTGACGGCAAGTACAATGCAACAGCAGATGACGAGAGCTTCGTTTCACTTCTCTGTCTCGAAGGCGAAGGCAAGGTTACCTGCGGCGGCACTACCCTTTCATTTGTCAAGGGCGAAAGTATTTTCATCCCTGCATCAAGCGGTGAATACACAGTCGAAGGTAAGCTCGAAATTCTCGAAAGCACATTATAATAAAAGAAATCCTGCAAAGCCTGAGCCTTGCAGGATTTTTTATTTAAGATAAGCTTCAAGTCTGTATATCGGCTGACCGAGGTCAGAGAAGCGTTTTTCGTATTCTGTAACGATATTTCCCTTAAAATCAGAATTATGAAGATCAAGGGAAACATTTTTGATTGTGAAACCGTAATCAGAAAACTCACCTATCGAATACTCAAAGAAATGCATATTATCAGTCTTCTGATGGATTTCACCCTGAGGAACAAGAATCATTTCGTACAGTCTGAGGAAAGTCTTATTGGTAAGTCTGTGGTTTGCATATTTTTTCTTCGGAAAAGGACAGGAAAAATTAAGATACAATCTTTCAATCGTTTTATCAGGGATAAAACAAGGAAGATATTCTGCTCCACCTTTGATAAAATAAACATTCTTAAGTCCTGCATCAATAGCCTTTTCGCAAGCCTGAACGATTACGTTTGCACTTTTTTCAACCGCGATGTAGTTAATATCAGGGTTCTGCTTTGCTATTTCACAGACGAACTGACCCTTACCGCAGCCAATTTCCATATGTACCGGATTGTTATTGCCAAATATCTTTTCATAGTCAAGATAAGTTTTATTTTCTATAGCAGTACTGAAGTTTTTATCCTCCGAATGAATTTCGAAAAGGATTTCTTTGCATTCTTCAAGTCTTGATTCAAGGTTTTTCTTTTTTCTCATTCTCATGGTGTAATCACCGTCCGTTAAATATTCGCTATATTTTACCCTATTTTTACGCCTTCGTCAACTCATTACTTGACAAAAAAACAATTTCAATATATAATCACTTCAATAACTGTGACGGGAAAAAGTAGTACGGCAGTAAAGCAAAGAGAGTTTTCGGTCGGTGTAAGGAAACGTGAGCTATCGTGTGAAATACATCCTTGAGTTGTGCACTGAACAAATTTACATTTCAGTAGGCTGCACCGTGTGCGCACGTTAAAGCGTAAGAGTGTTTTGCACTCACCGAGGTCATACTCGCGAGAGTATGATAAATAGAGGTGGTAACACGGTAATTCGTCCTCTGTCAATTAACGACAGAGGTATTTTTATTTTCTGTCACAAAACGAAAATTTGAAAGGATAGACAACAATGAAAATTTATGACGAACTCGTAGCCAGAGGTCTTATCGCTCAGGTTACAGACGAAGATGAAATCAAAGAGCTTATCAACAACGGTAAAGCTGTATTCTACATTGGTTTCGACCCCACAGCAGACAGCCTTCACGTCGGTCACTTTATGGCACTCTGCCTTATGAAGAGACTCCAGATGGCAGGCAACCGTCCTATTGCTCTCCTCGGTGGCGGTACAGGTATGATCGGTGACCCATCAGGCCGTTCCGATCTTCGTAAGATGCTTACAAAGGAAGACATTGACCACAACATCGCTTGCTTCAAAAAGCAGATGAGTCGTTTCATCGAATTCGGTGAAGACAAGGCTATGATGGTTAACAATGCAGACTGGCTTCTTGACCTGAACTACGTTGAGGTTCTCCGCGAAGTCGGCACATGCTTCACAGTTAACAATATGCTTCGTGCTGAGTGCTACAAACAGAGAATGGAAAAGGGTCTGAGCTTCCTTGAATTCAACTATATGATCATGCAGAGCTACGACTTCTATCACCTTTTCAAAGAGTATGGCTGTAATATGCAGTTCGGTGGCGATGATCAGTGGTCAAATATGCTCGGTGGTACTGAACTCATCCGTAAGAAACTCGGTAAGGACGCTTACGCTATGACAATCACGCTTCTTATGAACTCTGAAGGTAAGAAGATGGGTAAAACAGCTTCCGGTGCTGTATGGCTTGATCCAGAAAAGACAAGTCCTTATGAATTCTATCAGTATTGGAGAAATGTAGGCGATCAGGACGTTCTTAAATGCATCAGAATGCTTACATTCCTTCCGCTTGAAGAAATCGATGCAATGAGCAGCTGGGAAGGCAGTCAGCTTAATGAGGCAAAGGACATCCTCGCATACGAGCTTACAAAGCTTGTTCACGGTGAAGAAGAAGCTGAAAAAGCAAGAGAAGCTTCAAAGGCACTCTTCGGCGGCGGAATGGACAGCGCAAATATGCCGACAACAACTCTCGCTGAAGAAGATTTCACAGACGGCAAGATTGACATTCTTGAAGTACTTGTAAAGACAGGTATCACAAAGTCACGTGGTGAAGGCAGAAGACTTGTTCAGCAGGGCGGCGTTTCAGCAGACGATCAGAAAGTTTCTGACATCGGACTTTCATTCACAGCTGATCAGCTCAAGGCTGAGCCCGTTATCATCAAAAAAGGTAAGAAGATTTTCCACAAGGTACAGGCATAAACTTAAGAATAGTTTTAAAGAGGTTGCACTTTGCAACCTCTTTTTTCATAGAAAAAGCGGTATGGTTTTTAGCCATACCGCTTTAAAATATTTAAGGAATTATACCTTAACGCCTTTACCGGTAGTCTGGTCAATTGTCATTGTACCACCTGCAACTGC
>JAZRNG010000087.1:0-2497 GCA_045648065.1 Acutalibacteraceae bacterium | reverse complement strand
CAGGAATTACTCCGTCGCCGTTTTCGAGAAATTCTTTCGTCTCTTTGTAATGCTCATATTCAAGACGGTCAATATTGATTAATGTTTCGGGATTAAGTCGGATCGTAGCCATGTCGTTCTGTGAGCCAAGGAGTTGCAAAGCTGTATTGTCTTCCTAAGACCGCTTGGCCTCCGACTTTTCTTCAGGAATTACTCCGTCGCCGTTTTCGAGAAATTCTTTCGTCTCTTTGTAATGCTCATATTCAAGACGGTCAATATTGATTAATGTTTCGGGATTTGTAAATCTTTCAAGCTTTTTGTTGACCTCGTCAAGGGTCGGCATTTTCTTACACGGAAGATGCACAACGTCATTGAAAATTTCAAGATTTCCTGAATGGTAGCCACCCTTGTTTTTATATGCTACTATTGCATCTGTTGCAGCAACGCCCCCAAGCTCCTCTGTGTATGAAAGATCGCCCGTTGTTTCACCGTTCGTAAGTCGAGGGCCGACGTCACCGATAGCACCATTCCAGAATGCAGTAAGAGTCTGTGTTTCATTTTCAAGACGGTCAATCATAATTCCCGACCAATCACGCGAAACAGCCTCTGCAAGACCTGCAGATGTGCCGTGACAGCCGTAATGGATAAGATTGAGAATACCCTTTTTATCTTCCTTTGAACGGATCGAAACAACCGTCATATCCGGATCATAACATGCGTGCGGATTCTGTCCGAGACCGATTGTACCGTCCTCATAATGCTGACGGCGGTTGATTCCGACCTTGCTCTGAGTTACACCGATTGCGATTTCTGCAGGATTAAGATTTTTCAAAGCATTTTCCGACGCTTTAAGAGCTGACGGAAGAAAAATCTTCTCATAATAATTCATATCAATGTCGCCCCAACCGACAACACCCGAAAGATTAGGTGCAGTATGGGTATGGGTTGAAGAAATCAAAATATTCTTTTCGTCTATATTGCATTTTCTTGCGACTTCACCTGCAAGCTCTTTGCAGAGTGCTGTTTGAATATCACCGATTTCAGCTGTGAGAAGCAAAGCTGTTTTGCCGTACTGACTGACAGCAAGTGCCGTTACACTCAACGGATCGTGAACTGATTTACAAGCTATATCGGGACGGTACCCGTAAAGAAAAGTGCCGAGCTCAGGCGTTGTATCTTCACGTGCCGCACCTGCAAGAAAAATGTTATCAACCATAGCTTTTCCCTCCGATATCTTAATTTAATTTGATTTTACCTTTTTGTTTTCTTAATAACAATACCGCAAATTCTCTGTTTATTCCCAAAAATTCACTTTTTGTTGACTTTACGCCCAAAACTATGCTACCATTAGGTTCGCGAGGTGTATTTCATGCTTTTTCAACCTATTCTTAATCACGAAAATTCACTTGCAGTTGTTTTGGGAAACCTTGGCAGTTTCCCTTTGCACAAGCACTATGAAAACGAAATTTTATACTGCATAAAAGGCTCCTGCGAAGTAATTATAAACAACGAGCCTTATGTTTTAAATGAAGGAACACTTGCTTTTATTCAGAGCTCCATTCCCCATGAAACCAAGGATGCGAAAGAGGACAGCCTGCATCTTTTGATTGAAGCAGGGCCTTTATTTCTTGGCGCTTTTTTTGATTCAGTTTCCTCTTTAACCTTGAAATCTCCCGTTTTCAGACTCGACGATACAGACTTCAGCAAAAAAATCAAAGCCCTACTGAAAGAAATAATTGAAGAAAAAGAAAAGCTTCTGCCCAATGACCTTGTCATTCAGGGTAATGTATTAAAATTTTTCGGTCTTTTTTATGAAGAATTTTCCTCAGCAGAGGTATCTTCAAACAGCAAAAACGCCGTTAACGCAAAAAACATTGAGAAGGCGCTCGACCTGATTTTTCACCGTTACTCCGAAAAAATCACGGTTGACCTCGCGGCTGAAATCACGGGATACGGCAAAAGCAATTTTTGCAAGATATTCAAAAACACAACCGGCTTTTCCTTTCATCAATATTTAAACAGATACAGAATTGAGCGCTCAAAATTTTTTCTGAAGCACTCTGATATGCCCGTATTTGAAATCGCCGAAACCGTAGGCTTCAGCGATTCAAAAACATATTGCAGAGTTTTTAAGGAGATTACGGGATTTACGCCGACTCAGTTTTCCGAATCATAAACTAAATATAGGCAAAACCGAAATTTACAAGGTATTCTCTATTTATAATTTCGCTTACCTTCTCCTTCGTCAATCTATGACCTCATATTCGAATGTCCGTCCGCGGCTTTCATAAAACTCTTTAATGTCATCCAAAGTGCTGACCATTCTTTTAAGGCATACCGACTCTAAATAACCGGTAAGCTTTGCTGTTCCTGTAATTTCAACCTTATCAGGGATTTTTTCTGTTCTCGAAAAGTCATATATCGCATCAAAGTTCTTGCCACAATATCCAACCCCTAATCCGAGTGCTTCTATGATTCTGTCAAAAAAATCATCCTTTTCTACGCATCCCGTAAAATC
>JAZRNG010000086.1:0-16986 GCA_045648065.1 Acutalibacteraceae bacterium | reverse complement strand
TACATCATACTTTTTCA
Organism: Acutalibacteraceae bacterium; assembly: GCA_045648065.1. Classification (GTDB taxonomy): domain Bacteria; phylum Bacillota; class Clostridia; order Oscillospirales; family Acutalibacteraceae; genus CAG-488. The sequence continues at coordinate 16,969 of JAZRNG010000086.1, read as the reverse complement.
TAGTATCCCTCATTTTAATTAATATACAGTTCCGATTGTATACATTATCTCATATTGAAACAAAAAAGACAATGGTGCAAAGTATTCAAAATTTTTCTCATTTTATTGACAAAAAGGAATTTTTAAGTATATGTATTAGCTTTACACTTATATCTCCTTGATTTATACAAATCTTCAGGATAAATTTCAAAATACAACTTCCTTTGAAACCCTCGTATAATTAAACCATAGTCAGTTGACAAGAAACTGTCAACCACAAAAAACACGGAGGATTGATTATATGAATACGAATAAAAACAATTATAATGTATCAACAATTGCAAGTATAATGAGACTCATAGTAAGCGTTTTACTTCCTTTTAGTAGTGTGCTGATTGTAAGAGGCACCTTTTCTGCAATTAAAAACTCTTTCAGTGGAGATTCAATTATTTATCCTATAGTGGGATTGATTATGGTTGGCATATGTTTTGGTTTGACATACTGGGCAAAGATTGTAAATGAGAAAAAATTATTTAAATTCTGGCTTCAATATATCAAAGAAAACAATCTTGAAGGTATAATCTCAACAGACCTCTCTGTTGCTGTTGAGGTTTTTAATCAATGTCCAACCGTTTATAGCCTGGATTATATCATAAAGCTTAATCCGCAGGTTAAACAACTTCCTATAGAAAAGGTATTTAAAAACTCATCTGATCAGACTCCGTCGCAGCCGCAGAATGCACCCGACCGTTATGCATCATCAGCACACAGTCTTACGCTTCAGCCTGCTACTACAGCTGCACAGGCTAACTACTGTGTATGTGCAAAGTGCGGCACACGAAGTGCAAACGATTCTAAATTCTGCTATGCCTGCGGCTCAAGAATCAAATAACATATAATAACTGCTAAAAAAAACAGGGTATCGCAACCGATACCCTGTTTTTTATTTCACAAATAATCCTTTTATCAATTCAATAAGGTCTATCCCAAAAGCTCCGAGTACCGAAGTCGCAAGAATAACAAGAAGGAAAACAGGAGCGATGTACTTTATCATAACTACAAAAAGCTTTTTGCTCTTAAACTTTGTGTTACCGCTTTCAACTTCTTCAATAACTGCTGACGGTTTGATAACAAAACCGATAAGGATACAAGTGATCAAAGCAACGATCGGCATAATTACAGTGTTGCTGATGAAATCAAAGAAATCAAGGAATTGCATTCCGATAACCTTTACTTCTGCCCATATACCATAACCGAGTGTAGAAACAAGGCCAAGAAGAACGCTGAAAACAAGCACTGCGATACAAGCAGGAATTCTCTTTAATTTGAACTTGTCCATACAGATTGAAACGATTGTTTCCATAAGAGAAATCGAAGATGTGAGCGCTGCGAGCAGAACGAGAACAAAGAAAACTGCACCAACTATACTGCCGCCTGCCATACTGTCAAAAACTTTAGGAAGAGTGACAAACATAAGACCGGGGCCCTGTCCGAGTGCTGATTCGTCACCGCCTGAGAAAGCAAAGACAGCAGGAATGATCATAAGACCTGCAAAGAACGCAATACCTGTATCAAAAATACTGATCTGACGTGTTGCACTTTCAATGCTTACGTCCTTTTTCATATATGAGCCGTATGTGATCATAATACCCATTGCAAGTGACATTGAGTAAAACAACTGACCCATAGCCGAGATAACAGTTGATGCTGAGAATTTCGAAAAATCCGGTTTAAGATAATAAATAACACCGTCAAGTGCGCCCGGCAGACATGCAGAATAAATCGCAATACCGATCGAAAGAACCACCAACACGGGCATCATAATCTTACTGACCTTTTCAATACCCTTTTCAACACCGAAAAGAACAACAAGAGCAGTAAGACCAAGGAAAATTGCAAAGTAAAGTATCGGCTCACCTGTTGAGGAAATAAAGTTTCCAAAATATCCGTCCTGAGCCGCAGCCGAAGTTTTTCCGCTGACAAAATCCACCAGGTACTTTGTAACCCAACCGCCGATTACAGAATAATACGGAAGAATTATTACAGGTACAACGGATGCAAGATAACCGAGGAATGTAAACTTTTTACTGAGCTTTGAGAAAGCACCGATTGCACTGAGCTGTGTTTTTCGTCCGAGTGCAATTTCTGCAACCATAAGAGAAAATCCGAAAGTTACAGCAAGAATTATGTACACGAGAAGAAAAATTCCGCCACCATGCTGTGCTGCAAGATAAGGAAAACGCCAGATATTGCCCAGACCGACAGCCGAACCTGCCGCTGCGAGAACAAATCCAAGTTTACCTGAGAAACCACTTCTTTTTTGTTCCATAATAAAACTCCGTTTCAAATTATTGTTTGCCCTTCGGGCATTTTTAGTATTATCCCATATTCATAAGCAAATTACAATAGTATGGAACAAAAAAGAATTAGTGCATATTTATATTGCCGTTGAATAAATCTTCAAGTGTTATTTATTTCATTGAAAGCTTCCTTGTTTTAATAGAAAAAGTGCAATAAGATTTTATATCCCATTGCACTTAATTTTATCTCTTATCTTTGTATGCGTATTCAAAATTTATTGGTGGAGCAGTTACAGATATATACACAAACTCTATATCACCATCATTAAACAGTCCGTGTATATCTTTATCTACAAACCTTACAACATCACCTGCTTTAAACTCTTTTTCTGTATCATTTTCAAGAAGTAGTTTACCTGTTCCTTGAATTGCATACCATATTTGTTCAGAAGCATTGTGAGTGTGTCTTGGTTGACTTGCTCCTATATTAAGATGTACTTCCGTTATCGTAACTCTTTCACTTGTTGAATTATTCGAATTTAATAGTTGTCTTGAAACCACTTCGGGATTCACTAATTCAACTATGTTTTCTTTATTTATGAATTCCAATTCATATCACCTTTAATTTTCATTTGAATCGTTGCAAAAATTCAGAATATGGTTTTCTCGCTGCAGGATGATACCATTTATAGAATGTAATTTCGTTATATTTAAAAATGTTACCAGTATTACTGGCACCATAAATATCGGCTAATATTTCAAATACAGTGTTTGCACAAATAACTTTTGACGGAGCAATGATTTCTATTTGTTGTTTAATAAAATCTTTATATACCCTGCCATATGATGATAGGGCAACTTCATCACAATGGTTATATCCACCTCGTTTGTTGATATTTATAACAGCAAGATCAGATGTGGATATTTCTTTTTCTTCTAAAACAGAAAACAACTTTATCATTTTTCCGTTCTGTCTTCTGGCAGAAGCTTCATTACTTCTTCGCCAATCCAATGCACCGTAATGAATACAATCACCACAATCTAATTGTTTTTCTTGATTACTTTCTTTAAGTACGTATAAATACTTTGCCTTTTCGTTTTTTAAGTCTAGACAACCATCAGCAATAAAATTATTTTTTGAAATTAAAGCATTGCCGTGCACTTTCGGGATAGTTTCATTGCCTTTTTCATTTTTATGTGCTTGTTGCCAAAGTTCAAATAGTTCTTTTGAGGTTGAACATTCAAATATCACTGAACAATTCATATTATCACCATATTAAGAATATCACATATTTGAATTAAAATCAATCTACATATCTTTTGCAACAAACATCAAACCAGACTCCGGAGCTTAAAACAGTACACCTGACTGTTTTTTAACGCTCCTCACCCCCTCGGGCTTCGAATCCCTTGCTTTTTTTCTATCAAAAAAACAAAAGGTAGCACCTCTCGGTACCACCTTCTTTTCAGATCGGAGAGTAATGGATTCGGTTTATCAAACGGCATCATTATACTTTTTCATTATTTTTTAATAATGCTTTATAATCGTTGTACACTAAAAATCCTACAATTACAAATGTTATAAACATTACGCAAAACGTTCTGTGTCCCGATGCCCAAACCGTAGGAGAAAAACCCATAATGATTCTTGTACCCAAGCCTATGCATAAAACAAAAAATGAAATGCAGAAATCACGCTTTTTACTGAACGCACAGTACAAGCTGTACAGTATACAGCAAATCAAAAATATGAATATCAAATCAGTTACAGGTTTAAAAGAATAAATTGCCTTTTCCATTCTGTAATATTGCATACCGCCTGTAATGATGCTGTATACAGTCGAGCCGGGGATTAATTTTAAAATACACATTATCACCGTAAACACGGGCGGAATTAATGAAACGATAATTTTCATCCAATTATTTTTTCTTTTCAAAACCATTATTGATAAAAATACAGTGAAAGCCAAAAATCCAACTACAGCGAAATGCGGATTCATAGTAAGACTGTAAAAAGTTGAAGAAAATCCCAATTCGATTTTCTCTAAAAGATTCAATTCTCCGAACAGCGGAAAATATCGTGCCGTTTCTCTTATCATTCTGTTGTTTTCACCAAACATATTAAGGCAAAACGACCATACAAGTCCGCCTGCGGCTACAATAAATTGAAAAAGCAAAAAAAGATTAAATTTTTTATTTATCAATAAATATAAATTACCGCTAAAAAATATCACCACTAAAACAACCGCCATCTGTTGCATATTAGTCGCATACAGAATCAACGGATAGGTAAGCAAAACCATATACCATTTTATTCGTTCATTTTTTAATGCTTGTTTTAAAGGAATAATAGAGATAATACCAAATGTTATTGCCCAAAGATAGTTTACGGTTGTTGCAATAAATCCCGCATCTACAATGATCATTGTAGGAAACATCAAGCAAATAAAAAGCACGACCGTTTCTTTCGCTTTTAACTTAAATGGCAACAGATAAGAAACTCCGGCTAAAAGCGAAACCATGATTACAGGATTCAGTATACGCCATAAGATTTTAAATTTTGAAAAAATATAAGTAAATGAATCCGTAAACGGTCTTGCACTACCGTCAATGAATGAAATCAAACTCAGATTTCCTGATTTTTCCTGAAATATTGAATCATCGCCCCATGAAATAGGCAGAATCAAGCAAATCGCTAAACTAAAAAACAGCAAAATAAAATATGTTTTATAAATCTGATTGCTCGTTTTAATATGCAAAAAATCACCCTCATATAAAATAAAGAAGTAACAGACACTGAAAATATCTGTTACTTCTTTTTGGCGGAGAGCAAGGGATTCGAACCCTCGAACAGGTTATAGCCTGTTACACGATTTCCAGTCGTGCTCCTTCGGCCAGCTCGGACAACTCTCCGTATCTGCCTTATAGCCTTAATATTATAACTAACCACAGCGTAAAAATCAAGTGTATTTTAAAAATTATTCCTTTTTCATTACTCTTTGAATTTTATAAATCTTTCAAGTATAAGGATATTCTGATCTGCTTGTGAGATGTTGTGTGTGCAACACAGCTGCCATCCCTGCCTGCCAAGTGAGTTCAGCTGATCTGCAATCCACGCGATATCAGCTTCAGATGTATTCAGTATCCTGTATTCGTAATATCCCTGATGACCGTTTGCTTTCAAAAAAGCTTCTCTGTCTTCCGTTTCCTGCTGAAAACGTTCCTGAACCTCCTTGAAGCGTTCCTGTTGCTCGTCATATAGTTTTCGTTGCTGCTCCTGATGAATCATCTCGGCTTTACGGCGTTCAGCTTCATACTGAAGTCTTTGCTGTCTTTCTTCTTCCAGCTGCATTTTCAAGGCACTCACATCATACCTTTTAAGCTTTTCTTCAAACAGATTTTTTGCCTGAGGAGTTGCATTCTGCATAAATTCCCGGTCTTCTGTAACTGACAGAACCTGCTTAACGTCAGAATATATCTCTCTGCATCTGTTACACAAAGCAACACCGAACAGCATATCATCTGACATATATTGACCGCAAAGTTCACATATCTTCTTTTTCATAAATATCCCTCTCAACTGTATTCCAAATTTTAACAGATTCAGTATATCATATTTTATATGTTTTTTCAATCAAACTACCAGATATTAAGGTAATATTTCAAGGCTCGTCAGGATATTGAAAAAAATCAGAAAAAGTGATATAATTAGTTGCATGGAGGTGAATACGTTATGGCAATCATCGCAATTCTCAGTGATATTCCTTATTATATAGCTCAGTTCATTTCAGAAATCACGGGAGCAGATACATCAGCATTTACTGATACTTTCAGCGATCTCTTCGCAAAAATAATAGAACTTGTTGAAAATCTCCTCGCATAATTTTTGCACAAAAATTTTCAAAGCCTCGCAGAAGCAACTCGTTTCTGTGAGGCTTTTTATCTGAATATTTTGAAAACTCAGTTAAAAAAGGAAAAGGGTTGCGTGTTTCCACGCAACCCTTAAAAAGTTTAGAGATTAGGATTATTCAACTGTGTAGTCAAATGTGCCCTTTTCAACCCATGCGCCGTTAACCTTAACCTTAACAACGATAGTGTTGAGGCCAGCGTCATTTGCCCATGCATTACCTGTGAATGAAAGGTCACCGTTCTCAAGAACTGTAGCCTTATCAGCTGTGTAAGTTGTTGTTGTGCCGTTAGCCATTACGAACTTAACGCCCTGTGCGTCAGGACCAACAACTACTGTTGTAGCGATCTTGCCCTTCTTACCTGTTTCAGGAGCATTGATCTCACGGATTTCTGCATCGAATGTCGGCTCTACGAACTGAAGCTCGAATGAATATCTCTCTGTCTCCCAGATGTACTGGTTCTTAACGAGATACTTTGTACGAACGTCAACCTTAGGTCCGATGAGGTTTGTGTTAATTGTCCAGATTTCATATGCAACTGAACGATCAAGTGAGTTAACTTCTACGCCGTCAGCGTTGAAGCTCTTGATTGTTACGTTCTTGTTGTATCTGTCATATGTTCTTGTACCACCGTCTTCTTCGATGAACTGAACCATAGCCATTCTGCCGTTTACAACAACGTCGAATGTGTTATGTGTATCTTCTGACGGAGTGTATGTGATTGTTGAGATGCTTGAAACAACTTCCTTAGCTACGAGAGCGTCAAGAGCGTCGTTAAGAGTCTTAGCTGCTGCATCTACGATAGCCTGATCGTCTGCTGTGAGGTCACGAGCAACTGCCTTTGCATCTGCAAGAGCGTCTACTACTGCTGCCCATGTGTCAGCTGTCCATGCGTTCTGGTCATATGTGCCAGCGCGAAGGATTGCTGCATCAAGAGCTGCATAATCAGCGGGAACTACAGGAATGATTTCAACGAGAGCTGCTGTAGCTGCGATGATGTCAGCTGCATAAGCGTCAACTGTAGCCTGAGCTGTTTCGTCGAGATCCCAGTTGATGCCAGCGATGATAGCTTCAACTGCATCGATGCCGTCCTGCTCGTAATCTGCTGCTGCGATCTTTGCACGGAATGCTGCGATAGCGTCGTTAACTGCTGCATAATCTGCAGGAAGAACAACTACTTCTACCATAGCGTCGATAGCTGCGTTGATAGCTGCTGCGAATGCATCTACTTCTGCCTGATGATTTTCGTTAAGGTCATAAACAACCTTAGCGATTTCAGCCTCTACAGCTGCGATTGAATCGTCTGTGTAGTCTGCTGCTTCCTTCTTAGCTTCGTATGCTGCGATAGCCTTTTCAACTGCTGAGTAATCAGCTGCTGCAGCTGCTGCCGGGTTAACCTTAAGGAAGTTGAGTTCCTGAAGCATTGCCTTTGCATAGAACTCATATGTGTAGTTCCATACAAGAGCATCCTTCTTAGCAAGGTATGCTTCATAATCTGCTGCTACATAGTAGTCAGCGGGGTTAGCTTCAATTGCTTCGATGTGAGCAAGGATCTTTGAGTAATCCCATGCTCTGAATTCTGCTGTTGCGATAGCTGCATTGATAGCTTCTGCCATTGCATCAACCTTATCCTGATCCTTCTTCTTGAGGCCTGTAACAACTGTAGCCTTAGCTGCGTTGATAGCGTCAAGAGTAGCATCTGAATAGCTGTTTACGTTGCCGTCCTTCTTGTTGAGGATAGCGTCTGCAGCTGTGATAGCTGCGTTAACCTTTGAGTAATCAGCGTCTGCCTCAACGAGAGCTGCGATAGCTGCATTAAGAGCTGCTGCTGCATCGTCGATGATAGCCTGATCGTTAGCTGTGAGGTCACGAACAACTGCCTTAGCTGCATCGTAAGCTGCCTTAGCTGCTGCGTATGAATCTGTTGTGTAATGATCTGCTACGAGAGCTTCGAAAGCTGCCATAGCTGCATCAAGTTCTGCATAGTTTGCGCCTGAAGCAGGAACAAGAGCCTTGATAGCTGCATCAAGAGCTGCTGCTGCTGCGTCAACTGTTGCCTGAGCTGTGATGTCGAGATCACGAGCAACTGCCTTAGCTGCATCATAAGCTGCCTTAGCTGCTTCGTATGAATCAGCTGTCCATTCCTTCGGATTTACAAGTTCGAATGAACCGATCTGTGTGTCAAGAGCTGTGTAATCAGCTGCCTTGAGAGCAAGAGCTGCGTTTGCTGCTACGAGTTCGTCGTAAGCTGCGTCGATAGCTGCCTGATCAGCTGCGTTCTTGTTATCAACGAGAGCCTTAGCTGCTGCAAGAGCTGCGTTGAAACGAGCTGCTGTATCGTCTGTGTAGTTAGCAACGTCCTTACCAGCGAGTTCGTTGTACTTAGCTTCGAGAGCTGAGTAATCAAGAGCTGCTGTGAGAGCGTCGATAGCTGCGTTAAGAGCTGATGCTGCTGCATCGATTGTGCCCTGAGCTGAAACGCCAAGACCTGATGCGATAGCCTTTGCATCGTCATACTTAGCTGTTGCTGATGCGAAGTTTGACCAATCAGCAGGATTGAGAGCTTCGTAACGAGCGATAGCGTTGTTGAGTGCTGTGTAGTCTGCAAGGCCTTCAGCTGCATTGATAGCTGCTGTAAGAGCCTCTACTGCTGCGTCGATTGTAGCCTGATCGTTTGATGTAAGAGCTGAGTTACCAGCTGTGATAGCTGCTTCGAGAGCTGCTACTGAAGCGTCTGTGAGGTTGCCCTTGAGAACATTAGCTGCTTCTGCAAGCTTAGCTGTAAGAGCTGTTGTGTCTACTTCGGGCTCTGAAGCGCCGGGGATAACGATTGTAAGAGTTGCCTCTGAATAATCGTAGTACTGGTTGTCATCACCGTACTTCATGTTCGGTGTGAGCTGTGCCATTGTGTCAACGATGTCACAAGGCTCGTCTTCGCCATCAGCGATACCGATTTCTGAAAGTCTTGTTGAACCGTAAGGCTTAGCAGATCTCTGCTCAAGTCCTTCAGGAATTGTTACGTAGTAAGTTGAACCAGCTGCTGCATCCTCAGGGATTGTAACAGGCATCATGATGATATGTGTTGAATCATCATCCCAAATTGATGTTTCACCAACACCCTCAGTTGCGAGGTTCATGATACGGTTCCACTTCCACTCGCTCTGAGTGAAGAGGTTGTTGCCAGCATCGTCTGTCGGCCAGTTTTCACTAACATTTGTGTTAGCTTCAGCAGCCTGAAGTGACCAAGCGTTCTGAGCTGAGTAAGATGTACCGTGGAGACCTACCCAATAGTGGTCTTCGTTCCAGATGTGGATCTTCTTGAGGTTAGCTGTTGTAATAGCACGGCCTCTCTGTGCTGCGTATATTTCAGCTGCGTCAATAAGATCTGCTGAGTAGAAAAGGTTTGTCTGGAATGTGTGTACGTAATAGTTGTTTGTTACATAAAGACGAACAAAGATTGTATCGCCGGGCTGTGCTTCGATTGTAGCACCGGGATCTGATTCGTCGCCTTCATCAATTGTAACTTTCGAGTTTGATGTCCAAGTAGCTGAACCAACTGAACCTGTGAGCCAGATTTTAACCTGGTAATCAGCATCAGGGTTGCCGTTAGCTGAACCAACAACTGCGAAAGCACCGAGTGCGAGTACAAGAGCAAGTACTACACTCAAAACTTTTTTTGCGAGTTTCATTGAATAATCCTCCTAAATTAATATTACCAAATAATCAGTCTTTCGGCTAATTAGTATGGATTAGATTGGTCAATGACTGTAGAAGCACTTACAACTGCAAGGAAAATTGCAAGGTCTCCGGAGTCCGCTACACCGTCATTTGTAAGGTCAGCTGCTAAAAGAACCGTCGGATCGCTGCAGACTGAGCTTGCATTTGAGTAAGAAATAACGAATGCCAAGTCATTGGAATCACATATAGCATCACCGTCAATGTCTCCGAAGATTACAAGTTCATAGCTCTTAACAGGAACTGCGTCAATATTAAGAGAAACTACTGTACCTGTACCGTAACCGAACTCTGTCGGAGTTGAACGGATAACTGCCTTGCCTGTTGCCTTAACATATTCCTTAATTTCAGCATTACTTGAAATTCCCTCAGAAAGACCGTAGATAATACGGTTTTCTTCGTCTACGATACCGGGAGTGCCGTAATCTTCATTAGGAACAAGAGCAACCTGCTCACCAACTACCATTGCGTTAGCTTCAACAAAAGTCATAGCGCAAGTAGTTGCATCGAGATAGTAGAATGATGTTGCATCTGCGGGATTTTCAATTGCCTGATAGTAGAAAAGATCTGACTCAGCAGGAATGAAAATTGTACCTGTCTTACCGACTGCAGATGACTTTGTTTTGAGCTCAAATGTGAAAGCGAGCTCGCCTTCTTCATTGTTGATATGACCAACTTCACCGTTTGTAACAGATGCTGTCCACTGAACGAGGATGCATCCGAAAGCTGAAGGATCATATGCTTCAGGGATGAAGTTAGCACCGTCTGCTGTATTTGAGTTTATAGTACCTGATGAAGCACAGGTATTATAAGCTTTGAGACCGATGATTGTCGGAAGTTCGTAAACTTCTGAGTCAAACATAATCGGGAAACGGAAAGACGGAACATTGTAGTTAGAAGCGATTGTAACCTTAACCTGAACAGCAGACTCAGCTTCGTATGTTTCGTTATCCGTTGTGATTGTTACTGTCATTGCTTCTGATCCCGTCGGAGTGCCAGCAGCTGAAGCGCTGACAGCAAAGAGGGAAAGAGCAAGAGTTACAGCAAGAAGAATAGCAAGAATTTTCTTTGAAATTTTCACTTTGTATTCCTCCTGTAAATAGTTTTCTGACACGGCATAGAGCTGACCTCTCGCCGTTTTCCCCTCAGAGGCTTTCGCCTCCGAGGGATAACTTGTTAATTAAAATTAAGCAACAATAACTTCTCTTGTGATTGCGTTGATTGTAGCTGATGCACTTGCAACTGCAAGGTAAACTGCAAGGTCACCTGAGTCTGTAACACCGTCGTCGTTAACGTCTGATGCTACTGAAACAACTGCGTCAGGAACGATAGAAGCAGCTGAAATCAAGAGAGCTGAACTTACGTCACCTGCGTCTGTAGCTGCGTCACCGTTGATATCACCAAATACAGCGATAGCATAAGTGTCCATAACTTCGTTTGTTTCTGAATTGATAATCTCTACAACTGCGTTTGTTGAGAACATATCAAGGTCATTGTTTATAACATTGACATAGCAACCTGTGCAGTTGAAGTATTCTTCAGCGTCGTAAGCGTCGTTAGCATTACCGATACCTGTAAGGATCTTTGTGCCATCTTCAGCTTCAATAAGTACGAGTTCAGTTGAACCTGAAGGATCTACAAACTCAAATGTCGGCTCGTCACCGCTCGGCTCGTCGCCGCCCTCTGAAGGAGCTACGAGTCTCTTCTCTGCTTCGAGAAGTTCACGGTAAGCTGTCTTAACCTTTGTTGCGTTAGCGTCAGCCTCGTTAGCTGTAGCTGTAGCAAATGTAAGAGCGTTCTGGTAATCTGCCCATGACTCTTCTGAATAGTCAGCTTCGTCACCGATTACTCTTGTCGGGTTAGCAAGCTCTGCCTGAAGGTGTGCCTTATAAGCAGGAGCATCGAGAAGTCTTGAGAAGTAAAGCTCGAATCTGTGCTCGTTGTAAGCCTTATCAAGCTCGTTAACAACAGCAACTTCACCTGTCTCTTCGTTAGGAATTGTAGCTGCGTCGATCATACCTTCAAGAGTTCTGAGTTCATCACGGAAGTTATAGTATGTATACGGTACATAGTCTGAAACACCGTGGTGGATGTATGCCGGGTCATAATACGGAAGATCTTCCGGATTTGACGGATAGCACTTTTCGATAAGTGCGATTGAAGAATCAACACCAGCTGAAAGAACCTGTGCGTCGAGTTCTTCGATTGCTGCAACGAGGTTATCGTAAGCCGGCTTGTAAAGGCTGAACTTACCTGTTGCTGTTGCGAATGTTGTGTTACGGAAGCAGCTGTAAACAGCCTTTGATGCATCTTCCATAGCCTTTGAGTATGCTTCCCATACTGTCATGCCAGAGAATACTGTTGACTGAGCTGTTGCGTAAGCTGATGCCTGACGATGCTTGCCCATTTCGTCTTCAAGCATTCCGGGAAGACCGTAGTCCTTATACATAAAGATAAGAGCTGTTGTGTTCTGAACGGTTACTGTACCGATCTTAGCACCGAGAGCATACTGAATTCTCGGGTAACGAGTGATAACACCTGTTGTCGGGTTCTTAACTGTACCGTTTTCGATCATTGAATCCCAAACAGCTTCTCTTTCTTCACCTGTGAGTTCGCCGTAAGCTTCTGTGATCTTGAACGGGTTGATGTTAACGATACCAGCTGTATCTTCAACCTGAGGCATTACTGAGTAAGCGTCTGTGTTCATTTCGAGGTAGCAGTCGCCATCTACAGTTTCAGGATGCTGGTTTGTCATATTCTCTGTGAATGTGAAGAGATTTGAATACGGAACAACGTTGTCATACTGAGCAGCGTTTGAGTTCTGGATTGTTACAGTGATATCTTCGATATCGCCGATGCTGCTTGCATAGAGGTAACGAGGACCGTCTGTGATTGTGAAGCCACCAGTCTTAGATGATGTAAGAGCTGTTGTATCGTCGGGAGCTTCGTTATAAGCAAGGTATGAATACAATGTTTCTGTGATGGGTTCCTCTGTAAGCGGTGAACCGTCTTCTGTAAGAACATCGTATGTCATTGTGATAACGAACGGAGTAGAAGCCTTAACAGCACCTGTGAATGCCATTTCAACTGTCTGACCACCGGCGATTGTATCAGGGTATGTAACCTTGATAGCAGAAACGTTTGTTGTTACTGACTTGATGTCGTATGTGTAGAGCTTATCCTGGTGGAAAACACCGTTTGCATCTGTGTAACCTGTGTTGATACCTGTTGAACCGTTACGTACCATAAGCTTGATAGCAACTGAACCAGCTGTTCTGATTGAGTTACCGTCAACGTTTGCGTCTGTCGGGTCCCAAGTAAGTTCAGGGAACTCGAATTCCTGATCGTTTGTAAGATCGAGGATACCGCAAAGTGTCGGGAGGATAGCCTTAACAAGGTTTGCCTTGTAGTTCCAGAGAGCATCGAAGATAGCTCTGACTGTACCTGCAAGAGCCTGGTTTGTTACGAGACCATCAATAGTTGTACTTGCCTTAAAAGCACCCGGGAAGATGATGTTGATAACGCGAGATACAAGGTTGATGATAACCTGCTTCGGAGTCTTCTGAAGCTCTGAATCTGCACGATACTCGAAGAGTTCGAAGAGTTCTTCGATTTCGAGATCAGCGATTGTGTTAACGAGAGTGAAGATGAAGTTCTTCAAGCTGCCGTTAGCTACTTCAGGAAGCCAGCTTTCAGGAATGATTGAGAAGATAACAGTGTCGATTGTGTCCCAACCTGAAGCACCGTCTGTAAACTTGATACCGTTGAGGAGACCGCCGTAGTTTTCTACTGCGTAGTCAGCTGCCTTCTTGAGCTGAGCGTCAACGCCGTCCATATCGTAAACATATTCAAGACCGAGGTCAAGCTCTGAGCTTACTGAATAGATAGCATAGTCGATACCCATGATAACAAGAGAGTCTGTGCTGTTCGGATCGAGAGCTGAGAAGTCAAGCTCCGGAACGTCAGTTGCAAGAATCTGCTTAAGAGCGATAAATGCAAACTCACGGATTGTGTCTGTCTCAGGAATGTACATACCGTAAGCTGAGCTGTTGATGATAGCGCGAACTGCATAAACAACGAGTTCAACGTCTGTCATAGCTTCAAGCTCTTCGGGAGTAGCAAGCTCAACGTAATCTGCGAAGAGTTCGCCACCAGCGTTTTCAAGGAGTTCCTTAGCGATACGAACAAGGTTCGGCTTGAAAGCTTCCTTGCCGCCTGCCTGCCATACGATAACTTCAGGCTTAACGAGCTGATCAAGGATTGACTTGATGATGTTGTTACCCTGCTCGATGAATCCTTCATCTGTGAATTCATATGTGGGAACAACGTAGTCAACGTTGAGAAGGTTTGCATACTCATTGAGGTTTGAACGATCCTCTGTGAATGTGCCGTCACCATTGTCAACATAAACAACACCGCAAAGCTTCTGGATTGTGCTCTTGAGTTCACTGTTCATAAGAGGAACAAGAAGCTCATTGTAGAGAACCTTGATAACGTTATCAAGGAATTCATAAGCTGTGCCTGTTGAGATGTTTGTCTTGCCCTTAAGAGCAGGAACGAGACCCTCAACTTTTTCGACTGTACCGTCATCGTTTGTCTCTTCGTAACCGTCAACAACATACTTGTCGATAAGGTCCTGAGCCATTGTGTCTACAGAAGAAGCTGCTATCTCAGCATCTGTACCTTCTTTACCGTAAGCAAAATCATAAAGGAGACCCTTGAGGAGCTTATTAACGTCCATAAACTCGCTGAGGTCAATGATTGAGCTGAGGATAGAACCTGTGTCGAGATTACCTTCTACGAAAGAAACGAGAAGATCTGTGTTGTCATGCAAGAACTGAAGAACTGCATAAACGATGTCTACGTCTGTCTTACCTGCTGTGCCTCTTCTTACGCCGCCCTTAGCTTCAGTTGCGAATGCATCAGCATCCAAATTCTGAAGGTCACCGAGCATACCCTTCAATGATGAGAAGAGTGCGCCGTTAACGATAGCGTAAACAGAGTCCATAGCTGCGTCAATAGATGTAAGGTCGATATCACCAACGATGATATCCTCACGTGTGAACTTAAGCTGTTCCTTTGTGAGCATACGATCCACTTCATCCATTGCTGCTGATGCATACTGTTCTGTTGTAAGAACTGCCTTATCGAGCTTGTTGTACTGACCGATAATAGCAGAATCCTTATAAGCAGTGTATGCAGCGTTTGCGCCGATTACGAGTGTTGAGCACATCATAACGATTGCAAGAATAACACTCAGAAATCTTTTTGCATTACTCATTTTGGATTGCACCTCCGTAAAAATTTTATACTATTTCTAATATAGTACAATTTTGTTGCACACAGGTTTAGTCAGCCGTGTGCTGCTGATGCGACATTATTACGTTGTGTAAACTCCCCCTTCAGAATCGAACCGTAGCATCCACCTAAGCCTTCCCGCCTTAGCAGCGTGCACGGCTCGTGCCGATGGTCGCGATTACTAACGTCAATACGACGCAGAATTAAACCAGTCGGATGTTCAAACATCCTGTCTAAGCGGTGTTTTGGCGGTCACCAAAATACACCAGGGCAGAATAACCCTAATGACACCACTCTTATGGTTAGTTTAAATATAAACCATTCCGTGGTCAAAGTCAATAAATTTTCACGTAATATTTTTAATTTGTACATATTTCACAGTATTTCATATGCTTTTTTTACAGACAAAACACTTGACTTTTCAGTTTAATCTTTTCCTGCATTTTTCCGTACTTTTATTATGGATTTTTTTGCTATTTTAAGCAAAAAAAGCGACTTCAGAAGTCACTGAAATCGCTGATAATTCACTATATAATATAAATGTATACGAAAAATGCATTTTTTCAGATTTTAGCATCAGTAAACCAGGATTTTTTCGACAGCAAGTACACCCTTATCCCGATCTATTCTGCCAAGACCCACTAGTTTACCCTCAGGCGACTTGACGCGGCAGATTCCGACAGTTTCTTTGTCCTTCACTCTTTCAAGGTCGAGTGCTCCTCCGTTTGAAAAGTAAAAAGCCTGTTTTGCCGTAACCTGAACTGCAGGATATGTGCCGAGCATTTCATCACACTCAGCTATGAGTTTGTCAATTGTACCTTCCTCTACAAATTTTTCTATTTCATCCAGAGTGACTGTGCGATCGATGCTGATTCCGTTGGCAAAGGTACGGCGAAGTTCAGAAATGACAGCCCCACAGCCAAGCTTTTCTCCTATGTCAGCCGCAAGAGATCGGATGTATGTACCCGCAGAGCAGGAAACATCGAGAATGAACTCATTATTTTCAAGGCCTCTTACAATTTCCAATGAGTAAATCGTGACATCTCTCGCCTCACGCTCAATTTCGATACCCTGACGTGCAAGCTTGTAGAGTCTGACGCCATCCTTTGATACTGCCGAATACATCGGCGGCAACTGTTTGATATCGCCTTCGAAAGACATAACAGCATCATTCAGCTCCTCGTCGGACACGTTCACTTCCCTTTTTTCAAGAATTTCGCCCGTTGTATCGAGAGTGTCTGTAATAGTACCAAGCAAAATTTTCGCTCTGTACGCCTTGTCGTGTACAGGAAGATACTGTGAAAAACGGGTTGCACCGCCAAGCATAATCGGGAGTACTCCCGTTGCCATAGGGTCAAGTGTACCCGTGTGACCTGCCTTCTTTATTCCAAGCAATCTGCGTGTTTTGTTGACCGCTGTGAACGAGGTTATTCCCTCCGGTTTGTCAAGAAAAATGAATCCGGTCATAGCATTCCCTCCTGAAAATATCAGGGTAATTATACCCTATACGCATCACAAATTCAAGAAAAATTTTGTGCAACACATTTTACATTTTTGTATAAACATCATATTTTTATCCCATTCCGGTTTAAAATAGTCTGAGAATTTGCACAAAATAGCTATGTTTTATTTGGTGTAAATAGCGAATTTGTAAATTTCAGTTGACTTAGAAAATTTTATAGTCTATATTATTAGTGTATCTTAGTCCTGTGAGGTGTCCGTATGAGTAAATTCTCAACAAATGAGGAT
>JAZRNG010000085.1:0-5993 GCA_045648065.1 Acutalibacteraceae bacterium | reverse complement strand
CTGTCCGATTGCAAAGATGCGTGAAGTTGTCGATAAGATGAATATGAAGGAAATCACTATCGTTTACGGTCAGACTGAGGCTTCACCGGGCTGTACTATGTCAAGTACGGATGATCCGCTTGAAGTACGTGTTGCAACTGTCGGCAGACCCTTGCCGAAGGTCGAGTGTAAGGTTATCGACCCTGAAACAGGTCTTGAGTGTCCGGATGAGGTAAACGGTGAGTTCGTTGCAAGAGGATACAACATAATGAAGGGTTATTACAAGATGCCCAAGGCTACTGCTGAAGCTATCGACAAAGACGGCTGGCTCCATACGGGTGACCTTGCTTGCAGAACACCTGACGGTAACTACAAGATTACAGGCAGACTTAAGGATATGATCATCCGTGGTGGTGAGAATATTTACCCGAAGGAAATCGAAGAGTTTATCTATACTCACGATAAAGTCAAGGATGTTCAGGTTATCGGTGTACCTGACGAAGGTCTTGGCGAGGAGATAATGGCTTGTATCATTCTCCACGAAGGTGAGGAGATGACCGAGGCTGAAATGAAACAGTATGTTCTTGACCATATGGCAAAGCATAAGGTGCCTAAGTACATCGATTTCGTAAAAGAATTCCCGATGAATGCCGCAGGTAAGATCCTTAAGTATAAAATGCGTGAAAATGCAATTGAAAAGTATGGTCTTCAGAAGGCAAATTCAGTTGTGACTGCATAAATTTAATCATTACACTATGTAATGGATAGATTACAAAATGTATCTTGCAAATGATGCTTTTTGAGTATATAATTTACTCTAACAAATAATTGTTTATAAAGGCTGTGACGAAGACGGTTGCGTTTTCGGAACTTCAAGAGAGTCGGCGGTTGGTGTGAGTCCGGCAGTTTCGTTACGACAATGACCTATCACTTCTGAGCCGGAGAGATGAAAGCTTCGTGCAAATAGTTTCTTCCGTATAACTACGTTAGTGTTAAGGGATTGACTGATCCTGATGAGTGGCACAAAGCGATAGCAGAGTGCAATTTGAGTGGTACCGCGGATTATATTTTCCGTCTCAAAGTTTTAGGACTTTGAGACGGTTTTTGTTTTTGTACGAGGGAAATTTTGTACATTATAAGGAGGTATTTTTATGGAAAACAATACAACCAACAAACTTTTTGAGGTGGCACAGCGAATTAAGGAAATGCGTGATATCTGCGGTTTCACCATAGAAGAGATGGCAGAAAAAACTGAAGTTTCGGTTGAACAGTATAACATTTATGAAGCAGGAGAAGTGGATCTTCCGTTTACCTTTGTTCATAAGTGTGCACTTGCGTTTGATATCGGTCTTACGGACCTCCTTGAAGGACACAGCGCTGTACTTACATCATATACAGTAACAAGAAAAGGCATGGGTCAGACTACGGCAAGCGAAAACGGCATCGAAATCAAAAACCTTGCTCCTAAGTTCAGAAAACGTCTTTCTGATCCGTACATGGTTCGTTATGAGTACTCGGCAGAGCTTGAAAATAAACCTATCCATACTACAACTCATGCAGGTCAGGAGTTCGACCTTGTTATCAGCGGTAAGCTTAAGGTAAGAGTTGGTAATCACGAAGAGATCCTTGAAGAAGGCGACAGCATCTATTACAACAGTTCGACTCCTCACGGCATGATTGCTGTTGACGGCAGAGACTGTGTTTTCCTTGCCATGATTATGGCAAGTGATGAGTCTGTGGAAAAAATTGTTCACGACAGAGCTGTCCGGGGAACAAAAGTTTCTGGCAGCCTCGTATGCGAGAAGTTCATTGATGCGAGGGAAGATGAAAAGGGCAACCTTGCTTCAATTGATTTCAACAATGAAGATAAGTTCAACTTTGCTTTCGATATCGTAGATAATATCGGCAGAAAGTCTCCTGACAAGCGTGCAATGATCCACATTGACAGAGATAAGAACGAAAGAATATTCACATATAAGGATATCAAAGAGCATTCAAGTCAGGCTGCAAACTACTTTAAGTCGCTCGGCATCAAGAAGGGTGACACGGTAATGCTCGTAATGAAGCGTCACTATCAGTTCTGGTTTGCGATCCTCGGTCTTCATAAGATCGGTGCAGTAGTAATTCCTGCAACAAACCTTCTTGTTCAGCATGACTTTGAGTACAGATTCAAGGCTGCCAATGTTTCGACAATTATCTGTACTGCAGACGGAGATACAGCAAGACAGGTAGATCTTGCCGATGCAGCAACAGGTACACTTAAAAATAAGATCATAGTTAACGGCACAAGAGAGGGCTGGCATAACTTTGATGAAGAGTACAGCCTCTTCAGCCGTCGTTACAGAAGAGAAGAAGATGCACCGTGCGGTGACGATCCGATGCTTATGTTCTTCACTTCAGGTACAACAGGCTATCCGAAGATCGCTACACACAGCTTCAAGTATCCTCTCGGCCACTATATCACAGCAAAGTACTGGCACTGTGTAAGCAAAGACGGACTCCATTTCACAATCTCTGAAACGGGCTGGGGTAAAGCTCTCTGGGGTAAGCTCTACGGTCAGTGGCTGTGCGAAGGCTCAATCTTTGTCTATGACTTTGACCGTTTCGATGCAGCAGATATTCTTCCGATGTTTGCGAAGTATCAGATTTCTACTTTCTGTGCTCCTCCGACAATGTACAGAATGCTTATCAAGCAGGATATCAGTAAGTATGATTTAAGCTCGATCAAGCACGCTACTGTTGCGGGTGAGGCACTTAATCCCGAAGTTTTCAAACAATTCTACACAGCTACAGGACTTACTCTTATGGAAGGTTTCGGCCAGACTGAGACAACTCTTTCTATCGCAAACCTCACAGGTATGAATCCGAAGCCGGGCTCAATGGGTAAACCGGTTCCTCTTTATGATATTCAGATACTCCGTGCAGACGGAACACCGGCAGAGCTTGGTGAAACGGGTGAAATCTGTATCAAAACAAGTGATAAGGTGCCCTGCGGTCTCTTCCTCGGATATTATCTTAACGAAGAGAAGACAAAAGATGTCTGGTATGACGGTTACTACCATACAGGCGATACAGCATGGGCAGACGAAGACGGATACTTCTGGTATGTCGGCCGTATCGATGACGTTATCAAGTCATCAGGATACCGTATCGGACCGTTCGAAATCGAAAATGTTATCATGGAGCTTCCGTATGTTCTTGAGTGTGGTGTATCTGCTGCACCTGATGAGATCAGAGGTCAGGTAGTAAAGGCAAGTATTGTACTTACCAAGGGTACAGAGCCTACTGAAGAGCTCAAGAAGGAAATCCAGAAATATGTTAAGGAGCATACGGCACCTTACAAGTATCCGAGAATAGTCGAGTTCAGAACTGAACTTCCCAAGACTATCAGTGGAAAGATTATCAGAAATAAACTTTAAAAGAGGTGATACAATGGCACATAAGCGTGTAACACTTTTTGCAGGTCATTACGGTAGCGGTAAGACGAATATTGCAGTCAACTATGCATTGCAGCTACGCGAAGAAGGAAAACCGGTTGTTATTGCTGACCTTGATATCGTCAACCCGTATTTCCGTACAAAAGACAGCGAAAAGGAATTGACTGAAGCCGGAATCAGACTGATTTCATCTGAGTATGCAAGTTCAAACGTTGACCTTCCGGCATTACCGCAGGACGTTTATTCCATTGTTGATAATAATACTGAGTATGCTGTTATGGATATCGGTGGTGACGACAGGGGAGCGTATGCCCTTGGACGTTACGCTGACAGCATAAAAAAAGAAGACAACTACGAGATGTTTATGGTTATCAATATGTACAGGCCTCTTACAAGGGATGTAGAAAGCACTCTTGAGGTTATGCACGAGATTGAAACAGCTTGCGGCATGAAATTCACCGCAATCGTAAATAACTCAAATATAGGCGAAGAGACAACAGCGCAGGATGTGATTGATTCACTCGATTATGCATGCAATGTTGCCGAAGCGACTAATCTTCCGATAAGGTTGACAACTGTCGACGAAAAGTTGTATAATAATCTGTACGGCAAAGTGGACAATCTAATGCCACTCAGACTACAGGAAAAGATAAACTAAGAGAGGTAGAATTATGGCAAAAGTAACATTTAAAACAGACCTTTGCAAGGGCTGCAGCCTTTGTGTCGGTGCTTGTCCGAAAGGTATCGTTAAACTGTCAGAATCAAAGCTCAATGCTAAGGGACATCATCCTGCAGAAGTGACTGAGCCTGAAAAGTGCATCGGTTGCGCATTCTGTGCAACAATGTGTCCTGACTGTGTAATTACGGTAGAGAGGTGAATATAATGTCAGAAAAAGTTCTTATGAAAGGTAACGAAGCTATTGCTGAGGCTGCAATTCAGGCAGGCTGTCATCATTACTTCGGCTATCCTATCACACCGCAGACTGAGGTTGCGGCTTATATGGCAAAGCGTATGCCGAAAATCGGCGGAACTTTCCTTCAGGCTGAAAGTGAAGTTTCTGCTATCAATATGGTAATCGGTGTTGCATCAACAGGTAAAAGAGTTATGACATCATCTTCAAGCCCGGGAGTTTCTCTTAAGGCTGAAGGTATTTCATATCTTGCAGGTTGCGATCTTCCTGCTGTTGTTGTTAACGTTCAGAGAGGCGGTCCCGGTCTTGGTGGTATCCAGCCTTCTCAGTCAGACTATTTCCAGTCAACAAAGGGCGGCGGACACGGTGACTACAGAAACATCGTTCTCGCTCCTGCTTCAGTTCAGGAAATGGCAAGCCTTACAGTTAAGGCTTTTGACCTTGCAGACAAGTACAGTATGGTTTCTATGATTCTTGCTGACGGTACTATGGGTCAGATGATGGAGCCTGTTTCTCTTGATGTAGGTGAGGTTAAAACATATGAAAAGCCGTGGGCACTCACAGGTACAAAGTGTGAGCGTGAGCATAACATCGTAAACTCACTTTACCTCAAGCCTGAAGAGCTTGAAATCAAGAACTTCGAGAGATATGAGAAATATAAGGCAATCGAAGAAAACGAAGTAATGTACGAAGAGTACCTTATGGATGATGCTGAAGTATGTGTTGTTGCTTTCGGTATCACATCACGTGTTGCTAAGAATGCAATCAATGAAGCTCGTGCAAACGGAGTCAAGGTTGGTATGATCAGACCTATCACAGTATGGCCCTTCCCGAAGAAGGTTCTTGCAGAAGCAGCAGATAAGTGCAAGGCATTCATTTGTGTTGAAATGAGTATGGGTCAGATGATCGAAGACGTTGAACTTGCAATCCGTTGTAAGAAGCCCGTTTACCTCTGCAACCGTGTAGGCGGTATGATCCCCACACCTGAAGAGGTACTTGCAAAAATCAATGAAGTTAACGAGAACGGAGGTGCGTTCTGATGTCAGTAGTATTTGAAAAGCCGAAGTCACTCACAGATGCAGTGCTTCACTATTGTCCTGGTTGTACACACGGTATCATTCACCGTCTTGTAGCAGAGGTTATGGACGAACTCGGTATTGAGGGCGAAACAATCGGTGTTGCTCCCGTTGGTTGTGCTGTTATGGCGTACAACTACTTCACATGCGACTTTGTTCAGGCTGCACACGGACGTGCTCCTGCTGTCGCAACAGGTGTTAAGAGAAGCGATCCTTCTAAGATTGTATTTACATATCAGGGTGACGGTGACCTCGCAGCTATTGGTACTGCAGAAACAGTACACGCAGCAGCAAGAAGAGAAAATATCACAGTTATCTTCGTAAACAATGCAATCTACGGTATGACAGGTGGTCAGATGGCTCCGACAACTCTTCCGGGTCAGGTTACACAGACTTCACCTTACGGCAGAGATGTCAATACAGTAGGTTACCCCGTAAAGGTTTGTGAGCTTCTTTCAAACGTTGACGGTGCAGCTTATCTTGAGAGAGTTGCAGTCAACAATGTTAAGAACATCAAAAATGCAAAGAAGGCTATCAAAAAGGCTTTCCAGAACCAGATTGAAGGCAAAGGATTCTCACTTGTTGAGGTT
>JAZRNG010000084.1:0-4434 GCA_045648065.1 Acutalibacteraceae bacterium | reverse complement strand
ATAAAAGTGCCGACGGTAGCTGTCGGATGTATGCGCATCAGCGATATGAACGAAAAGGATGTTTCAGCCTTTATGGACACAGCATTGAGTAACGGTGCAAACTTCTTTGATCACGCTGACATTTATGGTGGCGGCAAGAGTGAAGAGGTATTCGGCAAAGCACTTACACCGTCAATGCGTGAAGATATTATCATTCAGACCAAGTGCGGAATCCGTAAAGGTCAGTTTGATTTTTCCTATGAACATATTGTAAATTCTGTAGACGGCAGTCTTAAGCGTCTCGGTACAGAATATATCGACGTGCTTCTGCTTCACCGTCCCGATGCTTTAATGGAACCCGAAGAAGTGGCTAAAGCTTTTGATCATCTTAAAGCTTCCGGCAAGGTTCGTCATTTCGGTGTTTCAAATCAGAATCCGTATCAGATTCAGCTTTTGCAGAATTCACTTGATATGCCGATCTGTGCGAACCAGCTTCAGTTTTCAATTATGCACGCACCTATGATTCAGTCAGGTATTAACGTCAATATGTATAATGAATCGTCAGTGAACCGTGACGGAGGTGTGCTCGACTTCTGCCGTCTTAACAAAATCACCATTCAGCCGTGGTCACCGATGCAGTACGGATTTTTCGAAGGCTGCTTCATTGACAATGATAAGTTCCCTGAACTCAACGAGAAGCTTGAGGAAATCGGCAACAAGTACGGTGTCTCAAAAACAACGATGGCATTCGCGTGGATTCTTCGTCATCCTGCAAAAATGCAGCCTGTTACGGGCACTACAAATTTAACGCGTCTGTCTGACTGCCTGAAGGCAACTGAAATTCAGATCACACGTGAAGAGTGGTACGAAATCTACAGATCTGCAGGAAACATTCTTCCCTGAACAAAAAACTTGTAAGGAGTACTGACTATGTTCTTTTTTCAACGAATTGCCGCATTTTTCACAGCACTTATATCCTTATTCACAAGCTTTTTCGGCATAAGCGAAAACTATATTGAAAAAGCAGAAAAATTCAGAGTCACAACATACATCAGAGCTGATTATGTTCAGAGTTCTGACAGTCTGCACGCTGAGGATTTCAACATTATAACCGATGTCATTCTTTTTGAGTGTGCCTCTTTTGACAATGAAGGTAATGTCAATTTACAAAAAGAAAAGCTTGAAACAGCTCTTACGAACATACGAAATATAATCGGCGAAAGAGATGTTAAAATCACACTGAACCTTCTCGGTCCTTCGGGATACACTGATTCTGATGTATGGGAAGACCAGATGGAAGCTCAGAGCAACGAACACAACAAGGCTTTTACAAGCGGTGTGCTTGAAGATAACATCATCGCTGTCCTCGATGAGTACAGCTTTGACGGTGTGCATTTTGACTACGAATATCCGCTTTCATTGAAAGCCTGGCATTACTATAACAAATTTCTTGTTTCTCTTGACAAAAAACTCGGTGACTACACTCTTGGCGTGGCATGTAACGACTGGAACATCAAATTTTCATCCAAAGCTCTTGCTGCTATCGACACTTTCGAATTTATGCTTTACGATATGAATGACGAAAACGGCAGACACTCCACGTACGAAGACACGGTGAATATGGTAAAAAAAGTCGGTTTTTACGGCATACCTCTTGAAAAAGTCAACATCGGCCTGCCGTTTTACTCACGACCGACCGATATGTCAGGATACTGGTACGGTTATAACGGCTGTTATGAAGGCATTGACGAAAACGGTTGGTATCACTGTAATAACACCGGTAAGGATTTTTGGTTCAATACAGCTGATGTTATTGCACAAAAAACGGACTATGCTATTAAAAACGGTTACGGTGGAGTTATGATCTGGCATTACAACTGTGACCTCCCGTCAACTCACGAAGATTCACTTTTAAGAGCTATCAAAAATACGGTTGATAAAAATTATTAAATATAAAAAATCACCCTCATCGGTTTCAATGAGGGTGATTTTTTATTTTGAATTAATATCTGTTAGCAACAATAAATGTCATTCTTTCCTGGATAGTCGGGCCACCGTGACCTGTGCCGTATCCGCCGTGGTCAGAAGTAATAATAATGAGCCAATCCTCAGTCTCAAATGTATCTCTGTTTTTGATTGTGCGGATTGTATCGTATGCAAATTTTTCGCAGTGATCAAAACCTAACTTGTAGAAAGGATTGTTCGTTGAGAAACCAAGATTGTGACCGTTGCTGTCTGTGTTTTCGTAAATAGCAATTGTAAAGTCAGGACAATCTGCCTTTTTAAGCTCCTGAGCAGCTTTGATCATGCTGCCTTCGTTACCTGATGTTTTGTTGAACGAAACATTAAGATCGTTGTCTTCACAATATTTCTTCTCGTTGATGTAGGTCGAATCATCTTTTGAGAAGTGACCGTTCCATTTTGTGATAAATGAAGCTGAATCAATCGTGCCGTTCTCAACAAGCTCGGTCATAAGAGTTTTATACTCAAGAGATTTCGGCTGACCGTTACCGTAAACACCGTTATCTTCAGCCCATACACCTGTAAGTACAGAACACCAACCGGGAGCTGTAGATGTGTCCTGAGTGTTTTCACCGTCAGGATAGTTAACACCACCGCAGTACGCGAGGTTGAATGAAGCTCCGTCGCTGAGAAGAGTGTTTATACCACTATGCTTATCCTTGATAAGAGTGAGTGCATCTGCACGGCATCCGTCATAACCGATCACAATAGCTTTCTTCTCTGTCTTTCCTTCAGGTAATTCAGATTTCAGATGATCAACAACCATATCATAAATTTCTGTCTGAGGGATTGCTGTTTCGATTGTGTTTTCAAAAGCAATGCTTTCAATCGCCGCGAGGTAAGCCTCTTCAGTGTCTTTAGCGTCATTGCTGTAGTAACCGAAAAGTGCCGGGATGAGCATAATAAAGCTCATAAGTTTTGCTAAAAATGTCATAATCTTACTTCCTTTCGGGATATTTTACATTTCTATAATAACACTTCTCTGTCAACTCCGTCAACAAATAATTTTAAAAAGATTTTCTGCACATAATATTAATCAGGATGTGATAAATATGAAATCTGTATGGTTTGAAGAAATTAACAAACCTGAATTTGATGCTTTGAACGGTGACTGTGAAACCGACGTTCTTATCATAGGCGGTGGTCTTGCAGGTATTCTTTGTGCGTATAAGCTTGAGAGAAACGGCATTGACTACATTCTGATTGAAGCCGACAAAATCTGCTGCGGAGTGACTGCGGACACAACTGCAAAAGTCACGGCTCAGCACGGATTGATTTATGACAAAATCATCAGTAAGTACGGCATCGACTGTGCAAGAGAATACTATCAGCTTAACAGTCAGGCGATAAACACCTACCGCGATCTGTGCAAAAAATTTGACTGTAACTTTGATACAAAGTCTGCTTATGTCTATTCACTTGAGGAAAACGATGATATCGAAAACGAAATTGATGCATACCGTGCAATAGGCATCTCGTTCGAAGCTGTAACAAAAACCGCTCTTCCGTTTGAAATTCACAAGGCAATCAGATTGGATAATCAGGGGCAGATAAATCCTTTGCAGCTGTTATATAAAATTTCCGTAAACCTGAATATTAAAGAGAACACAAAACTGATTAATCTCAGCAATAATTTCGCAGAAACGAACCGCGGTAGGATTAAATGCCGACGTGCTGTTTTCACAACTCACTTCCCTATTCTGAACAAACACGGATTATTTTCTCTTAAAATGTATCAGGAACGTTCTTACGTTGTTGTATTAGAAAACGCGCAAGACGTCGACGGGATGTATATTGATGCCGGTGGAAAAGGTTTATCTTTCAGAAATTATGACAACCTGCTTCTGCTCGGTGGCGGCGGTCACAGAACGGGCAAAAAAGGCGGTAATTACAAAGAACTTATAAATTTTGCAAAATCACACTATCCTGATGCAACCATCAAAACTCAATATGCCACTCAGGACTGCATAACACTCGACGGTATGCCATACATCGGCCGTTACTCAAAAAACACACCTAATCTTTTCGTTGCAACAGGTTTTAATAAGTGGGGATTCACCACTTCAATGGTGGCTGCTGAAATCTTATGTGATATGCTTAAAAATAACAAAAGCTTTGATGAGGAAAATCAGCTTTTTTCTCCGTCCAGAAGTATTTTTCACCCGCAGCTTGCGATTAATGTTTTCGAAACTTTTGTCAATTTTATCTCTCCGACAGTTCCCCGTTGTCCTCATCTGGGATGTGCATTGAGGTACAACAAGGCCGAACATTCATGGGACTGCCCCTGCCACGGATCCCGCTTTACCGAGGACGGCAAACTGATAAATAATCCCGCCATGGATGATAAGAAGATATAAAAATCGCATCCCTCGGGATGCTATTTTTGCTATTATTTCATATTTTCGACTTTAGCCACCAAGGCCTTGTAGCGAG
>JAZRNG010000083.1:0-6949 GCA_045648065.1 Acutalibacteraceae bacterium | reverse complement strand
CTCACAGAGCATAGCCTTGTTCCCGAAGAGTGGGGCGGTGATGTTATCTGTGTTCCTGTTTCTGCAAAGACACATATGGGTATCGATACTCTTCAAGTCGGATCGTAGCCATGTCGTTCTGTGAGCCAAGGAGTTGCAAAGCTGTATTGTCTTCCTAAGACCGCTTGGCCTCCGACTTCAGCAGCTCACAGAGCATAGCCTTGTTCCCGAAGAGTGGGGCGGTGATGTTATCTGTGTTCCTGTTTCTGCAAAGACACATATGGGTATCGATACTCTTCTTGAAAATATCCTTCTCGTTGCTGAAATGCAGGAGCTTAAGGCTAACCCGAACAGAGCAGCTAAGGGTATTGTTATCGAGGCTCGCCTTGATAAGGGTCGCGGTCCCGTTGCTACTCTCCTTGTTCAGAAGGGTACACTTAACTCAGGCGATATTATCGTCGCAGGTTCAGCGGTAGGTCGTGTTCGTGTTATGACTGACGATAAGGGCAGAAAAGTTAAGGTTGCAGGTCCGTCTGTTCCTGTTGAGATCACAGGTCTTGCTGATGTTCCTCAGGCAGGTGATATCTTTGACGCAGTAAGCGATGAGCGTCTTGCACGTGAGCTTGTTGAGCAGAGAAAGAGTGAAGCTAAGGAAGAACAGTTCAGATCTATGCAGAAGGTTACTCTTGACAATCTTTTTGATTCTCTCAAGGAAGGCGAAATGAAAGACCTCAACGTCATCGTTAAGGCTGACGTTCAGGGTTCAGCAGAAGCTGTTAAGCAGAGCCTTGAAAAGCTTACAAATGAAGAGGTACGCGTTCGTGTTATCCATAACGGTGTAGGTGCTCCGAGTGAGTCTGACGTTATGCTTGCGAATGCATCAAATGCTATTATTGTCGGCTTTAATGTCCGTCCCGATCCTGTCGCTGTACAGCTTGCAGAGCGTGACGGTGTTGAGATGAGAATGTACCGTATTATCTATGACTGCATCGAGGAAATTCAGGCAGCTATCAAGGGTATGCTTGCTCCGAAGTTCCGTGAGGTTGAGCAGGGCCGTTGTGAGGTCAGAAACGTTATCAGCATCTCTTCAGTCGGTAAGATTGCAGGTTGTTATGTCCTTGACGGAAAGATTACAAGAAACTCAAAAATCCGCGTAGTACGTGACGGTATCGTACTTGCTGATGATGAAATCTCATCACTCCGCAGATTCAAGGATGACGTTAAGGAAGTCGCATCTAACTACGAGTGCGGTATCGGTCTTAACAAATTCTCTGATATCAAGGAAGGCGACATTTTCGAAGCATATATCATCGAAGAATACAGAGATTAATAAGAGGTATTTATGGCCGGATACAGAATTGACAGAATATCCGAGGATATAAGACGCGAGATAATTGCGGTAATCCGCGAACTTAAAGATCCGAGGGTAATGGATAAAATGATAACCGTTGTACGTGTCGAGGTCAGTTCAGACGCTTCGTATGCCAAGGCATATGTAAGTGCTCTTGAAGGTCTTGATACAGCCAAAGAGGCTGTCAAAGGTCTCAAAAGTGCGACGGGATATATTCGCCGTGAGGTCGGCAAACGTCTGCATCTGAGAAAGACTCCGGAGTTGTTGTTTATTGCGGACGATTCAATCGAACACGGTATGAATATTGTTAAAATTATGGATGACTTGAGGACTGAGGAAGAATGATTATTGATCTGAAAACAGCAGTAGAGTTCCTTAAAAATAATGACGATTTTATGATTCTTACACACGCGCACCCTGACGGGGATACGCTCGGATGCGGATTTGCTCTTTGTGATGCTTTGAAATCACTCGGTAAGAATGCCGTTGTCCGTTGCGGTGACACTGTTCCTTCAAAGTATTCTTATATGGGTTCGATTTGTGTAGATGATATCGAATATGAAAATATAATTGCAGTGGATGTTGCTGATACGAAGCTTCTGGGTGCTGACTTTGAAGCTCGTTTCGGTGACCGGGTGAAGCTTTGCGTTGATCACCACGGATCAAACAGACTTTATGCCGAAAAGACACTTCTTGATGCATCTGCAGCAGCGGCTTGCGAGATTATACTTGAAGTTATAAAAGCTTTGGGCGCAACAGTTACGAAAACTATCGCTGACTGTATTTTCACGGGACTTACAACAGATACAGGCTGTTTCAGATATGCAAACGTTACTCCGAGGACACTGCGTATGGCGGCTGAGATGATTGAATCAGGTGCTGACCACAGCAGAATCAATGTCATAATGTTTGAAACCAAAACAAGAACTTATGTTGCACTTGAGCGTCTTGCACTTGAGTCTATGAAAATGTATCTTGATGATAAATGTGCGTTTATCACAATTACACAGGATATGTACCGCAGAAGCGGCTCTGACGAAAGCGAAGTCGATGCAATCGCCTCGATACCCAGACAGATCGAGGGTGTTGTTGTAGGTGTGACAATGCGCGAAAAGAAAGACGGAACATTCAAAGTTTCAATGAGAACACACGAAGGTGTTGATGCTTCAGCGGTCTGTGCGATGCTTGGCGGCGGCGGTCATCCCAGAGCCGCAGGCTGCACCGTAAGCGGAAACGTGAATACGGCAAGAAATCTCGTTGTTTCCTGCATTGAAAAATACCTTCAGGCAGAAGTTAACACCTGAAAGTTTTCTTCAAACCATTGACAACTTGAAGCTACGGTGATATAATAAGCCAAATTTTAAAGTTAAACCGTTGATGCGGAGATAACGGCGTAGATGCCTTTACAGAGAGCCTGCGATGCTGGAAATCAGGCAAGAAACACTTCGTCAAATGGACCGCGGAGGGTGCAGTCAAATGCGTAATGCAAAGTATTCTGCAACGTCAGTCATACGTTAGTTGGCAGGGATATGTCGGTATCCTGAAAGTGCACGGTATACCGTGAAACAAGGTGGCACCGCGGATAAGTTTTATTCGTCCTTGACAGATAAAGTAATTCTGTCAGGGACGTTTTGTTTTTTGTCAGAAAAATAATTTTTCAGGAGGATGGATTATGGTATTGCTTACAAAACGATGGCGTAGTGCAGTCTGAAACCGGATAACAATATTATAATCTTAACCTATGGAGGAATTTATTATGAAAATTAACGGTATTGATTTTGATACTTACTTTAACAACTATCCTGATGCAAATGGCTATTTCGGCAAGTATGGTGGAGTGTTCGTCGACGATAACCTCAAGGCGGCTATGGCTGAAATCACAGAAGCATACTACTCAATCTGCCAGTCAAGAAAGTTTATTGCAGAGCTTCGCAGAATCCGCAAGGAATTTCAGGGCAGACCCACACCCGTGACACACCTCGAACGTCTTTCGGATGCTCTTGGCGGTAAAGTACAGCTTTATGCTAAGCGTGAAGACCTTAACCATTCAGGTGCACACAAGCTCAATCATTGCATGGGTGAAGCACTTCTTGCAAAGTATATGGGCAAGAAAAAGGTTATTGCCGAAACAGGAGCAGGTCAGCACGGTGTTGCTCTTGCTACTGCAGCAGCATACTTCGGACTCGAATGCGATATCTATATGGGTTCTGTTGATATTAAGAAACAGGCTCCTAACGTTGCACGAATGAAGATTCTCGGTGCAAACGTTGTCGAGGTAACACACGGTCTTCAGACACTCAAAGAGGCTGTTGACGCAGCTTTTGATGCATACAGTAAGGAATATAACGATGCTATTTACTGCATCGGCTCAGTTCTCGGCCCTCATCCGTTTCCGATGATGGTACGTGACTTCCAGAGTGTTGTCGGTATCGAAGCAAGAGAACAGTTTATCGAAATGACAGGTCATCTCCCGAATGCAATCGTAGCCTGTGTAGGCGGGGGAAGTAATGCGGCAGGTCTTTTTGCAGGTTTCCTCAATGATCCTGTTGACATCTACGGCATTGAGCCGCTCGGCAGAGGTGAAAAACTTGGTGATCACGCTGCAAGTCTTAAGTATGGCACAGAGGGTGTTATGCATGGCTTCAACAGCATTATGCTTAAGGACGAAAACGGTGAGCCTGCACCGGTTTATTCTGTTGCAAGTGGTCTTGACTATCCGTCATCGGGTCCCGAACACGCATTTCTTCAGGAGATAGGCAGAGTCAAGTATGATGTTATCAATGATGATGAGACTATTGATGCATTCTTTAAGCTCTCACGTCTTGAGGGTATCATTCCTGCTATCGAAAGCTCACACGCTGTTGCATACGGTATGAAGCTCGCAGAGAGAATGGAACACGGTTCAGTGCTTATCAACCTCTCAGGCAGAGGCGATAAGGATATGGACTATATCATCGAAAATTACGGTATAAGATAAAGCTGAACAACTCCGCTGAAATGCGGAGTTGTTTTATTTATACGAAATATGCTATAAT
Organism: Acutalibacteraceae bacterium; assembly: GCA_045648065.1. Classification (GTDB taxonomy): domain Bacteria; phylum Bacillota; class Clostridia; order Oscillospirales; family Acutalibacteraceae; genus CAG-488. The sequence continues at coordinate 2,584 of JAZRNG010000083.1, read as the reverse complement.
CATAACATAATTATTTTGTGGGTGGTTGTAATGTTTCGAGTAACTCTCAAAAATGAAATACTCTATGCCGGAAAAGGTGAAATGCTATCCGAAGTTTTTCTGAAAAACGGAAAGTATGTCGATCACCCGTGTGCAGGAAAGGGCACTTGTAAAAAGTGTACCGTTCTCGTTAACGGACAGCCACAGCTTTCGTGTCAGTATGTTGTGAACGGTGATATTGAAGTTTCTCTGCCCGAAAAGTACGAAATCGTTTCCGAAACAGGAGCGGTAAACAGCGAAAAAAAGACAGCAGAAATGTGTTTTGCTCTCGATATAGGTACGACTACTCTTGCTCTTTCATTGATCTCTGTTGATGAAAAATCAATTATTAAAACAGTAACACGTACAAATCCGCAGAAAATGTACGGAGCAGATGTGATATCGAGAATTGAATACTGTCGCAGCAATTCGTGTCTGCCTTTGCAAAGAGTTCTGATCGATGAAATAAATTCAATGATTTCACACTTTGAAGTGAAGGATGACTTATATATGTTTGTTGCAGGTAACACAACGATGTTGCATATTTTCTTCGGAGCTGATCCGTCTGCAATAGGTGTTGCACCATATGAACCTGTTTTTCTGAAAAGCCAAAATTTAAACGGTGCAGTTCTCGGACTTGATCACATTAGTACCGTAAGTTCACTTCCGTGTATTTCAGCGTTCGTAGGTGCTGACATAGTTGCAGGGCTTAATTATGTTGATTTCCCGAGCTGCGGAAAATATAATATGCTCATCGACCTCGGCACAAATGCGGAAATTGCTTTGTTTTCGCAAAAGGATGTGGTATGTACATCTGCTGCCGCAGGACCTTGCTTTGAGGGTGCAGGCATCTCCTGCGGAATGAATGCATCAGACGGTGCGATTTGTGCATATTCACGTTCAGGGTACAAAATAATCGGCAATGTTTTGCCCAAAGGAATATGTGGTACGGGTCTTATAGATATTATTGCAGAGTTAATTAATGAAGAAATTGATGAAACAGGCTATATGGCTTGTGAGGAATTCGAAATTGCAGACGGTGTATCGCTATCTCAGTCTGATGTACGTCAGTTCCAACTTGCAAAGTCTGCAGTATTTTCAGCAGCAGAAACGCTCTTGAAATATAAAAAAATAACACACAGCGACATTGAAAAAGTCTATATTTCAGGCGGCTTTTCTGCAAAAATCAATATTTCAAATGCGGTAAAAACAGGACTGATTTCCAAACACTTTGAAGATAAATGCATTGCGGTCAATAACAGCTCCTTGCTCGGTACGGTAAAGTATGCTGTCAGCGAAAATAAAACCGATAGTCTTCTTGATAATGCACAGTATATCGATTTGTCTTCGTCAGATACGTTTTCGGATTTGTTCATTGAGAATATGTCATTTTAAAATTTTGAATATGATAAACTGACTTCATTTGTATGGAGTCAGTTTTGCATTTTGTGAGTTTTTTTGCAGATAATAATTCATAATTGGAGATGATTTTAAAATGGATATTTCAAACAAACAGTATGACGAAATGGTCAAAAAAGCTTCACCATCATCACCGACGTTGGTTAACTGCATCTGGGCTTTCGGTGTCGGCGGGGCGATATGCTGTTTCGGTGAGTTGCTTTTTAAACTTTATGGGATGGCAGGTATGGACGAAACCGAGACACGTACTATGGTATCGGTCACGTTGATTGTGATTGCTGCTATTCTGACCGGAATAGGTATCTTTGATAAAATTGCAAAGTACGCAGGTGCAGGGACTGTTGTGCCGATAACAGGATTTGCAAACTCAGTTGTTTCACCTGCACTTGAGCACAAAAGCGAGGGCTTCGTGATGGGTACCGGTGCTAATATTTTCAGAGTTTCAGGTCCTGTGATTGCATACGGAATCTTTACCGCGTTTGTTTTTGGCGTGATTTATTACTTTGTGCAGAGGGTGTTCTGATGAGGCAGGGAAAATATGTTATTAAGTTTGAAAATAAACCGTCAGTCATTGAGTGGGCAGCAGTCGCAGGTAAAAAGGAGAGTGAAGGACCGCTCGGAAATCTGTTTGATATGATCATTGATGATGCAGGCGATTCAAAAGAAACCTGGGAGCAGAAAGAGAGCGAGCTTCAGAAGACTTCGATCGGTGTTTTGCTTGACAAAGCAGGTGTGAAGGATACGGAAATTGATGTAATCTATGCAGGTGATCTTCTCAATCAGTGCAGCGGTACGGGTTTTGGAATAAGAGGATATGAAATTCCTTTCAGCGGTGTTTACGGAGCGTGTTCAACGTCTGTACTTTCGATGATAAATGCTGCCATAGGTGTAAATTCAGGTGTTTTCAACAGAGCTGTTTCTTCGACGTCATCGCACTTCTGTTCAGCAGAAAAACAGTTCAGGTTACCTCTTGAATACGGAGGTCAGCGTACACCGACAGCTCAATGGACGGTAACGGGTGCAGCTTCTGCTCTCATAAGCTCAGAAAAGATTGCGGGTTGTCCGAAGATAGAAAAAGCTATTATAGGAAAAATAGTTGATAAAGGCGTATCCGATGCTGCCAATATGGGTGCAGCTATGGCCCCTG
>JAZRNG010000082.1:0-24817 GCA_045648065.1 Acutalibacteraceae bacterium | reverse complement strand
CATTCTTGTTGATAGCTTCAATTACTTCATAAGCCTCTTCGATGAGATTCCTCTTAAGAGTAGTATGTGTCTGCTCAATGTCCCACGGACAACCGCCTTCCGAACGGAGAGCCTTTATCACATTGACAAGGTCATAAACATTGTATTTTTCTTTAAACTCAAAATCGTTAATCATATTAACACTACCATTTTAACCTAAAAATCCAAGTTTTTCAAGCTTTTTTGCAATTTTTTCACCTTTAGGTATCATTTCAAGATCATCACGTGAAAGAGCCTTGAGGAAAAGAAGTGCAACCACATAAACGAGCACCGCAGCTGCTACTGCAATAACGAGTGCAATAGTGTTTCCGTTGATCATACTTTCGGGGTCGCCGAAGCTTGCAAAAACCTTTGAGAATACTTTTACTGTTGCGAAAGCAGCCAGAGCAGAAATCGCTGAACAAACCAAAGGTTTGATGAATACAGATGCGAGATTGATTCTGACACCTGAAATTCTGATGATGCTGAAAAGGTTGATTCCTACGACGATAATATAACAAGCGATAGAACCGATAGGTGCACCATTGATATTTATCTCCGGGTTTCCTATAAGAATATAGTTAAGTATGATCTTAACCACAGCACCTACACAAAGTGACTTCAGCGGGATATCCGTTCTGCCCAAAGCCTGAAGCATATTCGTAATCGGTGATGAGACTGCAAAAAGGAAAACCGAAATACCGTATACAGTGAGTATAGGTGAACCTATAGTAGCTGCAGATACACCGTAAAACATATTCAGAAGGTTGTATGAAACTGCCGCAAGGCCAAAGCCTACAGGTAACGAAATGAGCATCGTAACACGGATAACTGACTCGACAGTAGTCTTAATGACCTTATTCTCGTGTCTTGCCCAGGCTGCCGAAATGATGGGAATAGCACTGATACCAAGAGTCATCGTGATGGTCGGGACAAGGTTTTTAAAGTCAAGAGTTTCACCGTAAACGCCATAGAGATACTTGACTATCTGACCGTCAGCTATACCCTCTTTGATAAGTTGGACAGAATAAATCTCTTTGATAACCTCAGGGGCTTTCTCGACAGCATAAGCAAGTCTGTTCTGAATAGTAGCTGAGTCAATGAGATTAGTAACATTAAGAATGAGAGAACCTACAGCCATAGGAAGTGCGGTTTTCACAAGTATCTTTGCTACGGTCTTACTTTCTTCCGGTTTCGGTGAGTTCATAAGATCGGATTTTGTGATGCCGTCTCCCTTGATCTTATGTCTTATCGCAAGGAAGATAAAGCCGAGCACGGTACCTATCGTTACACCCAGCACAGCAGTAGCCGCTGCATAAGGATAAAGAGCTGCAAGAGCATCCGCCTTATTATCATAAATTGTTCCCATGACAGCTTCGCCGTTTTCAAACCTTTTAAGCTGTGAACTCAGGAAAACATAAGTAACACCCAGGCCGATAAACAGCTTACTGATAGCCTCAATAACCTGAGAAATAGCGGTAGGCATCATATTCTGCATACCTTCATAGTAGCCACGGAATGTAGACATACAGCAACAGAAGAATATCGACGGAGCGATAGCAAGAACGCAGTAGATATTTTCAGTATAGCCTACGACAAATTTCGTATAAGGATACGCTATCGTAAACATCAGCACGGTACCTACCGCACCGGTTATAAGGAAAATCCTCGTCGCTACACGACGTATCAATCTTACATCACGGTAATGTCCCAGAGAGCGTTCCTTCGCTACCATTCGCGAAACAGCTATCGGAAGACCTGCCATAGATATCGAATATAATGGTGTATAAATCTCGTACGCTGTATTAAAGTAACCTCTGCCGACCTCACCGATGAGCATTGACAGCGGAATTTTAAACAATGCACCAATCACCTTTACCAACACCGTTGCAACAACCAATACGAAAGCACCGTTAAGCAACGACTGTGACTTAGCTTTTTCCTTTGACATCGATGCACCTCCTGATTCATAAGGTATATTTTAACATATATTTGTGTATTAAGCAATTATTTTTACCAATTTATACTGTGATAAATTCATTAAGAAGTGAATTTTGCGGTAAAAATGATGCATCTATTTCGTTAAAAAGGCTCAGAGCCGACTTCAATTCTTCAGCCTTATCATAGTACTCACTTTTTTCCGACACTTCATCCAGAAGAGAAAGAGCCTCATTTCTGAAAAGGCAGGGTTCATACGAATGAAAAGAATTGATCTTCACATCCGCAAAGCTTTCAAACGGAAAAAGAAACTTATCCTCACCATTGAGTACTCCCTGCCACATCTGCAAGGTATTCTCTACCGAAGAATTCCTGTGTTCATAATCACGGATCATCCTGCGAATAAGTCTTATATTTCTTTTATTCAGAAGGATCTTTCCGTCATCTGCAAAAATCCTCGATGACACACTGATATAAATCCTGTAAAGATGGGATTCATCAAGTCCCTCTGTGATGACAGGATTCAGTGCGTGTAAACCTTCCACTACGAGCACATCGTCTTTTTCAAGAGATATTTGTTTTGTTTTCTCACTTCTTGTGCCTGTGGTAAAGTCAAAAACCGGCAGTTCCGCCTTTCTGTTTTCTATAAGATCTGCAAAGCTTTTATGAATCAATCCTATATCAAGTGCAGTTACATTTTCATAATCTTTGAGACCTTCATCGTTTACGGGGATATCCTCCCTGTTCAGATAAAAATCATCAAGTGAAACTATATATGCATTTCTGCCACTTGAACGGATCTTCTGAGCAATAATTCCTGCTGTGGTTGTTTTGCCCGATGAGCTCGGACCTGCAAGTAAAACTATATCATAGTCAGAATCTGACAGAAAAGACTTTACTACACCGTCCACATAGCTGTCGAATCTTTCTTCACATCTATCTATGAAGCTTTTAACATCTTCAGCAACATTCTTATTAATCACTGAAAGTGTATTAACCATTATTCAACACTCCATTGTAAAACTCTTTGATTTTCGCTTTTCTCAGGAGCAACTCATCAAAGCGTGAAATGTATTCATAAGGATATTTATAGTTAAAAATTCTTTCAATATTCCTGCTGAACGGATCTTTGAGCTTTATCACCGCACCTGCACCTACCGCAAGGACGGTATGGCACTCTTCCATCATAAATATATTATAAAGGCACTCATATCCCGGCTTACACCAGCCTACATTTTCAAGATTACCGAGTGAACGTGACTGTCTGTACATATAATACGGGATGTAACCGTTTTCATAGAACTTCTTCTGTGCATAAACGAGCATTTTATTTGCAACGTCACCACTCTGCACATCGATACCTCCCGTCACAATAGTCGAAGAGCGTTTGAGTGCAAGTGTGTGTAACGTGATGTTTTCTGCATTCAGTTCAATAGCTTTATCTACAGAATGACAGAAGCTTTCGTAATTATCATCCGTCAGTCCTGCGATAAGGTCCATATTTATATTATCAAAGCCTTTGCTTCGGGCTGTTTCATAAATGTCGATAACATCCTTCACCGTATGCTTTCTGCCGATTGATACAAGGACATCATCATTGAAAGTCTGCGGATTGATACTTATTCTGGTGACACCGTATTTTCTGATCACGTCAAGTTTTTCAGGTGTGACAGTATCAGCTCTACCTGCTTCAATCGTATACTCTCTGCAGAAGGACAAGTCAAAGTTATCTTCGATCTCCTTACACACTTTGTCAAGCTGATCTGCAGACAAGGTAGTCGGAGTGCCTCCTCCCCAATATACAGATTCAAGCCGAAGACCTGCTTCCCGCACAATCTGTGCAGTATAACGTATCTCCTCGCAGAGCTTTTCAACGTAGTCGGGCAAAAGCTTTTTCGCCTGAACTATAGAATGCGAGACGAACGAACAGTAATTACAGCGTGTGGGACAAAACGGAATCGAAACATACAGACTGAAAGATTTCTCATCAGACAAGGACATTATTTTCTCTTCAGCCTTTGCTACGCTGAAAGCAAGATCCGTTTTGTCGGGAGAAACGAGAAGCTTTTTATTGAAATAATCAACGGCTTCTTCGTCACCCATATCATTCATCAGTGTATTCATAAGCTTTGAAGGACGCACACCCGTAAGTATTCCCCACTGCGGTGTGTAGCCTGTAACCTTACAAAGAATATTGTAAAGTAAAACAGCCATCTGTCTTTCACAGTCACCGTAATCCGCTTCGGTACACTCAGCAGCTTCGGTAACACCTTGGAGAGAAAGACTTACGCTGATTTTATATTCACCGTCTGCTTCATTGAGAGAAGTAACCACAGCGAAAGAGTCTTCCCCCTCATCGCCTTCGTGAATGACACGTATGGTTTCATAAGGGTAGAAAACTCTGCAAAGGTTTTCCATTTCATAATGAAATTTATGGTTTACAACCTTTAAAATCATTTGAATCGCCTCATATATCTGTTTCTGCGTTTTTCATACTCCATGGTAGTGGCACGGTTATGACCGGGATATATATCATAATCACCGGACATATTATAAAGCCTCGTGATAGACTCAAGCATCTCGTCCTCGCTACCGTCGAAGAAATCCATTCTGCCTACCGTCAGACAGAAAAGAGTATCTCCCGTAAAGATTTTCCGCTCGTCCTCAAAGTAATAGCACACTCCGCCCTTCGAGTGGCCCGGCGTATGCAAAACCGTGAATTCAGACTCACCGAAACTCAGTTTATCTCCGTCTTCGACAGTTATATCTGCCGGTACATACTTCTGCACGCCCGGCATCATTTCGTGAGCGAAGCTCGGAAGCTCATCAAGGAGTTTGTATTCCTCATCCTTGTGTATCACAATCTTAGCTTCAGGATGAGCTTTTTTCAGGTCATATACTCCGAGTATATGATCGTAATGACCGTGTGTGAGTAAGATGTATTTAAGATTCTTACCGACAAGCTTTTCTTCAAGCGAAGCAGTGTATTCACCACAGTCAATTACTGCAGTTTCATTTGTTTTTTCGTCGGTCACAATGTAACAGTTTGCCTGTACGGGACCCAACACCAATGTTTCAATAATCATTCTTTTTCTTCCTTCTTTATTTTACCCAGATATCCGTATCCATAAGTATGGTTACGGGGCCGTCATTCTGAATGTCGACCTTCATATCCGCTCCGAACGAGCCGTGTTCGACGTCTCTGATACCTTCGAGCTTCAATCGTTCAATGAAATACTCATAAAGCTCTTCAGCCATCTGCGGAGGTGCTGCTGTCGTAAACGACGGACGGTTACCTTTCTTTATATCTGCACAGAGTGTAAACTGAGAGATGACAAGCACCTCACCACCGATATCAAGCACGGACTTGTTCATTTTACCTTCGCCATCTTCAAAGACACGAAGCTTTGCAATCTTGGCAGCAAGTACATCGGCATGCTGCCTTGTATCATCGGGACCTACTCCGAGAAGGACATTATAGCCCCAACCAATCTTTCCTATCAGTTTTCCGTCAACAGTTACGCCTGACGAAGAAACACGCTGTACGACAGCTTTCATTATATATCAGTCCTTTTTATGCTCTTTCAACGTCAAGAACTCCGTTGATTTTAAGAATCTTTGCCATAACACCATGAAGATGCTCAATTCCGTTGACTGCAAGTGTCAGTTCGATTGACGCCCTGCCATCCTTTTTACTCTTTGTGTTGATGCCGTAAATCATAACTCGCATATCAGCGATAACTTTTGAAATATCGGCCATCATTCCCACACGGTCAAGACAAGCGATACTCAGAGTTGCAGTAAACTCTTCCTTGACGTTGCTGTCCCAGCTCGCACTTATCCAACGCTCTGGTTCATCAGAAAGTTCAATCACCTTAGGCACATTTGAACAGTCACGCTTGTGAATTGATACACCGTGACCTCTTGTGATAAATCCGATGATATTATCACCCGGAAGCGGACTGCAGCATTTTGAGAACTTGATAAGACAGTTATCAATTCCTTCGATAATTACGCCGTCCTTACTCTTAGAGCGCTTCTGTGCAGGTTTTGTAACCTTAATAACATCTTCCTGCTCTGCCTCGGGTTGTTTGAACATTTTGACATACTCGTCCTTGATGTGCGGCATCATCTTATTAAGAGATACACCGCCGTAACCGATCGCAGCGTAGAAATCCTCGTCTGTCGTGAATCGCTGACGCTGTGCTATCATCGTGATAAACTTTTCATAATCTTCATCATTGAGTCTTATGAAATTACGTCTGAACTCACGTTCAACCTCAAGCTTACCCTCGAGAATATTTTCGTCTCGACGTTCCTTTTTGAACCACGAACGGATTTTGTTTCTCGCACCGCTTGTTTTAACAAACTTAAGCCAATCTCTGCTGGGACCCTTGCCCTGCTGTGAGGAAGTTATAATCTCGACAATCTCACCTGTTTTGACCTCATAGTCAATAGGCACTATCCTTCCGTCAACCTTCGCACCGACCATTCTGTTGCCGACCGCTGAGTGAATAGCATAGGCAAAGTCAACTACAGTAGCACCTGCAGGGAGGCTGATAACCGAACCCTTGGGCGTAAACACAAAAACTTCTTCCTGAACAAGGTCGGTTTTAATTGTATGAACAATATCTTCGGGATTTTCGGAAACAGTCTGCGACTCAAGAAGCTGTCTTATCCATGAAAACTTCTCTTCAAACTTCTGCTTGCCGTTTATTCCGAGCTTGTATTTCCAATGAGCAGCGACACCGTACTCTGCCGTGCGGTGCATTTCCCATGTTCTTATCTGCACTTCAAAGGGAATGCCGCCTTCGCCTATAACCGTAGTGTGAAGTGACTGATACATATTTGCTTTAGGGGTGGAAATGTAATCCTTGAATCTGCCCGGTATCGATTTGAACATATCATGAATGATACCAAGACAGTTGTAGCAGTCAATTACATCATCAACAATGATTCTGACGGCATATATATCATAAATCTCATCAAAATCCTTGCCCTGCATATACATCTTACGGTAAATACCATGAGCACTCTTCACGCGTCCCGTGATACTGCAGTTAGGCACAACCTGCTTTATACGGTCATTGATTTTTTTCTGAATATTATCAAGGTACTCCTTGCGTTTTGTCTGTTGCTGTTCAAGTAAACTCTGAATTTCCTTGTAAGCGACAGGGTCAAGATAACTGATCGCAAGGTCTTCAAGCTCCTCTTTTACGCCTCGGATACCAAGTCTGTGTGCAATCGGAGCATAGATTTCAAGTGTTTCCTGAGCTTTTTCACGTCTTTTATGCGGTCTCATAAAAGCAAGTGTTCTCATATTATGAATACGGTCAGCGAGTTTGATGATTATAACTCTGATATCCTGCGACATCGCCATAAGCATCTTACGCACGTTTTCCGCCTGCTGTTCCTCCTTAGTGAAAAGTGGTACTTTGCCGAGCTTTGTAACTCCTTCTACAAGCTCAGCCACATCCTCGCCGAAGTCTTTTTTCACATCTTCCTTGGTAAGTTCAGTATCTTCAACCACATCGTGCAAGAGGGCAGCAATCATAGACTCGCTGTCCATACCGAGTTCGTAGAGAATCTTTGCGACCTGAACAGGATGAATGATATACGGTTCACCCGAACGGCGGTACTGACCCTCGTGAGCTTCTCTTGCAATATCATAAGCTTTCTTGATATACTCAATATCCTCTTTGTCCATCGTTTCATTGACAGCACAAATCAGATCCTCAAACAGACCGTCTGCGGATTTCTCACTTTTCTGCGATTCCAGTGTAGCTTCATCGATATAATCTTCAGCCTGAGTATCAGTATTCAGATTTTCATTCAGAATTTTTTCTTCAGACATTGTTATTACCCTTTACTTATTACTCTTTGATTCTTTTGAGCACAGGTGCATCGTTAAGATTCACCTTAATATTTTCCTGAGGCAATGTAAGGTTGCCGTCACCGTCACGGACAAGTGTGCCGAGTTCAGAAAGAGCCTCAACAGCGACGCATACCTTTGCATAATCTTCTGCTTTAAGACCCAACCTTTTGCAGAGAACCTCATTGTCATAACGCCATTTGCCTTTACTTCTGATAAATTTATACACCATAGCGATAAAATCACGGTCTGGCAAGGCCGAAAGTTGACCTGTATTCCTACCACTCATTATATCGTCAAATTTTCCTTTTTCGTCAAAAAGCTTATCGTCATCCATATCATGGAGTTTTATATTTCTGACTAATATGTTAAGCCTTATCTGTCCCATATATTCATTCGGTTCAAAAGATGCAGCCACATCAAGCACATCACCGACGACGTACGGAAACTCAAGCTGTGTCATTCTGAAAAGTACTGCACTTAGTGTAGTATCCCCTCTTCTTAATGTCAGTCTCAGGTGTTTTCCAGATCCTATAGGAGTGATATCCGTCAGAGTCATATTGTAAAGACCGAAAATGGGCTGTGGGTTTCCCGCACCGAACGGTTCAAGTGACTCTATAACGTCAAGCAGCTCTGCATTGACACACGACGGATTGATTTTAAAGTCAATATTCTGCACCGGATAAAAAGTTTCCAACCTGTCAGCATAACTGTTTATCGCACGTCTTAAATCAGGAATTTTCTGTGTATCAGTACCAAGACCTGCTGCAAGTGTATGCCCTCCGAAATGGTCAAGCACGTCTGCACAGGCACACAATGCATCATACAAGCTGAATCCTTCAACGCTTCTGCCTGAACCCTTTGCAGTATCGTCATCGCTTTCAGTTATAACTATCGTCGGCTTTCCGTATTTTTCCACAAGACGTGATGCAACAATTCCTATCACACCGTCATGCCAATTTTTTCCGCTGACTACAAGAACTCTTTCATATTCCCATTCAGGATTTGATTCTATTATCTCTACCGCCTGATTAAGAATTTCCTGTTCTGTCTGCTGACGTGAAACATTATCATCATTTATTTCATTCGCAAGAGCCGTTGCCTCGTCATAGTCTTCGCTCAGAAGAAGTCTTATCGCTCTGTCGGCAGTACCTATTCTGCCTGCCGCATTTATCCTCGGTGCTATACCAAAGGCAACCGTACCCGATTTTATTGTTTTGCCCTCAAGCCCTGCGATTTCTGTCAAAGCCTGAATACCGACTCTGTCAGAATCATTTATAAGCTGTATTCCTCTTCTGACGATACTTCTGTTTTCACCTTTAAGTGGCATAACGTCGGCAACCGTACCTATAGTCACAAGATCAAGGAAAGACTCCGTTACGTCATTTTCCTCTCCTTCGAGTGCACATATCAATTTATATGCGACACCGACACCTGCATAGTCCTTGAAATCAAGTATACAGTCTTCTCTGTGCGGATCTACAACCGCAATCGCATCAGGAATAACATCTGACGGTAGGTGGTGGTCAGTTACAATCAGATCCATTTCAAGCTGACGTATGTACTCAGCTTCTTCAACTGCACTGATACCGTTATCTACAGTTATGATAAGTTTCGCACCCATACGGCTGATATTATCAATTGCACTATAGTTCAGACCGTAACCCTCAGTATGCCTGTTCGGCACAGCAAACACGACGTCTGCACCCTGCATTTCGAGATACGAATAAAGAAGTGCCGTAGCAGTAACGCCGTCAGCATCGTAGTCACCGTAGACAGCGATTCTCTCGAAATTATCAAGTGCTGTTTTTATTCTTTTTACCGCTTTATACATATCAGGGAAATCAAACGGATCTGCACAGACAGGCTCGTTGATTCCAAAAAATTCTTCAGCCTCTTCTACCGTTTTCACACCTCGTGCTGAAGCAATAAGAGCAGCATACGGGCTGAGATTCAGCTCTTCGGCAATAAGAGTTGCGACTTCTTTATCGCAATTATTGACTATCCACTTTTTTCTGCTCATTATGCCACTCCTTTCTGAGTTTTTGTTTATTTATCGTAAATTTCTTCAAGCTGCTTCACCGTATTCGAAACATCGAAGAGCTTTGCTTTTTCTTCATCTTTTTTCGGCACAGGAGCTTCGAGAACACGATTGATTTCCTCTGCCCATTCCTTCGCACTTTTTTCAAGTGAGAAATAATTGACAAGACCTATATCCGCTGTCTTTGTCACAACATCAGAAACTACACACCTAAGACCTGCCGCCTGAGCCTCAACAAGTGAAAACGGAAGTCCCTCAAAGAGTGACGGCATTAAAAACACATCGCAACAGTTAAGAAGCTGCGGTACATCCGTTCTTATACCAACCATAGCCACGTTTTCTTCCAGGTCAAGAGTTTTGATTTTTTCTTCAAACATTTCGGCAAGATCTCCGTCACCTGCCCAGATATAGAGAAAATCATTTCTGATTGATTTTAATTCCTTTGCAATTTCAAGTGCAAACTCAGGATTTTTCTGTGTTGAAATTCTGCCTACGCTTATCAGTCTGACTTTTTCATCACCGGTAAAATCAAGACTCTCAGCATATTCATCCCTGTCAAAATCATCAGGCATACTGAAATTTTCAGTACGGATTCCGTTGTAAATCAGCTCATACTTCCGAGAATCGAAGAAATAACTTCCCGCAACATCTGAGCAAGCAACAAAATCTGTTGATGATGAAACAATAAGCTTTTTCATCACAGTACAATATGTCTTCTGCACCGCCTTTTTCAATGGAGCAAGTAAACCGTTCGGGTTATACTGGCTTTTCGAATTGTGCGCATGGCAGATGCGTATCGGAATCTCCGCTTTTTTCGCAAAATACAGCGGTATACCGTTAAGCAGATCCATATTTGCATGAACTATATCAAACTTGCCTTTCTTAAGAAATTTCTTTATTCTCATAAAATAGGCAAATTTTTTAAAGATTGAATCAAGGTCGCCCATTCGCACAACCTTCACTCCCATATCAAGCACCTTCTGCTCGTGAAGACTGTCTGCACCCTCATCAATCGCAACCACTACGGTTGCATCATATTTTGTTTTGTCGAGTTTTTCGAGAACATTTACAAGAAAGGTTTCTATTCCGTTTGCGCCGAGACCGTGCGAGAAATAGACAATCTTTTTCAAAATGAACAACTCCTATCATTAATCAGCTTTCATGACGTTTTGCAACTTCATCAAGGATCTTCTGTTTGAATTCACCGTGTATTTTGAATTTAGTTGAGAATATAATGAGTGAGATAATCATCATCACGGGAGGCACGATAAACATCATAAATGATATTGCACTCTTTGCTGAATCAGTTACAACTGCAGTATCTGCATTTTCACCGCTGAAGTCATAGCTTGTAAGCGCAAATGAAGCGTACATGATGATACTCTGAATTGTGTATGCCATCTTCTGAAGGAAGCCCTTCATTGAGAAAGTAAGGCTCTGATTTCTCTTGCCGAGCTTGTATTCGCCATAGTCAACGCAGTCTGCGAGCATAACCGTCTGGTTAACGAACATACTTGCAGTACCGAGTGAAGTTACAATGTAGCAAAGTCCGAGGCCGATAACATTGCCGCCAAAACCGTAGCCGATGATCGCCATACCTGTGTAGCCTGCCGCAGCCATAAGAAGCGAGAGCTTATAAATCGAACGGTTATTCATAAACTTTGAGCAGATCGGCACTACGAGGATACCAAGCACCGAACCGACTGTACCCATAAGATTGAATGTCCCCAGTTTTGCAAGACCGCCGCCAACTTCTTCAAAGTAGAATGCGCTGATGCCTGATGTCATATAGAAGCCTGCGTTTGAGATCATCGCAAAAAGCATGAAGATAAGAAGCTGATCATTCTGCTTTATTACTTTGAGAGCATTTTTGAAAGAGAACTTCTCATCGTTGTGTATTACATTTTTCTCCTTTGTGACAGCTACGCATATCAGAGCAAATACAACAAGGAGTCCTGCAGCGATTATAGACCACTTGCCGAAGCCTTCCTTAAGCACACCCTGCGGGAGCCTATCGAAGTCATCCTTAGCTACACCTGCAAGAAGTGGAATCATAATCGGAGTAAGGATAGTAATAATACCCTGTCCGAGACCCGAAAAAGCACGTGCAACTGTTGAGATAAGGTTTCTGTCCTTCTCACCTGTTGCCATTGAAGGAATCATTGACCAGTAAGGGATATCCGCAAGAGTATTGGTCATACCCCAAAGCACATAGAAAACAGCAACATAAACGAGCATCCACGGAGAATTCGTCGGAATTCCGGGATTATTGAAAAGTAAAGCCAATACAACAGCGTTAAGAATAGCACCTCTGAGAATCCACGGGCGGTATTTACCCATTTTACTGTTACAACGGTCAACGATAGAACCCATCATCGGGTCATTGATACCGTCCCAGAGTCTTGCGAGCGGTGTAACAATAAGAAGAAACTCAGGTTTTATTCCAAGCACCTTTGCAAGATAGATTGAAAGGAACGAATAAAACATACCGTAACTCAGGTCAAGGCCAATAGCTCCGACACCGTAGCCTACGCCGTTTTTCAGCAATTTAAAGTTCATTTAAAAATCCCCTGCTTTCTTTTAGCAATAGATAAAAGTATTTTACCACAAAATGCAAAATAGTACAATAGAAAAAATGGCACTCTGAAACTTTTTCAGAGTGCCATTCCATTTTGGGATTATTTAATCATCAGATAAGACCTACTGATATCTGAAGTACAATAAGTGCATCGGATGAATTAATTTTCGAGTCTGCATTCGGGTCAGCATTGAACAAGCCCTGAGGAGCGATGTAAACTTCCTTACCTACAGCAGTCTGAAGGATAACAAGAGCATCGGCTGAGTTAACCTTACCGTCGAGATCGACATCGGGTACTACCTTTTCTGCAACCGTGTTGAGTTCATATGACTTTCCGCAGACGCTGCATACCTTATGCTTGATACCTGTAGCGTTGTATGTAGGACGCTTATCGTACACCCATTCACCTGACGGATGTCCTTTCGCTTCGATAACTTCATCGTAGATATATCCGCAGTGGTTACATCTGCATTTGTAAATACCGTCTGCTGTACATGTCGGTTTCTGGTTCATTATCTTATTGACTGAAGCGTGTTCACAGAAAATTTCGAAGTCAATCACATAGCCTTCGCCGTAACCGTTTGTACCTACTACGTAAATCTTAGCTGTACCGATTCTTACATTTTCTACGTAAACCACCTTGTAGTCTGTACCCTCTGTTACGGTGTCACCGCTATCAAGAGTTACTGAAACTTCCGGTGCAATCGGAGCACCTGTGTACTCAACCTTAGCTTCAACCTCTGAAACCTCTCCGAGAGAAAGATCCTTTACGATTTTAACAGTAGATTTATCGTAATCAGTATCAATGAGATTTTCAAGATATGTATTACCGTCCACAGTGGTAAATTCAATGCCTTTGTTTGCATTGCACATACCGAAAGCACCGTTTCCGATAGAAGTAGTATTCTTTGAAATCTTCACTTTGCAGAGAGATATACAGTTGTAGAATGCTGTATCACCGATCTTTTCAACACAGAACGGAATTTCCACTTGCTCGATGAAATAGCATGAGTAGAAAGCGCTTTTCTTGATTTCCTTAAGACCGAGAGGAAGGTCAATGCTCATAAGTGCCTTACAGTTAAAGAATGCTGACTCACCTATTGACTCAACAGTATCAGGAATATATACTGACTTAAGCTTTGTACAAGCATAGAAAGCACTGTCTCCGATATATGTCAGGTGTTCAGGAAGGCGTACATTAACAAGTTCACCGTGATTATAGAAGACCTGATCATCAATTCCGAGGACCGGAAGACCTTCGTGATATGAAGGGACAGTAAGATCAGCTACTGTAGCACAGTTATACTTTGTGATGATGTAGCCTGTCTTGTCACCATTGAGCTTATATTCAAAGTCCTTTGCTGAGTTACGTACGATTTCAAAAGCTACACCTTTAGTCGTAACCTGTGATGTGATGTCAACGTAGCCTGAGTTGGATGCACTCTTGACTTTGAGATCAAGGTTTGTCTGTCCGTTAGTCGCAGTCTGTCTTACCTTGAACGTAACTACTGCAAAAACACCCTTGAAATCGTAGTTGTTACTACCTGCAAGAGACCAGACTATCTTACCGGCTGTTTTTGTACCCTCAGAGTAAACGCTGCCGTTCTGCTGAGCTTCAAGTGCATTTACAAGACCTACACCTTTTTCAAGGCTGACAAGTTCAATCTTGGACTTGTCGTAAGTAAGCTCCATATCGAGTGCAGCTGCCTTATCATATGCTGCCGGGAAATAAACTGTCGCTACAACTTTTTCACCCTGCAGACAGTTTGACTTGTCAACTGAAACTTCAATAACCGCTGATGAAGCTGAAGCTGAGAAAACAAAAGTACTCATCACAAGAACAGTCGCAAGAGCAAAAGAGATCAGTCTTTTCGTTAATGTTTTCATTTTATCACCTTTCCTTGATAAATATTAATTGAGAACCTTCGCCATATATACATATAACATTCTATATTATTTCTTTTAAAAAGTCAATCAGAATTAATTAAGACTTTCAGAAAGTCAGAATAATTTTATTTTGACAAAATCCGCCGTTTTTATTGATTAAATCGAAAATTTTCATTATAATTAATTCATAATACAGCAAAGGAGAGTTTTTATGGCTGTGAAAAATTACAATAAACTCATAAAAGTATTGCAGATCGCTTCAGGCATATTTATGATTGCTATGGTAGTGTTCAGCATTTTCCTTACGCAGAAATATAATATCAAGGTCACAAACATTCCTGAGATAGCTGAAAAAATAACAGGTGGAACGCTTGTACTCTCCGTAGGATTCATTTTGTTTTCTGTTGTAAAGTCCTTCGCTCTCGTTTTTCCTCCGGCTGTCGTTTTTTCAGTCTGTGCCTATGTCATCCCAAACGTATGGGTCGCACTGCTTGTAAATATAATTTCCGTCTTTTTAAGCCTGTCTATCCCTTACCTGCTCGGCAGGTTCACAGGCTCAGGTATGGTTGATACGCTCAAGAAAAAATTTAAGGCTATTAAAAAAATCGATGACTTTGCAGGTGCCAACGAAACAGAAATGACTTTCGCCATAAAACTTTCGGGACTTTTACCGGGTGACCTTTCAAGTCTTCTTTTCGGAGCTATGGGAATATCATATAAAAAATATATGATAGGCTCATTTCTCGGAACGCTTCCTCTTGCTGTCGTATATACGTTTTTCGGCTATGCACTAAAAAATGTAGGCGAAAAGCCATGGGTCGTCGCAATACCTGTAGTGGTCATCATTGTTTTCACGCTTGTCGCAGGTGTTATCACAAAGAGGCTTATCGCAAAAACTAAGAAAGCAAAAGAAACATCTGACAATCAGTAAACTTCCAAACTAATACGGTTATCAATAAAACAAGCCTGACGGTATATCAGGCTTGTTTTGTATTATCTGAAAATTAATTGACAAACATATTGATGAAAATCAAAAAGTGTGATATACTTCCTGACAGTCCGATAATCATATAACCGTCCGTAGCATAGCTGGATAATGCAGCAGATTCCGATTCTGAAGACCGGGGGTTCGAATCCCTTCGGGCGGGCCAAAAAAGAAGTAACTTTTGTCTACCAAAAGTTACTTCTTTTTTTATCCAAGCCGCAGGCTTGGCATATCATCACGCTTTAGCGTGTATATCATCGCCGTAGGCGCATATCATCAGCCGAAGGCTGTATTAACTGCGGCTTGATGAGATGCAACACTGCGTGTTGATGATATGCAATTCCGACGGAATTGATGATATACAAGGCTTCGCCTTGATTGATTGGCAAAAGTTAGGTGCGAAGTCCGAAGTGGCTACGCCACAAGGACGAAAGTACAAGGCGAAGCCGCGGCAATTTATCCCTTCGGGCGGGCCAAAAATCGACAATCTTCGACAGAAGGTTGTCGATTTTTACTTATTACTTCTTATTTATTACTTCTCGGGGTTCACCCCGACAAACCCGAATTTGCATTCCAAAACATACCCAATCAATATTTCATTGAATTTTCACATTTTTTAGTAAATTTATCAGATTTTTATGTAGATTTTTACCGTTATATGTGTTATCATATAATGTAATAATTCTCATGGAGGGTTAAAAAATGACAGTAAAAGAAATTGTTGATATTCTTGAAGGTACAATAGTTTACGGTGAAGACTTTCTTGACCGTGAAGTGTACAAAGCTTGCGGCAGTGACATGATGAGTGACGTGCTCGCATATGTTAAAGAACAAGCTGTTCTTCTGACAGGTCTTGTAAATCCACAGGTTGTCAGAACTGCAGAAATGATGGATATGAAATGTATCGTTTTCGTCAGAGGTAAGTCCCCTGACCTCAGCATGATCAACCTTGCAGAAGACCGTGAAATCGTCCTTATCAAGACAGATCTCGAGATGTTCACTTCCTGCGGTCGCCTTTACGCAAAAGGACTCAGAGGAGGTAGCGGAAAATAATGGAAGAAGTAAAACTTCATTATGATGTCAATGCCTATGATTTCACCTGTGCCGGTGAAGCATCAGGTAAACTCAAGCGTTCTCTGAAAGATCTCGGTTTCGATGCATCACTCGTAAGAAATGTGGCAATAGCCGTCTACGAAGCAGAAATCAATATGGTTATTCACGCAGAAGGCGGTGTAATCGATGCGACCATAACGCCCGAATGCATTGAGGTCATCCTTGCCGATAAGGGTCCCGGTATTCCTGACGTTGAACTCGCAATGCAGGAAGGTTACTCAACTGCACCCGAAAATGTCCGTTCACTCGGCTTCGGTGCAGGTATGGGTCTGCCGAACATAAAAAAATATACCGATGAAATGTCTATAGAGACCGAAATCGGTGTAGGTACAACAATCACACTTAAGATCTATAACAAATAATTACTAAAAAATCCTAAAAGGAGGAGAAAAATGAGTACTGTGTTTCATTCAGTTAGTCTGAATAAAGACAAGTGTCTGGGCTGTATGAACTGTATTAAACGCTGTCCTACTCAGGCAATCCGTGTACGTCGCGGTAAGGCAACTATCATATCCGAACGATGTATCGACTGCGGAGAATGTATACGTATCTGCCCTCACCATGCCAAAACAGCTATGAGTGACCCTCTTTCCGACATTGAAGCATATAAATACAAAATAGCTTTACCTGCACCGTCGCTTTACGGTCAGTTCAACAATCTGGATGACGTCAACTACGTGCTTACGGCACTTTTAGAGCTTGGTTTTGACAGCGTTTTTGAAGTCGCAAAAGGTGCGGAAATCGTTTCTGATGCGACGAGAAAAATGCTTAAAACGCAGAATCTTACAAAGCCCGTTATTTCAACGGCTTGTCCTGCGGTCATAAGACTCATCAGAGTCCGATATCCGGAGCTTATTGACAATATGATCACTCTGAAAACTCCGATGGATGAGTCCGCAAGACTTGCCCGTCAGGAGACAAGAGAAAAAACAGGACTCGCTGACGAAGACATCGGTGTATTCTTCATCACTCCCTGCCCTGCAAAGATAACGGCTATCAAGTCACCTCTTGCTGCCAACAGCTCTGACGTTAACGGAGCAATAGCTATGAGCGAAATTTATCCGCTTCTCTTACAGAAAATGGATAAGCTTGATGAAAAACAGCTCAAAGCTCTTGAACAATCAGGAAAAATCGGTGTCGGTTGGGCAGCAAGCGGCGGTGAAGCTTCTGCATCACTTTGCGAAAAATACATAGCTGCTGACGGTATTGAAAATGTAATACAGATTCTCGAAGAGGTAGAAGACGAAAAGCTTAACGATATTGAGTTCATCGAGCTCAATGCCTGTACGGGCGGTTGCGTAGGCGGTTGCCTTACGGTTGCGAACACATTTGTTGCAAAGACACGCCTTACCGCTTTAAAAAAATATCTTCCTGTTTCCTGCAATCACATTGAAAGTGAAATCCCGAAAGAACTCGGTTGGGATTATCCGCTTGAGCCTCTCTCCGTACTTAAACTGGCTGATAACGTAACAGATTCAATGAAGCTTATGAATCAGGTTTCAGAAATGGTGAAAAGCTTCCCCGGTCTTGATTGCGGTACCTGCGGTGCACCCACCTGCCGTGCTCTTGCAGAAGACATTGTAAGAGGATACGCAAGTGTCAATGATTGCATCTTCAGAATCAAGAACGAAATGGCTTCAAAAGAGTTGGCAGAGAATGAAATTGATAAACTTATACCTGTACCTTTCAGAGGTATTGACGAGGAGAAACTGAAATGGACGTAAAAGAGCTTGTTGAAAAATTAAATCTCAGAGTGCTTTGCGGTGAAAATTTGGATAAAAAAGTAAGCGGTTGCTACTGCGGTGACCTGCTGAGCTGGGTAATGTCACGTGCTAATGAAGGAGATGTCTGGCTTACGGTTATGGGCAACATCAACTCCGTGGGTGTAGCCGTACTTGCGGATGTCGCCTGTATTGTACTCACCGAAAACGCTGCACTTGATAATGATGCGTTGGGCAGAGCAAAGCAGAACGATGTCATAATCCTTCAGACTGATAAAAATTCATATCAGATGGCGGCCGCCATTTCAAAGTTGATATAAAATGAAGCTTTACTATGACTTTCACACGCACTCATGTCTCTCCCCTTGCGGAGACAGCGATATGACACCGTATAATCTCGTCAATATGTCAAAGCTGCTCGGACTCGACATAATCGCACTCACAGACCATAACACCTGTGAAAACTGTGCTTCCGCCATAAAAGCGGGTGAAAAGATCGGAATAACCGTAATACCCGGTATGGAGCTTTGCACCTCAGAGGAAGTTCACGTTGTCTGTCTTTTCCCCGACGTTGAAAGTGCGATGAAATTTTCCGATTATGTGCTTTCCACTATGCCTGACGTAAAAAACCGTCCTGAGATTTTCGGTGAACAGCTTATAATGGACGAGTATGACAACGTCATCGGCAGTCAGAAAAAGCTCCTTACTCTCGCAAGTTCGATCAGTATTAGTGACGTATGCACTACTGTCGAAAACTACGGTGGAGTATGCTACCCTGCCCACATCGACAGAAATTCATACAGCGTACTTTCAAATCTCGGTATGATTACTGAGGATATGGGATTCAATGCAGTTGAAATGACCGCTGATGCCGACAGAAATACTCTCATCAGTATGCACCCGATACTTGAAGGTGCTACGGTTTTCGTTGACTCAGATGCACATTACCTTGAAAATATGAAAGAAGCAGAAAACGTAATCGACGTCCCTGAAAACTCTGCAAAAGCAATTATCAATTACATAAAAAACTTAACAAAACTAAAATAACGGATATAAGGTCAGAACCTTATATCCGTTTAATTTTTAAAATGAAATTTTCATAATGTTCTTGCCGAGTGCTGTTGACTTAGACTCTTTCTCAAAAACAGCATAGTACTTCTTGATATCATCGACCTCAACAGTTGAGAGAAGAAGTTTGAGCACTCTTTCTCTGAAGCCTTCGATCCTGAGAAGTTCAAGTGCCTGTTCAAAGTCACATCTCGTGCTTCGTGTAGTACCGCGGATCGACAGACCGTGTTCAAGCACCATTCTTGTATTGAGCGGAATATTGTCATTAGCTACACCGCAGAGGATGAGCTTACCGCCCGAGTAAAGCTTGTCGATAGCCTGATTTGCCGCACTTCCTGACGGATTACCGCCTACAGCTTCGATAGCAACCGTCATACGAGGTAAATCTTCGATGTCATTGGCATAGTAGATATTTGCAAAATCAAACTCAGCGAGCTTTTCCTTGCTAAGACCGATCACATCAACTTCACATTCAAGGCTGTATTTTGCGACAAGAGCTATGATATACCCCATAATTCCGTCGCCCCATACGGCGATATTTTTAGGTGCGTTTGATTTATCAAGTCCTGCACGGCGTAAAGCACAGCAACCTACAGAAATAAGCTCTGAGAAGACAGCCTCAGGACCTACTTCATCAGGAATGGGTACAAGATAATCAGTACTGATATCCATAAGCTCCTTGCTGAAGCCGTCAAAATTACTTGAACAGAATTTCGACTCCGGACAGTAGTTATCAAGCAGATGCGGATTATCTCTTACACACTCGTCACACTTTGTACCGTCGCAATCATCTGCCTTCCGGCAAGGTAACATAACAACTCTCTGTCCGGGAGCAAACTTTCCGCTTTTATCCTTGACTACGACACCCGTAGCCTCGTGTATAAGGCTCATCGGAAACTTTCTTTTAAGCACGTTAAGGCTTCTGTTGCCGAGGTAGTAACGGATATCTGCCTTACAGACAGCGAGATATTCCGGACGGACAAGTACGTCTTTATTCTGAATATCTTCGACAAAAATTTCAAATCTTTTCGGTTCGGTTATTTTATAACTTTTAGCGAACAAGATGCGTCATCCTTCCTAAATTCGTCAGGTCAGCTTATCTGCCTGTTCTTACAATCGACTTAACGAGAAGCAAGTCTTCCATAGTTGTGATTTTCATATTAAGCTTATCGCCCATAGCCATTCCGATTTTAACGCCTGCAGCGAGTACAAGTCCGCAGTCATCCGTCATTTCAGGACGTTCATTTTCAGGAAGAGCGAAGTAGTCATCATAAGCCTTTCTTACGATTGAATACTTAAATGACTGAGGAGTCTGACCCATATAAAGCTCCTTACGTGCAGGAATGGAGTCAAGTGACTCACCGTCGACACTTCTGATGATAGTATCGTGTGCAGGTACGACTGTATCACAGGCACCAAACTCACGTACTTTCGTAATATTCTCATTAATAATTTTCTGAGAAACAAGCGGTCTTGCCGCATCGTGAATGATTACATAGTCATCATCACCGCAGACCTCCTTGACAGCGTCAAGTGCATTGAGTGAAGACTCCTGTCTTGATGCACCTGCATTCGCAATCCAGCGTACCTTGCGGATGTCATACTCCTTGAGCCAGAGTGCAAGATCATCCTGCCACTCTTTGACACATACTACGCAGATAGCATCAATTTTTTCATTTATCTCAAAAGCTTCAAGTGTGTGGATAATTACAGGTTTGCCGTAAATATCAATAAACTGCTTCGGTCTGTCAACCATACCCATACGGCTACCTGAACCGCCTGCAAGAACAACAGCTATATTCATAAAACATTACCTCACTTCAAATTCTATGCTTTAATACCTATGAAATTATACTATACCTGAGTGTCTTTGTCAATAAAACAGATAGTTGCCATACTCTGAAAAACATGCTATAATCTAACAAATAATTGACAGGAGGATACAATTATGCAGGAACGTGCAAAGCAATCCTTTTTAAGTAAATCAGTCATCGTCCTCATAGGAGCTTTACTTATGGGCTTTCTTTGGAGGGTAAGAGGAACTCACGGTTGGGGTTCATCGTGGGGTCTTCTCAATGCAGGTATCGTTTTCATCCTTTTCATCACCGCAGCAATCGGTGAAAGAAAAAAGATGAACCTTACCTGGACTTCACTTACAGCCCTTTCATTTATGATTACCGTACCCGCCTGGGGTACTCTGCTCAGTCAGATTACGGGTGTGCTTGATCTCGACGAGGGTTTTGCCTACATTTCACCGTGGTCCGGCGTATTTATGATGTTGTGTCTCGGCTTTGGTCTTGCATCGATTTTCGGAGTTTTATTGGGCAGAGGTTTCAGCGACAAGCAGTGGAAGTTTTACCACGTAATAATTCTCGTCGCAGTATTCTTTGCCGTCTACTACATTTCAATGGCAACTGTTTCACACTGGATTCTCAATCTTGTTCAGCCCGAATCAGCAAAAATCTTTGTCGATGACCTTAGAAAAGCAGGCATTGAAGGCAGTGCTTATGAAGTGTTTATGAAGCACTTTGACAACGATTCATGGGCTAAGAAATTCACGGAAGAAGCTCTCGGCAGAACAAGCTTTGCAGGAAGAAACTACTTCCAGGAAATTATGACCATATCATCCGCTGTCAGTGCAATCGCTGTTTTACTCACCACAAGGTTTATCATCAAAGATAAGAGAGCTGCCGCAACAGGTTTAGTCACCTGCTCAGCTTTTGCGATAGCGATAACTGTCGCTGACCTTTTCTTCTACTTCGGAGACGGCGGCTATCATATGCTTAATGGAAATCCCTTCCCCGAAACATTCGCACCGTGGTCACTCTGGGAGTTCTTCACAGGCTTCATCGCAGGCGGTATCATTACGGCTTTCCTTGTCAACCTTAAGCCAAAGGGTGACTGTCAGGAAGTTGCATTCAAAAAGATTCCTGCTAAAGTTTCTGACGTGCTCACCTTTTTACTCGGCTTCGTAGGTATGATCGGAATAAGCATCGTACGTCCCGTAATCGAACGCTTTGACGAATCAAAATCAACATATATGATCGTCGCAATCATCATCTCCGTGGTCGTTACAGCTTTGATCATAGCCTTACTTGCGAAGAAATACGGTATCACACTTCAGAAGATTTCTTATCAGAAATTCTGCACGGCTGCACTTCCCTGCTTCGTGTTCTATATTTTTGTTGCATATATGTTCATCGGCTCCGTCGAATACATGAACTTCTTCAGTTTGAATATGCTTCATAATGTTCTGATGATGGTTTCATTCGGTCTGATTATGGCATGGAGTGCATCACAGATTTACAAAATCAATAAATAATACAGCTTCAGGGTGGTATCAACCACCCTGATTTTTTATAAATCGTCTGCATCCTGGATAGGTCTTCCGCCATCCTCAGCCATACCCGTATAGCTGCCCAAAACATCAAAAACATCGTTTTCTTCTGCAGCTTCCCACTCCTCAACAATGCTCTCTACAAGTGGTGAAAGCTTTTGGTGCTTATTCTCTTTCTTATTTTTCTTATTCATTTTTTCACCTCCACTATTAGTTTCTGCATAAACCACACTTTTATTGACACGAAATAAAAATTAATGTATCATAAACAGCACAGAATAATAAAAACACAAGAGGTTCAAATTATGAAAAAATTTCTTTGCATATTACTTTGTTGTATTATCGTGTCAGTTACCTTCGCTTCCTGTGAAAAAGGCGACGGTGTTCCGTTTCTTACAACAAAAAGCTCAACCACAACCGTTAAAAATACCGTGACGGTTACTTTCCCAGAAGGATTTACCGTTTTGCAGATCGCACAAAGACTTGAGGAAAACGGTGTATGCTCAAAGGATGAATTCCTCAAAGTCTGCAACGAGCCTTATGAAGGAATTGAGATCAACAATCCCGATGAAAGAATTTTCCTTCTTGAGGGTTACGTTTTTGCAGACACATACGAGTTCTATCTCAATTCAGATGCAAAATCCGTATTAAAAAAGTTTATCGACAATTTCAATAAAAAAGTCACTCCTGAAATCAAAGCAAAGGCAGAAAATCTCGGCTATACACTCGATGAGATGCTGACGCTCGCTTCCGTCATTCAGATGGAATGTGACAAGGATATCGCAGAATGTGCAAATGTATCTTCCGTCTTCCACAACAGACTGAAATCCTCTTCCTTCCCGAAGCTTCAGAGTGACGTTACAACCTTTTATATCACACAGAAGCTCGGTGACTACCTCGGCTATAAAAAAGGGCCTGACGGAAAGGCTTTACCTCTTGAAGAACAGAGCGATGAGATCAGACACTATCTTGACATTTACAGCACATACTACTGCAATGGTCTTCCTGCAGGACCTATCTGCAATCCGAGCATAAAGGCAATCAATGCCGCCGTCAACCCTGCTGATACTGATTACACTTACTTTCTGACCGATCCTTCAGGAGAAAATTTCTACTATGCAAGTACCCTTGCACAGCACAATAAGAACGGCAAAGAAGCAGGACTGTTTTAATAAAAAAGAGAAGCATAGCACCCGTAAAGTGCTATGCTTATTTTTATAGCAGTACCTCTCTGTTTGTTCCGTAAAAAATGTCGTCACGGTTTGATATGAACTTAAAAAAGTCCTCAACCTGCTTCCAGTATGTACTGTCTTTATCCATTTCGTATGAGTGTCCCCAGATGTAAAATATCTGCGGCTCGTCAGGCTGTATTTCGATAAAACGACACGCAAGTGTGTACAGTCTTTCAAAGTTTGTATAGTGTACATTTGGCATCAAGTCAAGCAGATTTTCCTGACGGTCAAAGCTGTCAGTATCCTTTGTCGTACGTGAATAAAGTATCTTCGTATTGTTTTTTATGATTTCAATTTCTCTCTTATCCACAGCTCCGTAAGGGTAAGCCATTCCGACTATATCGTATCCGACAAGCTTTTCGAGATTTTTCCTGTCCTCTTCTATCTCACGGATGATTTCTTCTTCGCTGAGATTTCTCAGATTCGGGTGCGTGAGCGTATGCACAGCGACCTCATGCCCCGCATAGACATCCTTTATATCCTCAGCTCTGAGCTTATAATGAGCTACTCTCTGCGAATTGATCGTCAGGAAATTTCCCGTGCCCAGAAGCTCTGAATTCAGATTAAAAGTACCCTTCAGATTGTATTTATTCATCAGTTCAACCATTCGCACATCCTGCAAAACCGCATCATCAAAGCTGAATGTAACCGCTTTCATTTTTCCGTTAAACATATCATCGCCTCCTGTTTAATTATATAATCAGAAAAAAGAAAGGTCAATATAATATTTTCTTTGATATTTTCAAAAAAATGTTTAAATAATCGTTGCAATTTCACAAAATACACGTTATAATAAAATAATTTAAAAAATCACTATAGTTGAGGAGGATTTTGAATGACTTTTGATGAGAAATTTGGTAAAGAAGGTCTTACGTTTGACGACGTACTTCTTATACCTGCTGAATCGGACATTTTGCCCAAGGATATTGATATTTCGACGAAGCTCACGTCGAAAATTACACTCAATACTCCTATTATGACTGCTGCTATGGATACAGTTACGGAAGCTCCGATGGCTATTGCGATC